>JAUVXM010000055.1 GCA_030603565.1 Candidatus Aminicenantota bacterium
CATATTGAATATAAAGAGTGTTATCTTGACCATGATCTTTTTGCCGTCGGTGTTTTGCAGTAAATTTCGCCGCCCAACATATATTATCAATGCTTTTTATAATAACTCAAGAAATATTTGAGGATTTTTAAAAACATCATACTTCTTTGTTACTAAAAGATTCAGCTTAATCAATAGGAAGGGAATAGGATTAAATGTTTGATCTTTATTCATGGGAAATGACATCCCTAAGAATGACTTTATAATATATGCTCGCTTTCCTATTGACGTTTAGACGTTATGATGCTATGATGTTATACTTGCATATTAGGAGGCGACATTATGGCAACATTATCAAAACGATCTACTATTTATCTAGATCCTATCCTTCATCAAGCGTTACGAATTAAAGCCCTCGAAACCTCCCGTTCAATGTCAGAGATAATTAACGAAGCTGTAAGAGAGGCTCTTGCCGAGGATGCCGAGGACCTCGCTGCTTTTGAAGAAAGGGCAGATGAACCTCTGATCAGCTATGAACGGATGGTCAAGAAACTTAAAAAAGATGGCCGCATATAAAATCTTTTTCAAGAAATCGGTCTGGAAGGATTTTGAATCAATCCCGGATAAAGACTTGAAAAGGATACTTGAACGTATCGAATCACTTGGCAAGAATCCACGACTTCCAAGTTGCAAAAAATTAACTGGCCAAGAAAGGTATCGTCTGAGGCAAGGACGGTATCGCATTCTATACTCTATTCAAGATGATGAGCTTACCGTCCGGATTGTTAAGGTTGGACATCGCAAAAATGTATATCGCTGACATGAAAAAAAATCTGTATATTTTTTTAGCTTTTTTGCTTATCATTATAGTATCCTGCTGTTCCCCTCATAAAAAGAACCTGAGTGAAATAATAAAATCAGGCAAGATCACTGTCATTACCAGCAATAACGCCAACTGTTACTATACATACAGAAACTCTGCAAATGGCTTTGAATATGAACTTGCCAAAGCTTTCGCAGAACACCTGGGAGTCAAACTTAAAGTAATAACTCCCCCCTGGCATAAAATGACCTCAGCTCTCAATAAGGGAAAAGGAGATTTTGTCGCTGCCAGCCTCACCATCACACAACCCAGAAAAAAGACTGTCGACTTTTCAAATCCTTACCTCTCTATTCAACAGCATGTGATTATTCACAAAGATAACAATGATATTAGAAAACTTAAAGATTTAAACGGAAAGACAATTCATGTAAGGCAAGCAAGCTCATATCAAGAAAAACTTCAAGAACTTGCAGAAGAGAAACTGGATATTAACCTGGTTTTACATAAAAAAGTTCCCACAGAAGAACTTATCAGAATGGTCGCAGAAAAAGAAATCGAAATAACAATTGCTGATTCAAACGTAGCTCTTTTAAACCGGCGTTATTACCCGGAAACCAGGATGATTTTCCCTATTGCAAATAAACAATCATTAGGGTGGGCCGTGAGAAAAGAACATCCGGAACTTTTAAAAGAGATCAATAACTTTTTTAACATCATCAAAGAAAACGGAACTTTTGACGAAATCTATAACAGGTACTATGCGGGAATTAATATTTTTGACTATTTAGACTTCCAGAAATTTTCAGAAAGGGTAGAAACCAGACTTCCCAAGTATAAAGCTCTGATAATACAGGAGTCTAAAAAATATGGCTTTGACTGGCTCTTAATAGCAGCTACAATATATCAGGAGTCATATTTTCAACCCAATGCTAAAAGCTACACCGGAGTGCGGGGATTAATGCAAATAACCCAACAAACAGCTTTAGAGATGGGAATCAAAAACCGCCTTGATCCGGAAGAAAGCATAAAAGGCGGCGTAAAATATCTTTATCATCTTTATAACAGGTTTGATAAAATCGATGGCTTTGACAGGATTTTGTTTGCTCTTGCCAGCTATAATGTAGGTTATAATCACGTCAGAGATGCTCAAAAAATAGCTTTAAAAAAAGAACTCGATCCCTACAAATGGGTATCACTCAAACAAGTACTCCCTCTTTTAAGGTTCAGGGAGTATTATCAGGATGCAAAATACGGATATGCCAGAGGAACAGAGCCTGTCCGTTATGTAGAAAGAATTCTTGTTTATTACGATATATTAAAAAGGAGTCTATCATGACAAAAACGAGTTTTTGCGGGAAATTTATTTGCTTTATTGTCTTCCTATCTCTTCTAATCGGGTTTACAGCCTGTAAGGGAGAGCAGGAAAAGGCTGATGGAGCGGAGAATGGAAAGGCAGAATTGACCCAGGAGACCAAAGCCCAGACAGATGAACGGATGGCCTGGTGGCGGGATGCCCGTTTCGGAATGTTTATCCATTGGGGATTATATGCAATTCCTGCCGGCGAGTGGAAAGGCGAGACCAAGCATGCTGAATGGATTTTGACCACTGCTCAAATCCCTGTTAAGGAATATGAAAAATTTGCCCTTCAATTCAATCCCATAAAATTCAACCCTGCTGCCTGGGTAAGTATGGCTAAAAACGCGGGAATGAAATATATCGTTATAACCTCAAAACACCATGACGGCTTTTGTCTTTTTGATTCCAAACTGACAGATTATGATGTCATGGATGCGACTCCTTTCAAGCGTGATATCATGAAAGAACTTGCCGAAGAGTGCCGGAAACAAGACATCAAAATGTGCTGGTATCATTCTATCATGGACTGGCACCATCCGGATTACCTCCCCCGCCGAAAATGGGAGGACAGGTCCTCTGAGGGCGCTGACCTGGATAGATATGTTGAGCACATGAAAGGCCAGGTAAAAGAGCTTGTGACCAATTACGGCAAAATAGGCGTTTTGTGGTTTGACGGGGAATGGGAGAACACCTGGAATGCGGATTATGGCGAGGATGTATACAAATTTGTTCGCTCTCTACAGCCTGATATTATCGTCAACAACCGGGTAAGCGTTGGCAGAGAGGGGATGGCCGGAACTTTTGATCCTGCCACTTCTGCCGGGGATTTTGGCACTCCGGAACAGGAGATCCCGGCAACCGGCTTGGGCTATGACTGGGAAACATGCATGACCATGAATGATCACTGGGGATACAACAAAAATGATAACAACTGGAAATCCACCCATGACCTTATCCGTAAACTGGTCGATATCGCCAGCAAAGGCGGCAATTTCCTCCTCAATGTCGGCCCTACAGCCGAAGGCCTGTTTCCCCAGCCCTCTATCGATAGATTAGAGGCGATCGGCAAGTGGATGACACTAAACAGCGAGAGCATTTACGGTACTACAGCCAGCTTGTTTGAAAACCTCGCCTGGGGCCGCTGTACAGTCAAACCGGGAAAACTTTATCTGCATGTATTTGACTGGCCTGCTGACGGCAAGCTGCATGTGCCCGGCCTGAAGAGCCAGGCAGAAAGAGTATATCTTCTAAGTAACCCTGAAGCTCAGCTTAAAACAGGCTATACAGAAAAAGAAGCTGTTATCTCCCTGCCGGAAACACTGCCTGACCCTATCGATACAGTAGTTGTGCTTGAGTTTACCGGCGAGCCTGAAGTGGTTAATTAGCGGGAGTAGATGAGGTAGAGGCGGAAAATAGAAAATAGTTAGTGGAAATTTTGATGTATAAACACTATTTATTCGATTGGGGCAATACCCTGATGATTGATATCAAGGGCCAAACAGGTCCTATGTATAAATGGGATAAAGTACTGCGCGCAGCAGGGGCATATGAAGGTCTGGAATATTTGCATAACTTTGCTAAATGCCATATAGCGACCAATGCCAAAGATTCATCTTCTACTCAAATCAGAAAAGCATTAAACAGAGTGGGTTTAGCTCAATTTATCGATCATATATTTTGCTTTAAAGAAATCGGTTATGAAAAACCCTCTCAAGAATTCTTTGAGCACATTATCAGCAAATTGGGCTGTCTTAAATCAGAGGTAGTAATGATCGGCGATTCATTGGAAACAGATGTTTATGGTGCCAAAAAATATGAGATCGAATCCATATGGTTAAATAATGATCAACAACCGGTTCCTGAAGGGATCACTGCAGTTTCAACTTTACCTGACCTCATCACAATTATGGCTTAAGAGATATTAAGATGAGTAAGATCAGAAAATTAGAAAATATTATAGTTGGAGGTGTTTTATGAATATATATCCACATCCAGTTCATTCCACCCTAAGCGACTCCCAATTAGGTCAAGAAGAGCTGAAAGAACTGCTTGCAATCGCAAAACAAAACGGAGGCGAATTTGCTGAAGTATACATAGAGCACACCGTAAATAACAATATCGGTTTGGATGAAGATAAAATTTCATCTGCCAGGAGAGGAGTGGATATGGGAGTCGGTATCCGCGTTCTCCATGGGGAAAAAACAGGCTATGCCCATTCAGATGACTTAAGCCTCGATAAACTTAAAGAGACAGCCCGGGTTGCAGGCCTAATCGCCTCCGGCAAAGCCAAGCAAACGGATTTTGATCTTAAAAAGCAAAAAATCCCCTCTTATTATATGGTCAAAACATCCCCAGACAGGATAGTCCCTGCTGAGAAAGCAAAACTTCTTTGGAAAGCTAATTCTACAGCCCGTGATTATAACAAAAGCATCAGCCAAGTGTATGTAAGCTACAGTGATTCTAATACCGAAATAACAATCGCTAATTCTGAAGGTCTCCTGGTAAATGATGTACAAACCTTAACCCGCCTGATCGTCTTTGTAAGTGCTTTGGAAAAAGGGAAGAGAAGCAGCGGTTATGCTTACAAAGGAGGAACCCTGGGCTATGAACATTACAACCTGGAACTTGCCACAGAACTGGCAGAGGAAGCCGGCCGCATGGCTGTGGCAATGCTGCCTGCTGAGGATGCTCCGGCCGGGGAATACCCGATTGTTATGGCCAAAGGAGAGTGTGGAACCTTTTTTCATGAAGCTATCGGCCACAGCCTGGAAGGGGATGGAGCCCGCAAAAAAACCACCTGTTTCTGGGATAAAAAAGAAGAAATGATAGCCACTGAGATTGTATCTTTAGCTGATGACGGGACAATACCCGGCGCCAGAGGATCCATCAATGTAGATGATGAGGGAACTCCTGGGCAGAAAAACATCCTTATCCGGGACGGAAAATGCAAGGGATTCCTCTATGATAAACTTAATGCCAAGCTTATGAAGACAAAATCGACAGGAAGCGGACGCCGCCAGTCCTATCAGCATTACCCTATTCCCAGGATGACCAATACCTATCTTATGGCTGGAAAAGATAACCCGGAAGATATTTTAAGGTCTGTTAAAAAAGGCATCTACATAAGCCAAATCGGGGGCGGAAATGTCTCGCCTACTACGGGAAGATTTGTTTTTAGTGTCCCCGAGGGCTATCTGATCGAGAACGGGAAAATCACAAGCCCTCTAAAAGGGATTCAGCTCATGGGTAATGGCCCGGATGTGTTAAAGAATATCACCATGGTTGGTCCCGATCTGGAAATATCGGGAGGAGGCACCTGCGGGAAAGACGGCCAGTCCAAGCCGGTTTCGGATGGCAATCCGACTCTGAAGGTTTCAAAAATCACTATTGGCGGGGCCAAGGTCAGAGGATAAAAGGAGAGGATCATGGATTATAAAAAAATAGCAGAAACAGTCGTTAAAAAAGCCCTTAAATTGGGCGCAGATGAGGCGGAAGCCTATCTTGAAAATAACCGCGAGTTCGAGGTTAATGTCAGAAATGGCAAGGTAGAAACCGTTAAACAATCAATGACCAAAGGTATGGGCCTGACAGTTTTCAAGGACAAAAAGCTGGGATTTTCCTATACCTCTGATTTCTCGGAAAAAGCTTTGGAAGACTTTGTAGAAAAAACAGTCCAGCTTTCTCAGATCGCCACTCCCAAGCCATGGAATGGGCTGCCTGATCTTAAAAAAGGAAAACCCCGGGATTTGGATCTGTACGACCCTTCCATCTCTAAGGTAGAAAACAATAAAAAAATCAAGGTCGCTACAAAAGTGGAAAAAATCGCCCTTGCCTATGATAAAAGGATAAAAAATAGCGAGGGAGGCTGGTTTGGAGATGCAGAATCTGAGGTTTTTCTCGTCAGCTCAAAAGGCATATCCCGGAGAACTAAGTCCTCGGCTGTTACTTTTGGCACAGGCGTGATTGCAGGTGAAGGTGACAACATGCAGTCAGGATATTACGGCAGCAGTAAGGCACATTTTAAAGACTTGGAAGATATCGAATATGTGGCCAGAGAAGCCGGAAAACGAGCTCTGGAAAAACTCGGGGCCAGGCCGGTAAAGACGCAAAAAGTACCGGTTGTTTTCAGCCGCTGGGCTGCTCCTTCCTTCTGGTCTGGAGTTTTATCCGCCCTTGATGGAGACAGTGTTTTTAAAAAGGCCACATTTATGACAGACTATCTTAATAAGCCCATTGCATCTGAGCAGATTACCCTGATCGATGATCCTACTATTCCCCGCCATATTGCATCTACAACTTTCGATGGAGAAGGAAAGCTGGCGCGGAAAAATACTCTGATCGATAAAGGTGTCCTTAAGATGTTTATCTATGACACCATCACCGCACGCAAGGCCGGGGTTAAGGTCAACACCATTGCCCAGAGGTACGTATATAAAGGAACCCCCTCAGGATCTTTATTAAATGTCATAGTCAATAAGGGAAATGTAAAAGAGGAAAATATCATTAAAGGAATAGACCAAGGTTTTTATGTTAAAGGATTACGGGGCTCCGGTACAGATGTTCCCACCGGGAATTTCTCAGTAGGAGCTTCCGGTTTCTGGATCAGTAAAGGGGAGCTTGCTTTTCCTGTGGATGGTGTTACTCTGGGTGGAAATACCCTTGAGCTCATGAAAAACATCGAACTTGTAGCAGATAATCTGGAAATCAGGGGTGGGCTCAACAGCCCCAGCTTCAAGGTCTCGGAATTAATTGTGGGCGGAAAATAAGCTTAAAGGGGACGGCTTTGCCTAGCCCCTCTCAAACGCCTTGTTCGGCACTTTCAGGATGCCACTTCATGTGTAGTTTCCGTTGATGAACCGCGCAGTCACGAAGATAAAGATTAATAAGACTCTGATAAGGGATACTTGTTTCCTCCGCCATGGACTTGAAATAAGAAATAGTGTCACGGTCCAGCCGCATAGTTATTGGTTGTTTTAGATACTTGATGTAAGGATTTTTACGCCCTTTCATTTTGGAGAAATCATAATGGTCTCTCATCTTCTATGCCTCCAATACTCATTTTCTTCATCTCTATCCGCCTTCCTGGCCGATATAATTCTAACGACTGTCTCATTTTTTCGGAAACAGTGGCAGACTATGAGAATCCGAAGTTTAAAACTCATTCCAAGCAGGATGAAACGGTCTTCATCTTCTGAATGGTCTGGATCGAAAAATTGTATAGCATTCTCATCGTAAAAGATCGTACGCGCTTCATCAAAAGAAACGCCATGTCTTTTTATATTGACCTTTTTCTTCCTTTCATCCCATTCAAACCGCAACTCGACCATATGTACATTGTACTTATAACGGCACGTAAGTCAAGATAATATTTTAAGCAGGAGGGCAGAGGAGCAAGGTGCTGCTTATATAATAATCTTGCTCTATGTTAGTGCTACTTTATAACATTAATTGTATTATCTCGACACCTAATTAACTGTTAGAGTCCAAGTCTTTATCCTATTTCAAAATAATCAGGGAAAAGGAATCAGGGACGATTATGTAATCCCCATAAAGGGTCACCCCAGCTGGTTCACCCGGGGTATCAAAGGAAGCTACAAGATGCGGCTCTTTGATATTACGTATATCGATTTTTTTAAGGCCTGAAGATTCATCCGAAACATAGGCATAGTTTCCGGCTACTTTTACCCCATTGGCAAACCCCTCCATGGGAAGATCTGCGACAATGTGTGGCTTTGCCGGATTGCTCACATCCACAATCTGCAGGCCTGAATCACCATCAGCTATATAAGCATAATCCCCGCTTACTGCTACCCCATAGGCAAGGCCGGGAGTCAGAAGGCTCCCAACAAGGCTAGGCGCTTTAACGTCTTTAATGTCAATAATGTGAAAACCGGTATCACTGTTAGCGATATAGGCAAAATCGCCCTTTACATCCAGGCCATAGGCAAATCCTGCCATTTCAAGCGAACCGGTTATCTCAGGCGCAGCCGGATCCGCAAGCGAGACAATATGAAAACCGGCATGGTCTGCTGTCAAATAGGCATATTCTCCCCGCACTAAAACATTCCGGGTCACCCCTGGAATTTCAAGCATTTTTATCATCTTTATTTTTGCAGGGTCGGAAAAATCATAGATTCTTATTCCCCATCTGTCAGTGATATAAGCAAAATTCCCTTCTGCTGCCAGCCCGTGAACTCCTCTAAAGACAGAAGTAGCGCCTGCAATACGCAGGGCAGCAGGATCTATAGGGTCGATCACCTGGAGACCGGAAAGGTCCCCCACAGCACAAAGAGATTCTCCTGCCCTCTCCGCGGCAATAATGGAACCCGGAGTTGAAAACCGCCCTCTTACCCTTGGCCGGGTCGGTTCTGCAATTGAAAGAATGTGAACGCCGGAAAAATAGTCCACTACATAGGCATATTCTCCCTCAACTGTAACATCCCAGGCCTCGTTGTACATGGTATATTTCTGAAAAGCAGCCTCAACCGGAGACAAGGGATCGCTTATATCAACGATTTGAAAGGCACCGTCATACAGGTTTCCAATATAAGCATAATCTCCCACAACAGCCACACCATGAGCATATCCGGAAGTAGTAAAGGAGGCAGCAAGCTTGGGCTCTGAGGGAACGCTTACATTTATAATCTGGAGCCCGGATGAACCGTCAGCTACATAGGCATAGTCACCGGAAACCGCCACTCTCTCTGCTTTGTCCGGCGTATCATAGCTACCCTCTGCTTTTGGTTCTAAAGGATTGCTTATATTTATAATCTGGAGCCCGGACGAGCCATCAGCTATAAAGGCATAATCGCCCCTGATAATAACATTTTCAGCCGAACCGGGTGTGTCTATGGCGCCTGCAAGCTCAGGGGCTGCCGGATCTGAGATGTTAATTATCTGCAGGCCCGCTTCTGCAGCTGCAACATACACATATTTCCCAGCTGCAGCCACAGCTTTTGCTTCCCCGGGAGTTTCATATGTCCCTTTTAGATCAGGCATTTTGACATCGGCTATATCCACGATCTGTAAACCCTTTTCCCCGGCAGCTACAAGGGCCAGGGTGTCTATAATCTCAATACCATAGCCTCCCCCCAAGTAAAGCTGCGACACTGCAGCCGGCTTGCGTTTATTGGAAATATCCAGAATTTTCAGTCCATTTAAAAAAGCACAATAGGCATAGTCACCCTTGATTTTTACATCATGGGCTTTAGACCAGAGCAGGGAATCAACATATTCCAGTTTCTCTTTTTGGGAAAAAAGCCGGCAGGAAAACATCATTAAAATAACTACAAAGATGCCAGAAAAGGCTTTTTTTGTTTTATTATTCATCTGTCTTCTCCCTAACCTGGATTATTCATATCAGGATATCCTGGTCCCAACCCAGTTTGATCAATTCGATCTTGTTTAGATCACTTATCCCGATCCCATGTTTGGTGTCAGCAACCTGAATATGCTTTGGTACGGGCGGCAGTTCCCGGGATTTGCCCAAGACCTGCCGGCGTTTGGCTTTTATAAGCTCCAGCCCTACAGCATCAACAGCAACCGGATCCTTGCCCACCAAGATCCCACCGTAGTTCCAGACATAGCGGCGGCTGAAATGATGGGGGCCGCGGCCATGAAACTGGGGAGTAAGGCAGCAGAGGATATTCAGCCGGGTTTTGCCTTTGACCAGGGGCAGCTTATAACAGGTCCCCAGGTCAGCACAGCTGTTAGGATGCAAAGCCTGCTGGGAGGGGGCAAACATGATGTAGTTCTTCAGACAGCCGCTCATGCCAGCTAAGTAATGGGTCCGGATCGGCCGCACATTAAAAAGAGATGTCGCTTTTTTAAATATGGGATTTTCCCTTACACCATGGTCATCAATACCTATATCCTCTTCCTTGACTCCGGCCTCTACAATACGGCGCTTAAGGGCTTGTTCCAGCTCCGCCGGAGTGGGCAAGTATGACCAGACATTACTCTTTATTCCTACAACCTCGCCTGCTTTGACCAGCGTTTGAAATGCTTTTTCAGGAGTGTTCTTATCTAAAAGAGCCATAACCGCTTTATCCAGCATCTCCTGAATAACTTCAGCATTAAAATGGGAATTAGCATCTAATGCTTCCGGGTTGCGGATCAAGACGACCCTGGATTTTTTTACAGGCTCTGCGGAAAATCCTATGGCAGCGCCTAATACTACCCCTGCACTTCCCCGGATAAAATCACGGCGTGTTATAAGTTTTGTCATAAAAGTTCCCCTTTATTCAAAATGTATCTCTAAAAACAACTCTTGAGCCCGGGCTGTGTCCGGAGCGTCAAAGATTATCGCTACAATATTTTCTTTCTGCTTTACCATTGTCCATAACCGGTTTTCCATCTCTGCCAGGCCGGTATCTTTAGCTTCCGGCATATAGCCTAAGCGAAAAGATGCATTAGCTTTATCTGCTGCAGCTTTATCCGGGTAACGGACGATCATTAATATAACCGGCTCCTGTCCTTTCTCTTCATATTCGGCAAACACACAATCAGTGCTGCGGTCAAGGTTAAGGATATTATCGCTGGCAATAAAGAAGCGGTTGTTCAGGTTTACATTGCTGTGAAAAAAGCTTATCCGGTCTTTTATTAAACCCTTGTCCGGAAGGAATTTCAACATTTCAGGTTTTTCCCCTTCAGGGCCCAGTAATTCTGCTACAGATTTGCCCAGTTCATATATGGCCGGTTTTGCTGCCTGATCATCTCCGGCAGCAATAACAGAGACAAAATAGCGGCCCTTCCAAAACCGCAGCAGACCAAAGCCGTATTCAGAACCCTGGCCGATCCCGGCTTCCTCATCCTCCCTGTCACAAGAAAAGACGCCAAAAGCCTCAGCCGGAGAACCCATGTCATAGATATCCAGGATGATCTCATCTTCTCCTGTCCGTTTAAACTTGCGGACAAAGACCTGCTGAAAATCAAATGCCAGATAAACCTCGGCTCCACCATCCATATAATCATACAGGGTCTCCCGGTCATAAACTGCATCTTCTGGCTCAGCCTGCGAGTCTAACACCTGGTCAGGCAGGGATTGGTAGATATCTTTCACATTTCCTCCACAGCTGTATATTAGTACACAAATAATCAGTAATAAAAGAATTTTTTTCATGCTTTTTAACTCCTTGGTCAGTAAGGATATAATACTAATTCTATTTAGGGTAAAGCAATCCCTTTTCATTTAATGGGGGAGGATTGATCAGCGGATTTTGCGATTCTAGTCATTTAGCTTGCTGTGCTATATCTGCCACATAGTCCTTCTTAGCGATAGCCCCTTCCTGGACGGTCTGGGGAAGGGGAGCCTTCGACATAGAGGATGGAGATTTTAACCAGCTATAAATAAATGCGTCTCCGGGAGCCAGCACTGGGGATAACGTTTAAGCCAAGCCGCTCAGTTTACTGCGTCAGCTTAGGCGCATTGTTATGCATTTACATTCGATTGTTTAATGGCGGCACCTCGAGATGTTCATCGGCATAATTTACCAATAGATATTTTTCCACTGGCACTGTTATTGTCGCTCCCTCCTGGCCCTTCACATGCTTCAAAAAGAACTGCTTATCCCATATTTTCAATTTTTCGATAAACTCATCTATTTCTCTTCCATATAATTTAAAATACAACACCGGCACATAAAAACATTTACAGCCGCTAAGTCCAATTTTTGAGAAGATGTGCGTCATCCGGATATTTGTCTGCTGTGTATTCTTAGGGGAGTTCTTTGTGCTAGTTTCCTGCTTGAACCTTTTTGAAATCGGCTGCTCAGTTTTGCCTATATATAGGATATCGCTAGCCCCGGCTAAACGAGGAATCGGCGTACTCGCGACAAATATGTATGTAACATTACTATCACGCTGCCCGTCATAAAAGATCCAAGCAAAACGATTTATTGTATTAAAGTCCATAACATTTTTTTATGCATTTTTATTTAATTTTTCCAAGAAATAATTACTGAAAGCTTTTCTAAGCTGCCTAACCCACACAACGCAATTCTGGCCCTCTGTCATAAATTCTGTAAATCTTTTATCATAATATTCTTTTTGGAAATGGAAAACGCCATGGCGATATCTTCTTAAAATACCTACGTTTGGCGAATCTAATAAGGAATTTACAGCATCGTCTTGCAAGGCTAACTCTTTCCACCCTTCAATTACTACATATAAGCCCCCATACCAATAGGATATATATAAGAAACTATCGATATCGAACCTTTGTTTTTCCATTTTTTCTTTATTTTCGAGAGTATTATCAAAATGGACACGCATTCTGTCTGCCCAAATGAAGTATCGATGCAAAGTAAATAGCTCAGTTTGTTTATCCATAATTTATGTATAACGTCGCAAATCACTAGCGACAAAAAGCGCCGCTCCTTCGTCGCTTTGCTTTTTTCCATCCGAGTGCATTTGCCTTATTAGCCTTTTGTTGTACCTATAATCTATATTACTTCAGGTTTAAAAGATCATATGGGTCCTTTCGCAGAAATACTTTCGGGCTTGTAGAATCCCGCCCAAGAATAAAAAGCATATTATGTCCATTGCGTGTCGACACCATACGGCGTTTATCCTGCACTCTGTCGATATTAACGTACATTCCTTGTGAATATTCCGAATCGCTGTAGCGACTATCTACTTTCCCGTCATTTTCACTCAGATGTCTTTTCTCTGATATGATGTTTAATTGTGTTTTACCCCCTGGGATTAAATCAAACAACGTTTGACAAAAACATGATTCAAGTCCATGATGAGGTGCAACAAGCAGTGTTAATCCATGATCGTCAAATAATTTTTTAGGGGTTGGCTGAGAGGAAGTCCTTGTATGAAAGTCAGCTGGAGGATTCTCTGGATTACCTTTGAAATAAGTAAGACGTCTTTCCACAGACTCTTCACCGGTCAAAACATCTTCATGAACATCTGGGGTTATATCCCCACAAATCCAAATAGAGTGTCTATTATGTATCAGATATAAGCATAAACTAACACCATTACCATACAAATGATCATCCGTTGAATGGATCTTATCAACCTCGGGTGGTCTCATATAATAAATCCCGTACACAACATCTCTGCTTGTTGCTGGACACTTTGTGTGCTCTAAAGACTGCAAAGGGGGATTTCTTTCCTCATATAGTCTTTTATATTCATCTAGTAGTTCTTTATTGTCATCATTTTCAATACGAGTGAAATCAATTTTCTCGTCAGCTTGATCATTAACATCTTTATCATGTGGTAATGTAATAAGTCCTGGATTGTAATTTGCTGACTCATTTATTTTTTTAACTTCTTGAATATGATCTGCATGAGGGTGGGAAATCAATAGTTGGCCTGGATTATATGACTTGTTGTATTTATTCAGATGCGGTAATATCTCGCTTTCAACGAACCCTATGGGAGAAAAATCATCTGAACGCCCCACATCATAAAGTAATCCAATATTATTTGGTAAACGAAAGCATATAGACAAGCCACGACCAGTATTGAATAACCAAATGTAAGTTTTGTTTGAGGTCTTCCAAATAGGCGGCATAATATTGATCCCTCCCTATATAGGCATCTATTCTTTTATTTGTAAAAACTGAACATATAATTCCCTCGCATAATGTTTAGCAAAACGATGCATTCGTGCAATAGCCATTATGAAGAAAGCTACGACTACTATTAATACCTCCCAATCAGTAAAACATGATTTAATAACAATCATTACCAGACATGCAGCTATTGCAGAAACAATCCCTCGAAAAAATCCATAGTTTCTGTTAAAAATATCCACACGCTCAGCAGCATCATTTTGCTTAACAGCTGCATATATCTGTCTAGTTACTGCAAACCACTCCTTTGGTTTATAATCAGTTAGTGATGTCTTTGTTTCTAACTTTAAGATACTTGATATTTTTTTAAGAAGAACCTTTAATTGTTCTTCACTTAAATAATCCCATTTATCTTTCCTAATAACCCAATTAGTAGGCATACCACCAAAAAAACACCACCATATTTTTTCGATTACATTACCTAAAAATTGGAGAAGATGACCTATGGTATAAGCAATAATTACGAATACACCAAACTCACCTATTGAGAGCCCCTCAAGATAAATAGCTTTCAAAACACCTGGAAATAGTTGCATAAATACAATAATTATTATTGTACCTGGTGATATAATCCCAACAAATTCATAGAAACTAAATTCTCTATTCATATTATATTTTTTATGCCTAACAATTACTATACTGCATGCTGTATTTTGAGAAAAATACAGCTGCAGAACCATCTAAAAGTTGTGGATCCCATTAAAATATGCTTAAAATGCAAAAATATTCTATCAATATCCATTTAATATTGCAATCAATTATCTGGCGAATTGGATATCATGGAGGATTTATGGAATGCTAGCCTCCATAATTTACGACATAGTTTCGCAACCCATTTACTTAAAGCTGAACAGTGTAATCTATTTCTGTAAAAATCCGGACTTTTAATTGTCGTTGACCCAGAAAAACTATTATCACTGATCAACATTGCAATATAACAGGGATATTGATAAGATAATGCTGCATTTTAGCAACAGGATAAAAGGAGATGTCAGTTTTAAATAGTACTTTCTTAAAATCCAGCATGCAGTATAGTAATTGTTACTAGTATAATAAATAGAATATCTAAATGCTTAAAATCCATTTCCTGAACGTAGGTCATGGTGATTGTTGTATTGTAGAATTTCTTGACAATTCAAGAATAGCCATAATTGACATTAATCGCACGACTGAAATGGATAAAGATTCGTCTAAGGAAATATATATATCTTTAAATCCTTCTTCTAAGATTTTAGTTAAAGCAGGACTGTTAAGCATTACAAGAGAGCTCCTCGAAAAGGAAGGATATGATATTAAACTTCAAGACCCTTTAGAATATCTGAGGGAAAATAACTTAACTTCTATATTCCGTTTTATTTCAAGTCATCCTCATATGGATCATTTGTCCGGACTTTATGATCTGAAAAAGGAGTTTGGTTTTTTAAATGTTTGGATAATAAAGAACAGTTATAAACAAGATATGGATAAACTAACTGACTCTCAGAAAGAAGATTGGAATTTCTATAAAAAATTAAGAGATACAGATGAGCACGAAATTGACGGTATCACTATTATTCCTCCTGAAGAAGGAAATCAGGCGCATTATTATAAAGAAGATGGCATACAGATTTTGGCTCCAAATGAAAATCTAAAAGATGGTAGTGATGATAACGCAAATAAATTAAGCTATGTTCTATTAATTCAACATAATGGTAAAAAAATATTATTGCCCGGTGATGCCGAAGAAGAAACATGGAAATATCTAGCAGATAATTATAGCTCTGAATTAGAAAATATTAGCATACTCAAGGCTGCCCACCATGGAAGAGATAGTGGATATTATCAAACAGCAGTTAAACTTATGTCCCCAGCAGTAACAATAGTTTCAGTAGGTAAAAAGCCAGAAACGGATGCATCAAACAAATATAGACAATATTCCAACCATGTTTGGTCGACACGATGGAAAGGGAACATAATATTTAATATTAACAACGATGGAAACATTACTTATGAAACACAATATGACAGATAGGGTGCAGGATGGCAAAAAGGATTTTGGTAGTTCTGAACTAACCGAAATTTCTGTAGGGGATTGGATTAAAAGGAATACCGACAGGCTGAACTTTCTTATCAATGCAAGACTCGGCGATCCATTATTAACATTACTTGAGTCATTTCTCAAGTGTAAGTGGAGACCAAGGTTTGAAGGTTTTACGAGCCAACGATAAAGCACCACCAAACCAGTCGCTGGAAAGGGACGCTCGCAAACACATGCCACTCAGCTCATCGTAATGCTCGGAACCGCATACTTTAATATAAAGGTTAAAAATGGACGATAATAGCTTTTTTCAAGAACAGCAAGAGCAGTCTTTGGTCAAATCAACCATTGTGGCCAAATACTTTGATATCTGGTCAAATGTAATAATCAACACTCAGAAACGTTACCCCCTACGCTCACAAAAAATTGCGTATATTGATCTTTTTGCCGGTCCCGGCCGTTACAAAGATGGTGCCCAGTCAACACCATTAAGAATATTGATCAATGCTATAAAAAAGCCAGATTTGCGTGAACGATTGGTAGCCATATTTAATGATAAGGACGAAAAAAACTCGAAAGTATTAGAGAAAACAATATCAGAAATTCCTAGAATTGAAACATTAGAATATAAGCCGCAGGTTTGCAACCAGGAAATCGGTGAAGAGATTGTTAAGATGTTTGAAAGTATAAATCTTATGCCAACCTTGTTCTTCGTTGACCCCTGGGGCTATAAGGGACTTTCTCTTCGACTGGTAAATTCTGTTTTAAAAAATTGGGGTTGTGATGCTATCTTCTTTTTTAATTACAATCGTATTAATATGGGAATAGATAATAAAGCCGTAAAACCGCACATACAAGCCCTGTTTGGTGAGAAGCAAATTATAGCATTAAGAAATAAATTAAGAGGAAAAAATTCAATACAGAGAGAGTTCTATATTATTGAAGAGCTTTGTCAGGCACTAAAAGCATACGGATCGAGATATGTTTTGCCTTTCAGATTCAAGAATAACAGAGGGAAAAGAACAAGCCATCATCTTATTTTTGTGAGCAAAAATTTCCGTGGATATGAAATCATGAAGGATATTATGGCGCATGAAAGTACAAGCGACACTCAAGGCGTGCCTTCATTCGAATATGATCCAGCGGACTTTTTGCCACATCAATCACTTCTTTTTCAACTTTCTCGTCCACTTAATGATTTAATAAAAGACTTATTGGATACATTCAGGGGCCGAAGCCTCACTATGCATGAAATATATATAAAGCACAACGTGGACACGCCTTATATTAAAAAAAACTATAAAGATGTTTTGCGTGAACTTTACGATGATGATGCCATTAAGGCAATCAGTCCAAAAGGAAAACCGCCACGCAAAGGTACATTTAGTGATCAAATTTTAGTAACTTTTCCAGAGTAGGAGGAAAAATGGCCAGAAGCAAAATAGAATGGACGGAATCCACCTGGAATCCTGTTACCGGGTGTACAAAAATCAGTTCGGGCTGTAAAAACTGTTATGCTGAGCGCATGGCAAAAAGATTAAAAATGATGGGGCAACCCAATTATGCTAACGGTTTTCAAGTTACTGTCCATGAACATGTCCTGGAATATCCCTTGCTCTCGAAAAAGCCGCAGACCATATTTGTCAATTCAATGAGTGACTTATTCCATGAACAGGTTTCAGATTCTTTTATATTTAGGGTTTTTGATATTATGGAACAAGCCTATTGGCACCAGTTTCAGGTTCTCACTAAACGGTCCTCACGTTTGATAGAATTAGCCTCAAGAGTTCATTGGCCAAAAAATGTTTGGATAGGCGTCAGCGTAGAAAATGAAGCGGTGAAATTCCGAATTAGTGATTTAAGATGGGTACCCGCTGCCATAAGATTTTTGTCATTAGAACCACTGCTTGGGCCATTTGTTTCACTTAACTTATGTAATATCGATTGGGTAATTGTTGGAGGAGAATCAGGGCCAGGGGCCAGACCAATGAAAGAAGAGTGGGCAAAACAAATAAAAGAACAATGTATTGAACAAAACGTACCATTCTTTTTTAAACAATGGGGTGGAATCAATAAAAAGAAAGCTGGAAGAATATTGGAAGGCAGGACATGGAATGAAATGCCTATGAACTATATTGATAATGATAAGAAACTTAGCACAATAAATCACTCCTCCTGACCGCTATTCCGCTGCGCTCCATAGCGGCAGGCAAGCTTGCGCGGTAAACCGATTTTTACTCTTATTCGATTTAATCAAATAATCAACACTATAGCGCCTGATAAGGCTTTATAATAACCGGGCTCCTTTTTTAATTTTACCTTTTCGTGTCTGAAAGGACTCCTCGCTTTCCCGATAATTCTCAAAGATATCTTTGCCAAAATCCTTGAGACATTACAAAACACTAGTGTATAAAAATATACTTATGGGAATTGAGTTGAATTTAGTATAAATTTCCTGGGCTTTTATCTGCTTAATCAACGTTTTTATTTTCGCCTTCCACGATTTTTATTTCTTCTGGGGTAAGGCCGTAGAGTTGGTAAACCATCTGGTCAATTTCGACTTCAAGGGCTTTTACTTTGGCCTGTTTTTGTGGGTTTTGCAGGTAGTCATCTGATTCGGTGAGGGCAAGGATTTTATCGGCAAGGCGAATGAATGGTTTTTGACTTCTTTTGTCTATTGGTTTTATCGGAATTGAATGTAGTTCATATAAGCCGATTGTAGGCATTCTATATTTCTTACAATACCAATAATTAATAAGCATTGAGTTTAAAATGGTTAATATGAATTTCAATTTATAATTATTGTTTAAAGTATCCAATTTTGAAACATTTGTCGTATCCAAGAAAAAACTTTCGCTGGTATCATACGCAACTAATAATTGCATAGAACTATTTACTCGTTGAGTAATCAACTTTTCTGGGACTTCAAATAATTCTCTTGAATGTGGCAAACAACCAACTTTTTCCCTCATTAAATCTGGTCTATACCAAATATATTCACCAGACCAATGTAAACTGTACGCCTTTATATTTTTTCCGCGAAACAATTTAAAATAATCTCGGTTTTTTCTCTCTTTATGAATAAATCTCTTATCATTGCTGGTTTTAATGCCTCGTGTGAATTGTATTACAGATCCCAAGTTTACACATTTACATTCAATCTTTTTGAATGTTTTCTTATCAACTAAAGATGATTCAGTATCAACGATATACCGTGATGAGCCGTAAATTTCCTCCACATTGATGTGATTTAATAAAGAGAAGTCATTTTTTAGAATATCAATCTCATATTTTTCTTTATTATCATTCTTAGTCATCAATATTATTAAGGGTCTAACAGTAGCCGCAAAGGTTCCGAATTCGAGATTTGCTATTTTATCGAGTCTAAAATGTAAAAAAATAAACTCTCGCAATTTTGAAAAACTATCAGTCGCTTTCCAAGTTTGTGGGATAATAAAACATAAAAGCGAATTGTAATTTAATATTCTTTCTGCCAATTCAATAAAATACGCATATAGGTCTACCTTGTTTTTTGTTATTGAAAACCTTTCCCTGTAGGCTTTCCTTTGTTTTTCTGAAAGGTTTACTATATTAACATACGGTGGATTTGCAATAACTACATCAAACCCCCCTTTCTCATGAAATACTTCCGAAAAATAGACCTCAAAATCAAACTCTTTATGTCCGTTAGTAATCTGACTAATGAGTTCGTCAATCTGTGTTTTATATTCCTGTTTTTTGGTGGGGTTGGTTTCGTTGAAAAATAGCGGTTTTATCTTTTCCAGTTCGTTAAAAAGTTCATTATTAAACAGGTTTTTCTCCACCCCAAGCAAAGAATTCCCACAAACCACCTTATAGTCAAGGTTCGGCAGGGGCTTGATATTCTTAATATCGTCCTCATCCACGACAAGCGATAACCACAACCGCAGTTTGGCAATCTCTACTGCACCCGAGTCAATGTCTACACCGTAAAGGGAATGTTCAATACAGCAGCGCTTGAATTCATAAGCTGTTCTACTGTTGTCATTAAGAAAAACTGAAAGCACATTCCGCGCCCTTACAATTTCGCTCATCATGCCTACTGGAAAAGCGCCGGAACCTACAGCCGGATCACAGACTATAATGTCCGCCATTTTGTCGTCAATCAGTGTAGCGTTCTTGCGGATGCTTTCTGTTAGTTTCAATTTGTAATCAGATGTTTTCTGTTTTCCCTCTTTAATGCTTTGTTCTTTTATTAGGGCTACTACTTCGTTTTCGCTGATATGTTCTCCGATGTTTATTAGTGTTTCAATATCTTCCTTACTTGCTTTTCCGTCCAGTTCAGTAGTCAGATAATTGATCAAGCTCTGCTGGCACATATAATGGACAATCTCACGGGGCGTGTAATAAACGCCGAATTTTTTGTTGAATTTATTTTCCTCGCCTTTCTTGCCACTCTTTAATGCCTTTTTGAATTCATCATAATTATCCGGACGGATGGCATTGAATTTTTCGTAGGCTTTACCGAGCAGTTCCGGATCGATTGCCACTTCCTTTTCCAGAGGTTCGTCTTCCTTCACCGTAAAGTTATAGCGGTCGAAGATATCGAGAATGCCATCACCAGTATCGCCTTCTTTGGTCTTCTTGGAATTGGAAAATAGCTTGTCAGGAATAATTATATCCGTATGAACCCAGTCGTAATTGCCTATGGGATCAAAAAGTCCGCCATTCAGGAAGGGTATTTTGCAATCAAACCGGCTGTAATAATAGTCTTCATGTTCTCTCTCTTGACCAGTTCGCAGAGCTTCATAAAAAAGCGGTTCCAGAATATCATTGAAAAAATTATTATAATCCCCGTGCTTTTTATCAAACAGTTCACGTAAAAAGTGTTTTGAGCCAGTGCCCCAATCATCATCGCGACCCACGCCGAACCAGCCTTTTTTCTGCAGGAAATAAAGAAATATAATCTGGCCCAGCAGTTTCTTGGCAAAGTTGACTGTATCAACGCCTTTGGCCTCAAAATCAGCCTCAACTTTCGTGTCTTTTTTAACAATCCTGTCCAGTTCTTCTTTCGTGCGCAGAAATAGCTCCCGGTATTTGAGGAAAAACTCTTTAGTGACAGTTTCAATATCAAAAGCCTTTTCAATCTCTTGCAAGTTTGGGGCCTGTTCATCATTTGCAAGAATTTTGACAAGACGGCTTTGCGCAGTATGGCTTTTTTCGTTGGCACCCACCAGAAAAGACCACCGCCGGGCAGGAGTGAATTTTTCCTTTACCTTCACTTTGCCGGTTTTGGTCTTTTCAAATTTGTAATCCATTTTGACCAGCGAAAAGCGCCAGTCCTCTTCATCGGGAGAGACAAACGCAGCCAATGCCGCGTCTTTCATTACACCACCCCGGCTGCCGTTTAAGTACCAGGCAACAAAATTACGCTGCATGGTACGGGCACGTTCAAGGGATGTCTCTTTT
>JAUVXM010000037.1 GCA_030603565.1 Candidatus Aminicenantota bacterium
TAATCGCCATTTTTTTACTCTCCGAGCGAGCCGATCTCACCGCATCTGCTTCGTTACAGGGTATTCGCGGTGAAGGACCACAGCTTCATACCCTGTGCCTTGCATCTGCAGCAACCTCGACTCGTGAATAATCCAGGTTAAATAGAATAATGGAAAAGGATAAATATAATGAGTGATTTTGGTGGAGCGATTAAAAAAAGCAGTAACTACGAGTTAGCGGTGATAGGGGTGCCTTTTGATGAAAAATCCTCCTATTTGAGGGGTACGGCCAAAGGACCAGCTGCTATCCGGGAAGCATCGACTGGGGCGATGATCAATCCCTGTACTGAACTTGGGGTTGATCTGGCTTTAGATACTGTTTTAGTAGACCTGGGAGATATAAGTATTAAAGGAGGATTTTTTCGGCTTGCTTCCCGCCTTGAAGAAAAAATCACTGAAATTATTAATGCGAAGGCGGTTCCTTTTGTTCTGGGTGGGGACCATTCTATCAGCTATCCTGTGGTCAAAGCATTTGCTGAAGAAATCAAGCCCCTGGACATTCTTCATTTTGATGCCCACCCCGATATGTATGATGAATTTAAGGGTGACCCTTATTCTCATGCTTGTCCTTTTGCGAGGATTTTAGAGGAAGGATTGGCCCGGAATATTGTTCAAGTGGGGATCCGGGCCGCTAATTCCGCCCAAAGGAAAAAAGCAAAAAAATTTGGAGTACAATGGATAGAGATGAAAGATCTCTCCAAAAAAATGAGTTTAGAATTCAGCAATCCGCTCTACATTTCTTTTGATATCGATGCTCTGGATCCTGCTTTTGCTCCCGGAGTTTCCCATTGTGAGCCGGGCGGATTAAGCACAAGGCAGGTAATTAATATGATCCATAAATTAAATGCAGAGATAGTCGGAATGGATGTGGTGGAAGTCAATCCCGATAAAGATGTCTCCGGGATCACGGCTTCTGCGGCAGTGAAGATCGCTATGGAAGTAATGGGGAAAGTGGTGCTAAGCATTCAGGTTAAATAAGTTTAACAATTTTTTCCAGCCATTCCTTATCGACTTGGGAGAAAGAATTAAAATCGCGACTATCAATATCTAATATTGCCCAGGCAGATCCCTTACTATTGATTAAAGGGACAACGATTTCAGAGTTAGACCGGCTGTCACAAGCAATGTGCCCAGGGAATTTATGAACATCGGGAACAATAATTGTTTTTTGCTCCAGAACACTTGCCCAGCACACGCCCTTTTTTTCGCCCAGTACCTGGCAGGCTAGCGGCCCCTGATAAGGCCCTACTATCAAGAGGTCATTTTTCAAAACATAGAATCCTGTCCAGAGGAAGCGAGGCATTTTATGATGCAGGATTGCTATAACTGTAGCCATATGAGAAACAGTCTCTTCTGTTTTTTTAAGGAGTTCCTGGAGCTGTTTAAAGAGCCGTTCATATCTTTGGCTGAGTTTTTTTTCGGATAACATAAAAGAGTTCCCGGGAGGGGTGATGCGGGCTGTTTGTCAGCAAAAGGGGGGTTGATGATGGGAACCAAAAAGGTGAGAATTCTCTCCAGCCCGCTTAAGAGAACCATTTATGATTATACAGAAAAATAAATGAATGTAAAGAAAAATATTTTTTTTCTTGACATCCCCCTGATTTTTTATAAAAATTTAACTGGTCCATAAAATGGCATGAAGCAATTGGAGCCATTGTTTCAAAAATTTATTACGGAGGTAAGATGAATGGCTTATGAATTCACAAATTCAAAAGGGACGAAGTATTATCTTCACTTTAAAGATGTCAATCTAAAGGGAGGAAGGCAACAAAGGATTTATTTTTTCGCAAAGGACATTAGAGACGGATCACTTGATGCGGTTCCTGATGCCTATAAAGTCATCGAAACCCAAAGAACCGGAATGCCTATTCTGAAGAAAAAATAAACTTATATTTAATCAGACTTTTGTTATCGGCGATTATATCTGGCCGATATTTTGTTTTTTAGAAAGATAGAGTCCCTTTTTATAAGGGATTCCATTTTTTTTTGTTAGGGGTCAGGTCTTGTTTTTTGCTGCCGGCCAGACATTTAAGGAGGATAAAAATGGAGTTTTCCGAACTATCTTTTGCAGACGCGCCTTTAATAAAAACGACTCCTCCTGGCCTGGCATCCAAGGAGCTGCTTGACTTCCAGTCTATGCATGAAGGTTCTGCTGTTTCCTATCCACGTGGTATGCCGATGGCTTTACAGCGGGCAAAAGGAGCGACCGTAGAGGATGTAGACGGCAATATTTACATTGATTTTTTCGGGGGAGCGGCAGTGATGAATGTCGGACATTCCAACCCTGATGTAATTGCCGCGGCTTCCAAACAAATACAACTCCTTACCCACTCGTTGGATGTTCCCAATCCGGCCCGGAAAGCGCTTGTAGAGAGATTGTTGCCGCTTTTACCGGGGCTGCTGCAGAGAGTCTTTTTTGGGGGGCCTACAGGTGCTGATGCAGTAGAGACTGCTATGAAGCTGGCTAAATCTAATACCGGACGAATCCCTATGATCTCATTTGAAGGCGGCTTTCATGGCATGAGCGCTGGAGCTTTGTCGCTTACAAGCGGCCGCAACTTTAAAGAGGATTTTTTGCCTCTGCTTCCTGAAGTCCATTTTATCCCTTATGCATACTGCTACCGTTGTGCCTTTAAGAAAGATCCAAAGAGCTGCAATCTTGAATGCGCCCAGTATCTTGAGCATATCTTGGAAAGCCCCCACTCCGGAATAGGAAAACCAGCAGCAGTAATAATTGAGCCTATTCAAGGGGAAGGCGGTTCCATTGTCCCGCCCGAACGCTTTATTCCTGCCATTCGGAAGATATGTACGAAATATGAAGTGCTTATGATAACTGATGAGATCCAGGCAGGATTCTGCCGCACCGGCAAGATGTTCTCCTTTGACCATACCGGCGTTGTCCCTGATATTATGACGATGAGCAAAGCCCTTGGCGGAGTGGGCTTTCCCATATCCGCTGTTGCATATAAAGAAGAGCTTGATACTTGGCCGCCCGGAAAACATATTGGGACTTTTCGGGGAAATGTCATAGCATATGCTGCGGGCAGGGCTGCCATAGATTTTATGCTCAAGTATAACCTTGCCGGACATGCTGATAAATTGGGGGAATTGATGCTTTCCTGGCTGAAGGAGATCGAAGTGGATTCAAGGATAATTGGAGAGGTCCGAGGAAAAGGCCTGATGCTGGGAGTGGAACTGGTCAAAGATAAGAATACGCGAAAGCCGGCTCCTGAATTTGCTGCTAAAATCCGTACTTATTGCCATCAGCACGGACTGCTAATTGAGATCGGAGGACATTATTTTAATGTGGTACGGTTTCTTCCCCCTCTTGTTCTAACAGAAGAATTAGCGCTCAAAGGAGTTGGAATATTCGAAGATGCGGTTAAAAGAGTGGAGCGAGAAATTTGAGGCGTCTGGTTTTTCAGTACCTCCAGGATGTCAAGTCTGCTCCTTTTGGTGCGCCTTTTCGGATTCTTTCCAGGATTATCGGCACATACATCTGATTGTATCTCAATCTGGATAAGGCATTCGACCTTTCATGGTCGCCGTTCCAGCAGTGTTCGGCCCGGTCACCATAGTCCACTTCGCCGTCATAGTAAGGATTGGTTGTGCTTTCAAGAAATTCTTCAGCCAGGTAAACCGCATTATTCAGGTAATAATTATCCATGTCCCCGCAGTAGATGTGAAGCTTTCCTTTAAGCTTGGGCCCCAGGGTCTTCCAGTCGCGCTTAAGAATATAGCTGAGGTCATAATTTTCCCGCCAGTATTCTGCAACTTTGGGGTCGATCTCTCCGGTTAATTTATCCCAGATAGGCTTAGGATAGCCGTTATCTCCTACTGGCGAATAGACTGCCTGCCAGATATCCCACTGATCACCCGAGCGTGAATTGGTTCCGATAGCGAGCTCCTTATAGTTTGTATCCTCCAGGGTGCAGCTTATATGTCCGAGATAATTGCGTTTTCCCGGGCGGGGAGTATATTTCCATTGACTGTCAAGGTAATATGCGTTTTTGTCTTCATAAATATTAACGACAGTGTAGGCACGGAAGTCGATCGGGTCAGGACAGGCGGCAAAACAGCCGTTGTATTCGTCCGGGTAAAAAACCTGTACTGCCAGGGCTTCCCATCCTCCGGTAGAGCCCCCGTAAAGAAAACGGGCCCAGCCTTTGCCGATACCGCGGAATTTTTTCTCGATAAAAGGGATTAGCTCATAGGTTATAGCATCTCCATATGGGCCAAGATTGGCAGAGTTTACTGCATAGGAGTCATCATAAAAGGGGTTGGCATGCTGGATCTCGATGATAAGCATACGCGGAAAGTCAGGCCCGGTCCATTCCTGGTAAAATTTATAGGCGGATTCCTGCTGGATCTTATTATAGCCTTTAAGGTCGAATCTTGAGCTGTAGTCTGGCTCCAGGTCAGGGTCGGGAGGAGTTTCCCGGAAGCCTCCGAATGTATAGGGAAAATGGCCCTGGAATACTGCCAGGGGATAATGTGCATCCGGATGTTCGTCAAACCCTTCCGGTAGAAGAATATGGGCGCCCAAAAACATGGGACGGCCCCAGAATTCTGTAAGCAGCTTGCTCTGAATCTTTACGTGCTTGATATATTTGGTTTCAGGAGGATCGGGGATAGGGGGAATCTTCTGGTCCAGGGTTATCTTGATAGTCTTATTTTCCAGCGGGTCAATAAAGACTTTTTCAGGTGTGCTGTAAAGATTCCCGGGAGCGCGGTTCCAGTGCTGGCCTTCTCCCCGGTCCATAGGAAGTTTAACCACATGGCCGTCAGCCCGGTTAAAGGTTTCGTATATATGCAGCAGCGCTTGTACCTGGTATTCACCGGCCGGGATGTCTGCGATGCTTCTAAGAGGGTAACCGAAAACACCGGCGTCTAAAACACTGTCTTCTCCGGGCGCTAATCCGTCTACATCGATTCCAAAGACCATTCCTGTATTCGGTTCGTCACTGATTTGAAAGCGGGGCTCTGAACTCTCATTGGTGGAGATAAGTAAGAGGATGCGTCCATCCAGAGGTTCTGCATTTTGCTCTACGGAAAAAGATATGCCGAACTTCAGTTGTCCGGTTTGAGTGGCCGCTTCCTGCTGGCAGGATGAAGTTATAAAAACTGTAAATAACATTAAAGCCACAAAGGGGATTAAGTTTTGTTTAAATTTGTTTTCTTGCATAAGATTCCTCCTAACCTGAACTATTCATAAAAAATGTCGATATGTATGATATAAAATAAAATGCAAATTGTAAATTATTTCATTGTGGGTCCCTTATGTTGCGGGCGGAGAGATCCCGACCCAGCTTAAATCCGCTAAAATCTAATTTTCCCAGCATGAAAAATCTGCTACGCACTGGCATGGATACTTGTAAATCCCGGAGAAAGCCATCCGGAACAACGCGGGCATGGTTCCTCGAGATAATCTCGAGGAGAGCGTTGTGAGGACAGGAAGGGATTTTCCCGCTGGGGGAAATCCCTGTCTTTCGTAGGGACTTACCTGTGTCCATGCCGGCTTGGTTATTCCAGTTGGATTACTGGGGATTATACCGCCGGGCCTTGCTGGTGGAAACGCCGTATTTTACCAGGCCGGGGGCAATAATAAGAGCGCAGACCACTCCGTCAAGCACAGGGACACCGAGCCGTGTCTGCATGCGTTTATCCAGCCCGCTCATTCCTGCGCATCCAAGCACAATGACTTCGGATCCGTCCTTATCGATTGCGGTCCGGGCGGCCTGTGTTATCTTTTCCTCATCTTGAGCATCTTTGAATTTTTCGGGGGGGGCTTTGACAGAAGCCTGCATGTCCTGGAGGTGATATTTATGGATCAGGGCTTCCTTAAACCTGAATTATTCACGAGTCGAGGTTGCCGCAGATACGGAAAAGCGGAAAATAGTTAATAGTAAATGGAAAATGGGAAAAACCGTTAAACGTGTATTGTAAAACTTGAAACGTTATGTTAAAAGATTTGTATCTTATGAAATTCTGGTGTGGCTGAAGCGAGTAGAAGCCACACCTGAATTTCATGCATATCGACATTTTTTATGAATAACTCAGATGAGTTAGGAAAACAAACAATGAAAAAAATTATTACTGTATTTGCATTTACAGCAATATTCACCTGCGTCAGCTTATTCTCTTTTGTTTCAATAGAACAAAAAATAGAAGGGATCTGGCAGGGGACTTTAAAAGTACAGGGTATTGAACTAAGAATTATTTTTAAAATAAAAAAAGATAAAAATGGTGTCTTAACCGCAACCATGGACAGCCCTGACCAGGGAGCTGAAAATATTCCCATGGATACTGTTAAACTTGAAGGCAGCAATCTTTTTATGGAACTGAAAAAGGCAGGCGGAGTTTATGAAGGCAGTATTTCAGAAGACGGCAAAAAGATTGAAGGGACCTGGAAACAGGGTGGATTTAATCTGCCCCTTGTTTTGGAACATACGGACAAAGTGTCTGAGCTTAAGCGCCCCCAGGAACCGAAAAAGCCATTCCCCTATAAAGAAGAAGAAGTCGAATACAAAAATGAAAAAGATGAGATCAAACTGGCAGGAACTTTGACTCTGCCCCAGGGAGAAGGTCCTTTTCCCGCTGTTTTGCTTATCTCAGGCTCAGGCGCCCAGGACAGAAATGAAGAATTACTCGCGCACAAACCTTTTCTCCTATTGTCAGACTATCTCACCCGGCGGAATATATCTGTCCTGCGTGTGGATGACCGGGGAGTGGGAGGCTCAACCGGAAAGCTTGCGGAATCCACCAGTATTGACCTGGCAGAGGATGTTCTTTCTGGGATTAGATTCCTAAAAACCCGCAAAGAGATAGACTCTGAAAGGATCGGCCTTATCGGCCACAGTGAAGGAGGTATTATAGCTCCCATTGTAGCCTCAAAATCAGAGGACATAGCTTTTATCATCCTCATGGCTGGAACAGGTGTAACGGGTGAAGAGATCCTCTATCTGCAGGGAGAGCTTATCGCCCGTGCCAGCGGAGCCACAGAAGAAGATATTCAGGAAGCCCGTCTCCGCCAGGAGCTCATATTCAAAGTCTTAAAAAATGAGAAAGATAATGATTCTGCAGAAAAAGCTCTGCGCAGATTATATGAGGAAGATATTGCCGGAATGGACGAGGAGAAAAAAAAGGATGCTGAAGTTTCAGCTGAGGTGTTTAAAGCAAGCCTTAAAAAAATACTTAATCCCTGGTTTCGCTTCTTTCTAACATTCGACCCTAAAACAGCTTTAAATAAAGTCAAATGTCCTGTTCTTGCGATAATAGGAGAAAAAGACCTTCAGGTTCCCCCTGAGCAAAACCTTAAAGAAATTGAAAAAGCCCTAAAAAAAGGTGGAAATGAGGATTACACTATCAAAGAGCTTCCAGGCCTTAATCACCTGTTTCAGACTGCAGAAACTGGAGCCCCGAGCGAATACGGAAAGATAGAAGAGACGATTTCCCCCTCAGCACTCAAGTTGATCGGAGACTGGCTCCTTGAGCATGTGAAAAAGAAATAGGAAAACCATTAATGAAAAAATCAATCTGGCTGTTAATTATTGTATTAACTTTTTCCCTTGCTTTACCGGCCCAGAAGATCGATTTTTTCAGTGGGCTTTTTGGATATAAATACCCCTGGGCAAAATATGACCAGGTTACAACTCCCAGGCAGGGAGGTGGTGCGGAAGCTACCTCAGAACTGATAAAATACAGAGAAAAATCCGAAGCTGTCAAAGGCCTGAAAGAAAGTGCAGTAAAGGATAAATTCTGGGCTGTAAGAAGGTCTGCGGTAGAAACTCTGGGAAAAATAAACAGCAGAGAGCATACTGGATTATTTCAGGATATATGCCGGGATAATAATTCAAAAGTCAGAACAGCGGCCTTAAAGGCCCTAGGAGACTATAAGGATCCCGGGCTGGTTGTATTTTTTAGGAAACGGTTTAAAGAGGATAACAGCTATCTCGCTCAGGCTGAAGCCTTGCGCTCGATTGGAAAGTGTGGGGACCGCTCGCAGCTCTCTTTCCTGCAGGAAGCTGCCGGAATGACATCCCCCAGAGATGTGATCAAAAGAGCGGCCGCTTGGGCAAGAGAAAATATCAAGCAGAGAAATTAGCCGGCTTTTTAATATATTCTCTGGTTTTATCAATGATACTGGTTGAATATTTATTATGTCAGTCAAGGTAGTACCTCATCAATTTAATAAAGACCCCGCTTAAAGCAAGTACTGCGATAAGGTCGGGGAATGCGCGGAAATCTTATCACTCCGATATTCTGAAGTCAAAAGATAAGGAAGGAGCATTCCAACATTTTTTTGTCTAAAAACTAGGTATAATAATGAAAAGAGCAACCAATTTACCTGTTATTACGTATATAATAATGTAGCAATTTTACTTGAACTATTCATAAAAAAATGGCGATGCTCTCATTATCATTTTTTTATGAATAGTTCAGGTTAATAGAGAGATATAAAATGAAGTGCCCAAAGTGCCAGACCGACAATCCGGACGATACCAACTTCTGCGGAAATTGCGGCACAATGCTTTTTTCTAATGAGGACTCCTCTTCTATAACTAAAACTCTTATGTCAGGCAAAAAAGAATTGATGCTGAGTGAGACCTTTGCCGGGCGGTACCATATTATTGATGACCTGGGCCGGGGCGGGATGGGAAACGTCTATAAAGCCCTGGATACCAAGATCAACGAGAAAGTCGCATTAAAGATCTTGAATCCCAAGATCGCCGGCGACAAGAAAAATATGGATCGTTTTCGCAATGAACTGATAATCACACGCAGGATAGCACATAGAAATATTTGCCGGCTTTATGACCTTGGAGAGGCTGAAGGACTTTCTTTTATATCCATGGAATATGTATCAGGAGAAGACCTCAAGACACTTATTCGCCGGATCGGGTATTTGACCCCTGGAAAGGCTGTATTTATTATCAGGCAGATCTGTGAAGGCCTGGTCGAAGCACACAGCTCCGGAGTACTTCACCGGGACCTTAAGCCACAGAATATTATGATCGATAAAGAAGGGAATGCCCGGATCATGGATTTTGGTATAGCCCGTTCTGTAAAAACTGAAGGGATAACGGAAGCCGGGATTATAATGGGGACACCTGAATATATGTCTCCGGAGCAGGTCGAAGGAAAAGGGCTTGATCAACGGTCGGATATTTATTCCCTGGGAATAATATTCTATGAGATGCTGACCGGCCGGGTCCCGTTTGACGGCAGCACTCCCTTAAGTGTTGCCGTAAAACAGAAAACAGAAAAGCCGAAAGATCCAAGAAAGTTTAATGCGCAGATCCCTGAGGATATCAGCCATATGATCCTCAGGTGCTTGGAAAAAGACAGAGATAAACGATATCAGAAGACCGGGGATATCCTCGAGGAAATTAAGGATATTGAAAAAGAACTCCCAAAGACAGACCGGGTTTTGCCAAAACGTAAGACCAAATCCGGAGAGATCACTGTTAAATTAAACCTGAGGAAAATTATTTTACCGGCTGTAATCGTACTTATAGCTATTCTAATCGGGTTTGCTTCCTGGAAATTTATCTTTAACAAAAAGAGCGGGTTTTTAGCTCCGGGAAAGCCATCTCTGGCAGTAATGCATTTTGAGAATAACACAGGAAATAACGACCTGGAACATTGGAGAAAAGCGTTATCTGATTTGCTTATAGCTGACCTGAGTCAATCAAGGTTTTTAAGGGTATTAAATGCTGAGAGATTATATGACATCCTACAAGAGTTGAATCTGCTGAGAGCTGCAAGTTACTCTTCAAAAAATTTGAAGAATGTAGCTTCCCGTGGAGAAGTTCGCTATATCCTGGTGGGAAAGATGACTATGGCCGGGGAAACGATCCGACTTAATACCAGCCTGCAGGATGTAGTATCCGGAGAGATCATAGGCGCCCAGCAAGTGGACGGGGAAGGAGAAGGCGCACTTTTTAATCTGGTTGATGAAATAACGACTAAGATAAAAGAGGATTTTAAAATCTCTGGTTCGGATATTGCAAGCGATATTGATGCAAAAGTGCAAAGTATAAGCTCGAATTCTCCCGAGGCTCTTCAGTATTATCAGGAAGGATTAAAACATCACTATAATGCTGAGTACGATATAAGTATCCCTTTAATGGAGCTGGCTATTGCGATCGACCCTGAATTTGCCATGGCCTACCGCACGTTGTCTATCGGTTATTCAAATCTCGGATTGGTCACTGAAGCCAGAAAACATATGCAAAAGGCTTTTGAACTGAGTGACCATGTATCTGACCGGGAACGATATTACATTTTGGGGGAATATTATCGCGGCTCTGACAATTCTATGGATAAGGCTATTGATGCCTACTCAAAACTCCTGAAGCTTTATCCGGATGATCATATTGGAAACAATAACCTGGGGTTGTTGTATTTTACATTGGAAAGGATGGATGAGGCCAAAGAAAAGTTTGCCGTAAATATTAAAAACAGAGTTCACAATTATTTTTCTTATTCTAATATGGCAAGTATCCTAATGGCTGAGGGGGATTTCGAAAAAGCCGGAAAAATCCTGGAAGGGTATTTAAACAATATATCTGACCATCCCCGTGTACGTGACAGTCTTGCCTGGGTGTATCTGATGCAAGAGAAATATGACCTTGCTCTCAAAGAGGCCGAAGCAGCAAAGGCTGCGAATCCGGATGATTTTGAATATTTTAGTATTAAAGGGGCTGTTGATTTTGCCCGGGGAAAATATCGAGACGCTGAGAATAAATACCTGAAGCTGCTGGAAACAAAACAGCCTTCGGCTCATTATCAAGCAAGAATGACATTAAGCTCTTTATATATGTTCCAGGGGAAGTTCTCAGATGCGATAGATCAATTGAATCAGGGGATTGAACTGGCTGATATGCTGGGTGAAAAAGTGTGGCTGCAAAATTTATATTCTTCAATAGCGTTTATTGAAGTACAAAGAGGGAAGCTCGATAATGCTATCCGGGCCTGCAGTAAAGTAGAGGATATTGCTATAGAATCAGGAAGAACTGAACAGAAAAAAGTAGCGCTTTTATGCAAAGGGTTGGTTTTTCTGAAGCAGAAGTCGTGGGAGGACGCACAGAAACAGGCTGATGAACTCAAAGTTCTCGTAGAATCTGGTCTTAATCCCAAAGAAGTGCGTTACTATTATTATTTAGACGGGATGATTCAGTCAAGAAAGCAAAATTTTACTGAAGCGGTAAAAAGGTTTGATGCAACACTTTCTATGATGCTGTCGGAGGATAAGATGCGGGCTGGGGTTTATGAAGCAAAAGCTGAAGCGCTTTTCCTTGCAGGAGATCTGGATGGTGCAAGAGAGATCTATGAGAAAAACATTTCCCGCCTCCCGATCGACCTTGACAATGCTTATTATTATACGAAGAGTTTTTACATGCTGGGCAGGATATTCCAGCAGCAGGGGGTGAAGAATAAAGCCAGGAGTAGTTATGATAAATTCCTTAAACTCTGGAAAAATGCTGACTCTAACCTTCCGGAATTAAGAGATGCCCGCCGCCAACTTTCCACTTTATAAAAAGCGGTCTGGAGTTCCACCAATTTAGTCTCTAATTTTAACTAACCTGACCTATTCATAAAAAAATGGCGATGTTTCTATTATTAATTTATTTTCAGTAATATTTAAAATTTTTTCAAGAATAGTTATTTTAAATCTTTTCTCTTTTTTATTTTTAATTTTAATCGCCTTTTTTTTACCAAAGGCGAGCCGATTTTACTGCATCTGCTTCGTTACAGGGCACTTGCGGTGAAGTACCACAGCTTCATACCCTGTGCCTCGCATCTGCAGCAACCTCGACTCGTGAATAATCCAGGCTAGAGGCAAGTGGTTGGCCTGGATACTGGTAAATCCCTGTCTTTCGAAGGGACTTATCAGTGTCCAGGCCCTGAAACTTTTGTAAGTTTGAAAAAAAAATTGGGAGAATTTCTATTTATTCAAGTATTGCGTGGGGTGGAAAATAGTACTATAATTTTTTCTATCGAAATACTTTTATGGAGGCATTAAATGTTTAAAAATCGTCTTTTTATTTGCTTGATTTTGATGGTTTCTATTTTCTTTTTAAATAGCACAGTCAAATCGGATCAGAGAAAGAACCAATTGAACCAGTTCCGGCAGCTTTATCAGGAACTGCCTACCCCTAATAAGTATCGGACTGCATCCGGTGCACCCGGGCCCGAATACTGGCAGCAGCGGGCCGACTATGACATGTCGATCGAATTGGACGAAAATACACAGCGTATATACGGCACAGAGACGATCACATATTTCAACAATTCCCCTGAGGAACTCCGGTATCTCTGGCTTCAGCTTGACCAGAACATACGCGCAAAGGATTCGATGACGAAAAAGACCGGTACAGGCCGCATATCAGATCCAATGAGCTTTCGCTATCTTGAAAGGGAACACCTTGATTTCGACGGCGGCTTTAAAATCGAATATGTGAAAGACCAGAATGGGAAAAACCTGCATTATAAAGTAGTGAACACCATGATGAGGGTAGACCTTCACTCTACTTTAAAGCCCCATTCCCGCTATTCTTTTAAAGTAAAGTGGTGGTTCAACATAAATGATAGTTCAAAATTAGGGGGGAGGTCCGGATTTGATTATTATGAAAAAGACGAAAATCATGTTTTCACTATCGCCCAGTTCTTCCCGCGCCTGGCTGTTTACAATGAAACGGAAGGCTGGCAGCATAAGCAGTTCCTCGGTGGGGGGGAGTTTGCTCTTCCTTTTGGAAACTATAATGTCAGAATCACTGTCCCTTCAGACCATATAGTAGGTGCTACAGGTGTTTTGCAGAACCCTGAGGAGGTACTTAATGCTCATCAGCAGGCACGATTTAAAGATGCATTTCAGGCAACAGACAAAACTGTTTTAATTGTAAGCGAAGATGAGGCGGTTGAGAACGAAAAAGAGCGAGTGGATACTAAAAAAACCTGGTTTTTCAAAGCGGAAAAGGTCAGAGATTTTGCTTTTGCCAGCTCAAGGAAATTTATATGGGACGCTATGGCTGTAAAATTTGGGGAGCGGACAGCGCTTGCTATGTCATTTTACAGCAAAGAGGGTAATCCTCTCTGGGGGAAATATTCGACCAAGGCGGTTGCGCATGCGCTTAAGGTCTACTCGAAATTTACATTCGACTATCCCTATCCTAAAGCCATATCCGTATTATCAGGAAGAGGGGGAGGCATGGAGTACCCCATGGTCTCTTTTAACGGTGGCAAACCCGAAACGGACGGGACTTATTCCGAACGTTTGAAATACAGTCTTATCGGTGTGATCATCCATGAAGTGGGACATAACTTTTTCCCGATGATTGTAAACTCCGACGAGCGCCAGTGGGCCTGGATGGACGAAGGCCTGAATACCTTTGTGGAATACCTGTCGGAACAGGAATGGGAGCGTGAATTTGCAGTAAGAGAGGGCCCTGCTTACACAATTACCGACTATATGAAAGGTGATAAAAAGTATATATCTCCCATTATGACTGCTCCCGACTTTGATCTACATGTGGGGAGTAATGCTTACGCTAAAACGGCCACAGGCCTTAATATCCTGCGGGAGACTATCCTGGGAAGAGAATTATTTGACTTTGCCTTTAAGGAATATGCCCGCAGATGGATGTTCAAGCACCCGGCTCCCGCTGATTTCTTCCGCACTATGGAGGATGCCACGGGTTTGGACCTTGACTGGTTCTGGCGGGGGTGGTTTTTCGGGACCGAGCATGTGGACCTGGCTGTAGAAAATGTAAAGTGGTATAAAGTAAACACCGGAGAGCCTGAATTTACTAGATCTGTAAAAAATGAGAAAGAAAACCGCAGCAGGAAAAGGTTTATAAGCAATATCCGCAATAAAAAAGAGATTGAAAAAACCGCTTTGGAAAAAGATAAATCCCTGGCTGATTTTTATGACGAATATGACCCGCTTAAAGTTAGAGATGATGAAAAAAAAGAATATAAGGAATATCTTGAGTCTCTCTCTGAAGAGCAAAAAGAACTGCTTAAATCTGGATATAATTATTATGAGGTAGCTTTTTCCAATATTGGCGGTATGGTAATGCCTGTTATAGTTAAGTTTGAATATTCTGACGGTTCCGAGGAAGTTAAAAGAATCCCTGCTGAGATCTGGCGCAGATACAATGACCATGTGACAAAAGTATTCGTGACGAAAAAAGAAGTACGCCACATCACCCTGGATCCGTTCCTGGAAACTGCAGATGTTGACACTAGGAATAATACCTGGACTGTAAAAGGAAAACCGGATTATTTTAAAGTGGAAAAACGTAAGAGTCCCTCAGGGAAGAATCTGATGCAGAAGGTCAATAAAAAGAAGTAAAGGAGATTTATTATGAGAAAGTTTTTCTCTTTAATTATTTTGGTGCTTTTAGCCGCTTCTTTTGGGCAGGCTGAAGTACCTGTCATCCGGGAAAAAGTATCGGGAATGAAAGAATATCCCGGTTATTTTTCATTTTATTGGGATGGGGAAGCAGGAAAGATCTGGCTGGAAATCGATGAATTTGATTTTGAATTTTTATATGTTAACTCTCAGCCCGCAGGCCTCGGCTCCAATGATATCGGACTCGACCGCAATCAGTTGGGCGGAAGCCGGGTGGTCAAATTTAGGCGGATTGGCCCCAAGGTATTGCTTTTGCAGCCGAATTATTCCTTCCGGGCGCTCAGTGAAAACCCGGACGAACGAAAAGCCGTGGAAGATGCTTTTGCAATATCGGTTATTTGGGGATTTAAAGTAGAAGCTGCAGAAAAAGACCGTGTGCTTATTGATCTGACCGACTTTCTTTTACGTGATGCTCATAATGTTATCAGCAGGCTCAAGCGTTCCCGGCAGGGAAATTACCGGCTGGATCAATCACGTTCTGCGATTTATCCGGATAATATAAAAAATTTCCCAAAAAATTCCGAATTTGAAACGCTTTTAACTTTTACCGCCGCTGATCCGGGAAACTATGTACGGGAGGTCGCTCCTGATCCGGGGGCCATTACCTTGAGGCAGCACCATTCTTTTATTGAGCTCCCGGATAACGGCTACAAACCCCGGGTCTGGGACCCGCGCTCTATGTATGGAGGGAGAGCCGGATATTTGGATTTTGCCGCTCCTATAGACCAGCCTTTAAGAAAAAGATTTATAAACCGTCACCGGCTTGAAAAGAAGGACCCCAATGCTAAAATAAGCGACCCGGTGGCGCCGATAATATACTATATTGACCGTTCCGCCCCCGAGCCTATACGTTCGGCCCTGGTAGAAGGTGGAAGCTGGTGGAATGAAGCATTTGAAGCCATTGGTTACAGGAATGCCTTCCAGGTCAAGGTTCTCCCCGCAGGCGCAGATCCCCTGGATGTCCGCTATAATATGGTCAACTGGGTCCACCGATCGGCCAGGGGATGGTCTTATGGCGGTTCAGTCTCAGATCCCCGCACGGGTGAGATAATCAAAGGACATGTTGCCCTGGGTTCACAGCGTGTCCGGCAGGATTTCCTCATTGCTTCCGGGCTGGTAACCGAATATGAAGGCCGGGTTGGTGAGACTTCCCAAGCAGTGGAAATGGCCTTGGCTCGTATTCGCCAGCTTTCCGCCCATGAGATAGGGCACACTCTTGGGGTGGGACACAATTATGCTTCCAGTGTCAATGAGAGGGCTTCTGTAATGGATTATCCCTATATGCGGGTTAAAATAAATGAGGACGGCAAACTTGATCTGTCCGATGCCTATGACATCGGCATTGGTGAGTGGGATAAGGTTTGTATCGAATACGGATACCAGGATTTTCCCGAGGGTGTGGACGAGGAAAAAGAACTTAAAGCCATACTTGACCGCGCCTTTTCCAGCGGGCTTTTATTTCTTACTAACCAGGATGCCGCCCCTGCGGGAGGCCTTCATCCGCTCTCCAATGACTGGGACAATGGTTTACATCCGGTAGATGAACTGATACACAAGCTGAAAGTGCGTTCCATCGCGCTTAATAATTTTTCTGAAAAAAAGATAAGAACCGGCGAGCCTATGGCAATGCTGGAAGAAGTCCTGGTGCCGGTTTATCTCTTTCACAGATACCAGATCGAAGCCGCAGCCAGTGTAATAGGTGGGATGTATTACAACCATACTGTGAGGGGAGGCGCCCAGGAAAACCCCAAGATGGTGCCTGCTGCCGAGCAGCGGCGGGCCATTGATGTGATGCTGACAACCATAGTACCGGAGAATCTTGCTTTTCCGGAAAAGTTACTAAGGATACTACCACCGCGTGCTCCCGGATTAAGGCAGAACCGCGAGCTTTTCCCAGGACATACAGGGATAGCGTTTGACCCGCTGGGTGCAGCGGAAACCGTTGCCAATATGACCATCGCCTACTTGTTGTATCCGGAAAGAGCGGCCAGGCTGGTCCAGTATCATGCTGGGAATAACGAGCTGCCTGGGCTGGGTGAAGTGATCGATAAGCTGATCGGTTTCACCTGGAAATCTCCTCTGAAATCGGGGTTTAATGGGGAAATTCAGAGAACCGTGAATAATGTGCTGCTGCATAATTTGATGGGTCTGGCGAGTTATGAGGACGCCGCTCCCCAGGTGAAAGCTATCGCGCTGTATAAACTTAATGAGCTGAAAAACTGGCTTGGCCGGAGTGTTTCCGGGACCAAGGATGAAAGCCAAAAAGCTCATTTTTATTATGCTGTATCCCAGATCGAACTTTTTCAGAAAGACCCGGACAAAGTGAAGCTGACTGTACCGCTACCTCCTCCTCCCGGAGCACCTATTGGAAATTAGGAAGACAAGTTGGTAGTCGGTAGTTAGCAGTAGGCAGTTATTTTTTATTTACCATTTACCATTAACTGTTTATCCTGGTTTCCGGCTTCCGCCGGAATGACGATTAGCTTTTATAGCCCTGCTTCTCCTGGTTTTATTTACCATTTACTATTTACCATTTACTAGGTTTTAACATTGAATCAACTATATAAACAATATCTGGCGGCTGAGAATTACCTCAATCAGGGGCTGATACGTACTTTGGTTCCTGATGTTCCCAAGAAATATATCCGCAGAGAATGGATGCTCAGGTTTTTAGAGGACCTGGGGCATCCGGAAAAAAATTATCCCTGTATTCATGTCGCCGGCACTTCAGGCAAGGGCTCGACCGCGGTAATGATAGCTGAGATACTGCGGCATGCCGGCTACAAAACCGGGCTGCACATAACACCCTACTTGCAGGTGGCTACAGAGAAACTCTGGTTTGAGGGAAAATATGCAGCTACTGAAGAGTTTATCGATTTGATAGAGTGGGTAAAACCGATATGTGAAAAGTGGCGGAGCCCGGAAGTACCTCTGCATGGAATGACTTCATTTGGGCTCTGCCTGGAATACTTTTGCAGAAAAAAAGTCGATATTGCTGTGATCGAAGCCGGGGTCGGCGGGCGGAGTGACCTGACAAATGTTCTTAACACATGTCTCGCAGTTATCACCCCGCTCGGGTTTGACCACACCAAAACCCTTGGCGATACGATTGAGTCGATTGCCGGACACAAAGCAGGTATCATGAAGAAAAATGTCCCTGCTGTAGTTTTTAAAGGCAGGGGAAGTGATGTGATTTTAGCTTATGCCCGGCAGATCGGAGCAGCCCTTAAATGGGTGGAACCTGAAGATACTGGTTTTTCTCGTAAATTGAGGATGCAGGGGGGATTTCAGAATACAAATGCCCGCATCGCGGAGAAAGCTGCGTTTGCTTTACAGGAGCTGGGATATCATATAAATGAGGCTGATATCTCAGCCGGTTTAGCCCAGGCGCGTATTCCGGGACGGCTGGAGAAATTACAGAGCCACCCAGATGTGATAATCGATGGAGCTCATAATTATCAGAAGCTAAAAAATCTTTTTTTGGAGTTTTCCGGCCGGAGGATTATTGTTATATACGGGATGTTGCAGTCTAAGATCAATGATGAAGTATTAAGCCTTTTAAAAAGTGTAAACGCCCGTTTTATTTTTACAAAACCTGAAGTTTATGGAAAAGAGGTGTTTGACCCCCACCTTATAATAGACAGATTTCCTCCGGGAGAAGCTTCCTTTTTCCCCTCACCGTCTGATGCATTGCAGGAGGCGGTTAAAGCAGGAGGGCCGCGGGCGGTAATTGTAGCAGCCGGTTCGCTTTATCTGGCGGGAAATATCAGGGAGTCGTATTTTCCTGCAGAAGATGTGCTTTTTTCCCGCACCAGCTGGCCTAATATGTTTTGAAAAATATCTCGCTGATGCCTGTTGATAAAATCAGAGAAATGTCCGATACTGTAGATGAAAATGGAAAGAAGAGATTTTCTGGTTTGGATTGGAGTCATTGCCTTTAGCTTAGGTTCAACTAAAAAAGATAAATGTGTGCTGCTCAAAGTGCTGTTCAGTATCTATAGGGAAGTAAAGGAGATGGGCTGCCGTCCCGGAGAGGATTTTATAAAAAGGGAATTTAACCTTGACCTGGATGGCAAGCGGGAGAACCGGGAAGAACATATCCTAGTTCTTATTCACAATGAGGGTAATATAGAAAAGTTTATTCTCCAGGTTACATTTTTCAAAACCAGGGCGAATTATTACTTTACAAGGAATGCGGAAAAAATTAGCAATGTAACCTGTATAGTTAATGGTGATGACATAGAGGTGATAGAAAACGAGTTAAAAGAGGAAGAGTTAAATACACTGCTTCCCAAAATACTGAAAGGCATCCGGGAAGAAAAAAAGCTGCTTAAGCTTAATTAGCCTGAATTATTCACGACCGGAGCATCCAGGTCAATTTCTTAGCAAAGGGTCATTGCGTATACAGAGTTTTCCTGCTGATGTTTTTCCCTTAATTGTAAGCGTGACTCTGTATTCTCCAGCCGGGGCTGTAAAGTTACGCAATCGGCTGCCGAAAAGGTCTCTTCCTTCCGAATAAAAGCCGAAATTACGGGTAAGCTGCCTGTGGACCATGTTAAGGGCTTTTTCTGACTGGGCATTTTTAAGCCTTGTTTTTAGGCCTTTAAGTTTGTCTTTTTCTGATGGTTTTTTAACTAATGGGGAAAGTTCATGAATGATTTTATCGAGACGTTTTTTAAATGCCAAACTTTCTTCTTCTGTCGGGGGAAACTGCATGTTCCAGCGAACCTTGTTGATTCCCGGTTTGCCGGATAAAGTTATCTCTTTTTGGTATTTTCCCATCAGGTCCTGGATTTGGATATGCACTTTTTCTGCCGGTACTGATTTTAAGTAAAAGTGGATAAATGCTCCTGCAGGGGGGTTTTTGCCCCGGAATTTAAAAAATGATTGCTGCCGGCCGAGAGAGACAGTCTGCCACTTGGTTGCTCCCCGGTTTTTAAATAAATAAAGCTCAGATGAGAGCACTTCCTCTGTAAGCTGTTGAAGCGGGGTGATGTCATCTGTAATCCAGATGCTCCGTCCGTGAGTTCCGGCTATAAGATCATTGTCGCGGGGGTGGATGATGAGGTCATGAAATGCGACTGTCGGCATATTGTTCATAAAACGGTTCCAAACTTTGCCTCCTTTTAAGGAAACAAAGCAGGCAAACTCAGTTCCTGCAAAAAGCAAGTTTTTATTCTTGTGGTCTTCTTTAATAACGTAAACACTGTGCCCTTCAGGCAGGTTGCCGGATATATTATCCCAGGTAGCACCAAAATCTGTGGTCTTGTATATGTAAGGTGTAAAATCATCGTTGCGATGGCCGTCAAAAGCTGCATAGGCTGTTCCTTCATTATGATGGGAGGCTTCAACGCGGCTTACCCAGGTACCTTTCGGTACTCCTCGGATATTGCGTCTGACATTTGTCCATATTTCTCCTCCATTCTCTGTGACCTGAACATTTCCGTCGTCAGTTCCCACCCAGAGTACGGCTGGATTTAGGGGTGACTCTGATATGGATATTATAGTGCAGTGATTTTCAGCTCCGGTCACTTCATGGGTCAAGCCTCCGGATTCGGATGAGTTTCTCTTGGATGAGTCATCGGTCGTCAGGTCAGGGCTGATAATCCGCCACGTGTTGCCTCTGTCCCCTGATTTAAACACATGGTTGCCTCCCACATAGATCGTTTTTGGATTGTTCGGGGAGATGATCAGGGGGCTGCTCCAATTGTACCGGAATTGAGCTGGAAGCAGGCTGGCATAAGTGCTGTAAGTGGAATGGCCCCGCCACAACCAGTATTCGCCTGGAAATATTGAGTATTCTACGGGAGTTTCATCAAAGTCAGGGTCATGGTAATCTTCAAAATTGATTATAGTGTCTGGCCGGGGTGATATGAGTTTGGCCTCCCTGGTCTCCATGTTTATCCTGCCGAAACCTCCCACATGGCAAACGGTATAAACTGTACGCCAGTCTGTGGGGTCGACCTGCATATGAAAGCCGTCCCCGCCGTTCACTTCTATATTGTGGTCATTGAGGATGCCCTGGTTATCCCGGCTGTTGCTGGGAGCTGCGAATCCGCCGATGTCCTGCATGCCTCCGTACACCCAGTAAGGGTCACGCATATCTACACCTATGGCGTAATATTGAGCTATAGCCATATTATTAAATGAGATAAAGGACTTTCCTCCATCAACTGTAAGGTGAGCGCCCTGGTCTGTGGCTACATAAAAGATGTTTTTATCTTTTGGAGAGATCCACATGTCGTGATCGTCACCACCTGCGCCCATCCAGGGCTTTCCCCGGAAGGATTTGCCGCCGTCATGGGAGAAGATGTATCCCCTGGCTATCACATAGATCAGATTGTCATTGAGCGGGTTGATCGCGATACGGCCGTGATACATGGGGCGGCTTATATGCCGTACTAAGTATTTCCAGGTCTGGCCTGCATCATCAGACCTATATACGCCCGGACCTGGAACGCTTTTATCTGCTGGCAGCCGGTCACTGGCTTCAACACTGGCGACTATGGTCTGTGGATCTAAACGGTAGATGTCAAGGCCGATGCGCCCCAGGTCTCCCTTTGGCAGTCCCTTTGTCAGTTTATGCCAGTTTTTTCCTGAATCTTCAGATTTATATATTCCGCCGTTCGGGCCGCCGCTGTGAAACGTCCATGGCTGCCGCAGGCGGTGATACATGGCAGTGTAGAGTGTGTCTGGATTGAGCGGGTCCATTTTGATTTCAGTACACCCGCTTTTTTTATTATCAGGGAGGCCGTTTGTAAGTTTCTCCCAGGTCTCCCCTCCATCTATGGTTTTAAAGAGGCCGCGGGTTCCGGAATATCCCCAGAGATGACCGATAGCTGCAACATAGACTATATCTTTATTTGTAGGATGGGTGGCGATGCGCGCTATTTGATGGGTCTCTTTCAGGCCCATGTTTTTGAAAGTCCTTCCCCCGTTTGTTGATTTATAGATACCGTCTCCCCAGCCGCTGCTGTTACGGTTATTGGCTTCTCCGGTTCCTATCCAGATAATATCCGGGTCTGCTTGGAAAAATGCGACATCACCGATAGAGCCTGCCCCGTAGTCGTCAAAGATCGGAGTCCAGGTAACTCCGGCATTTGTCGATTTAAACACACCGCCCGAGGCTGAACCGACGAGCACGACCCGGTAATCATTGTCAAGGGCATCCAGGGCGGAGACTCGCCCCATCATGTTGGCTGGCCCGATATTTCGCCAGCGAAAGGTGCTAAAAAGATCTGAGTTGCTGTTTTCTCCGGCAGCATTTGCGGATATGGATAAGGATAATAATATAAAGCCGGATAAAAGCCATATGTTGATCTTTGATCGACTCCTTCTGTTTTTCATGATTCAGCCTCCCTTTGATTGAACTAATTTTTGTTTTATTTTCTAGACTTATTCGTTTTTGTTTTTAATTCTCTATAACTTCGTAAAGGCTCTGTTTAAACTCATTCTCATCTTCATTATTGTAAAAAGGAACGCCTACAAGCCTGTATTTTTGGGTCTTTTTCTCTGTCTTGAATTCCAGAGTCTTGCCCTCATATTTTTCCGTAATTTCCTTTAGAAAGTACTGTTTCCATTTGTCATGCTCTTTGAGATGCTTCCCTTTTGGTTCAATAAATATCTGATAAGTAAGCATATCTCCGTTCTTCTCACGCAGGAATAGCACAAAATCCGGCTCAAATGCCTGTCCGTCGGAAAAGCTGTATATCTTAAAATGCCGTTCGTTACGGATAAGATAAATCCCGTCATATTTCTTTTTCAGCGCTTCAATCTGGCGATCCAGCATTCTGACAAATGCTTTTTCTTCCCCTGTTCCATAATTTGCATTGAAAACATACCAGCCCTTATCGGAGACAAATTGCTCATCGCCATTAGCTCTTTCACTTCCCTCAAGCAGTTTAAGAACCTTATCTGAGAAGACAGAAGAAACTCTATCCAGTCTAAAGTTTTTTGTGCCTTTGTATTCTTTGATATTTTTTTTCAATTCAGACTCGATTTGGTCGAGCAGACCCATCATCGCGTCCAGTTGCGCCTTGTTAGATAAATTGAATATCTCAGATGCGTCTCCCTGAAATGTAATTTCAAGCCCACCTAAATAATCATCCGATTCTATAAATTGTCTAAGCGACGTTATATGAGGAAAATATTTATTCACTCTCTTAAAAGTGAAAAAATGGTTCCTGGCAATTGCGTTGTATACAATATGTCTTGAAATTTTTTTTACTTTTATGTCTTTTCGACCTGATTCAGCGATTGTTCCGGTATTGCCATTGCCTGCAAGCAGCGCGCCTGAAATGCCGCGTCCACTGGCGAGTTTATGCTCATAGTTTCTTTTTGTGACACCAATATCAGAAAACGATTTTACATATTGATAATTATTCCGTACTCGTTCATTGAGATAAATAAGTCCATGTTTATAAAAATCCGTTTCCTTGAAGGTATCCTTAAGCTTCAGTTCCCGGTTTATTTCCCGTTCATCCATCATACCCTCTTCAATCAGGGCGGTGCGAAGCTCGGAAATATAGCGGGAATCATTAATGCTGTGATAGTGCAGCTCTTCAAGAACACGCATTTCATAGGAGAGGTTGTTATCATATTTTCGCCTGTAGCGGTCATTGTGTTCATTTGTAACAAAAGGAAAATATCGTGCCCCCCGTCCGATAAGCTGCGCTTCGGCGATTGTGGTTTTTCCGGGTTTGCCGGCTTTAGAGTCGCGGGTTGTATAGCAGCGGACAATATCAAAGAGATTAAGGACATCCCATCCCTCATTAAGTTTCTGCACCGCAAATATTGCCCTGATACGGTTGTCTTTATCTTCCAGGGTATTAAGAAGAATCTGCTGATATTCTTTCTCTTTTTCCTCGTTGACTGAAATACACCGGCTTTCATCAAACTCTTTACGGAGTCTTTCAGCAAGTTGTTTTGAATTGATGCGATTGTTTTTAAAAAAATCGAATGCCCTCTGCACAAGTGGGATATCGGATTTGCTGTGAATCCTCTCGATATCATCTTCTGCCAGAGTTTCAATCAGCTTATGAAAATTGTCTTTATTCTCTTTGGATTGGGCAATCGTCCTTTGCGCCTTGAATAAGATAACAGGTTTCAAGTTAATGCGGTTTTTTGCAGCGACCTCCTGTTTATACTGACTCAGAATCAGCGCCTGCAAAATGCGGTCTTTTTCCTCAAAATCCGCCTGAACAATATACACATCCTTGGAATAGCCATCATTGCGAAACTGCCGAAGGTCATAACGATAGAGGGCTTTATTAATGTATTTATCAACGATGTTTTGATGGGTATAATCCAGGGTGGCGGTAAATTCTAAAAGCAGGTTGTCCTCGTTTTGCTTGAATATACGCTCCACCGTATTTTCCCAGCTTTTAAACATCTCTTTTTGCGCTTTGGTGCGGGTGTTTATATGGTGGGCTTCATCGGCTAATAAGGCTATTTTCTTATCCTTAAAGTCTTCATAAGTAAGTGCGTTTTCCTTTTCAGTGGTCAAATCGGAATGTAATTTCTGAATGGTGGTAAAACAGATATTAATGTCATTCTCGCTTGTGCCCTCGAAGTTAGCCACCGGCGTTACAGCAACCCTATTGGTTCCAAATTGCATGTTTTCAGAGAAAAGAAATTTGAAAGACAATGGATTAAGGAAATTCTCCTTTGTTTTTTCAATGATATTTGTGGAGTTAACGAAAAAGAGAAAATTCCGATAGCCCTTTTCATAGAGATAAAGAATCAATCCGGCCATGATAAGGGTTTTACCGCTTCCGGTCGCCATATTAAATAGAAAATGAAGTGGCCAATCTTTACCCGGAAAATTATTGTCCAGACAGTGAAAAAAGCGGGCAAAGGCTTCCTCTTGATAGGGGCGTAATTCATATTTAGGGTGCAGATTATCTTTGAGATAATCCGGGATTTCCTTTTTAAGGAATCCCATTTTGGAGACTGCGTCCAATTCTTCATATAAAAACTTATCAGTCATCTTTTTTCTTTTGAATACGTTTTTTCTCTGCTTCAATCTGTTTTATGGTTTTATCTAAATCAGTCTCTTTTTTATCATTAGATTCGATGCGTTTCCGGTTGAATTTCTCATATTGCGATTCTGCCATCTCTTTGGCGATTTCATGGGAAATTTTTCCCGTGTGATCAAGTATTTCCCGGTCGTTCAATGTCAAAAAGCCATTCAGTTTCTCAATCCAGCTTTCCATATGCATTGGAATACGATTTATTGCCTGACCTTCAGCAAAAATCAGATATTGCTCAACAAGATTATTAAGTGCCAGTAATTCATCTTCACTGAGATAATTTTTCGCAATAACGACATCTTGCTTTCTGACTTTATCTCCACGCCAATTTGTAAGCCCCATATTAGTTTTTTCACTGTCAGTTCGTTCATGAATAATTTCCGCCGCTGTTTTTCCGGTAATAGCCCAATGCATCTTATTTTGAACTGTTTTGAAAAAGTTAACGCTCATTTCTGTTGTTGGATCGTAATCAATGCTTGTGGCGTAAATATCAGTAATCTTTTGATAAAAACGGCGTTCGGAAGTGCGGATGTCCTGAATGCGGCGTAATAGCTCATTAAAATAATCAAACGGCTGATCAGGATTTTTCAATCTTTCATCATCCAGGACAAATCCCTTGATGATGTATTCACGCAGGTGCTGGGTCGCCCACTGACGAAAGCGGGTTGCAACATGGGATTTGATACGGTATCCGACAGAAATAATTGCATCTAAATTGTAATATTTTTGTTTTCGCTCTACCTGCCGGCCACTTTCCTTTTGAACTATTAAGAAATCCTTAATAGTTGAAAATTCTTTTAATTCTTTTTCTTTGTAAATATTTTTTAAATGCAGGTTTATGTTTGGAATGGTAGTCTGAAACAACTCTGCCATTAACCTTTGCGTCAACCAGACAGTTTCATTTTCAAGGCGCACCTCTATTTTTGTCTGACCGCCTTCTGTTTGATAGATGATGATTTGGGAATTGTTTTTTTCAGGAAGTTTTTTAGCCATTGTACGACTCTCCATAGAACTTCCGGTTTAAATCCTTGTCATCATCACTAACATTAAATTGCTTATCATCGATTTCCGAAAGATTGACATAGAGCTGGTTTTTATTCAGCAGTTCGGCCAGCAGTTTCTTTTGTTTTTCCAGTCCGTTTTCACCCTTGCCGATCTCGACAAAGTCATTTACCGCTTCTTCCGGCATTTCAGAATTCACATACCAGTTTAGGAATGAATTTTTGGCTATGTCTTTCCATGTTTTAATTAGTTCTTCTGATGATTTGGCTGCTTGAATTTTATCTATATAGGCTTCGTTGTATTTCATCAGCTCGAAATAAATGAAGTCGCCACCACCTTGCCATTTGACAGATTTAGAGATGCCAGACTTGTCACATATCACCTTATCGAAAATTTCTCCTTTTTGTTTTATTTTTTCCCCAATCACATTCTGAAGTCTAATAACGCTATCGTTTTTTCCATAATCTAATTGTTCGATTCCAATGTATTGACGTCCCATTTTATGTGCTACGGCTGCTGTTGTCCCGCTACCTAAATTGAAATCCATTACTAAATCACCTATTGAAGTAGTCATTTTAATAAATCGTTTAATCAATGTTTCAGGTTTTTGGCCTTCAAATTCAATCCTTTCTTTTGACATTGGATTAATTACTTTTATATCTGTCCAAAGGCAAGATATTGGTTGACCTTTATACTCATCAAGATAAATTTTTCTGTTTATATTTTGATTTTTATCTTCAGGAAACCATAATTTTCCTTCTTTGTCCCATTTTTTCATTAATTTATGTGAAATAGACCATCCGTTTTCTGGTATTCTATAACCTTTATAATCATACTTTAAATTTGGCCTCGGATTTGGACTTTGAAGTGGTGATTTCATAAATCTCCTGCCGTTTACATCTATATTATTGAATCTTTCCTTTATATATTTTTTAGTGTTTTCATCTTCTAATGAGAATATTTGGTTGTGTTGAAAATCGTTGGTTTTAGAATACCATAATATATAGTCTACAACATTATTTAATCTATTTAATGGATTTGCACTCCCACCTCTTCTTTTCCAAGTAATTTTATTTCGGAAAAATTCTCTCCCAAATATTTCATCCATTAATACTTTTAAATAAGCGTCTTCAAAATCGTCAATTTGGATAAAAATATTTCCATCAATAGCCAATAGTTCATGAGCAGCTTCCAGCCTGTTCTTCATAAACGTAAGCCAGCTTGAATGATTAAAATTATCGTTATAGCCAAAAGAATCGCTTCCAGTATTATATGGCGGGTCAATATAAATCAGCTTCACTTTGCCCCGGAATTGCTTTTTAAGCGTATGCAGTGCCAGTAGATTATTTCCCTTAATAATCAGATTTTCTTTAATCGTTCCGTTTTCATCCCGCTTGATTTCCGCAACCTTCTGCTCACCGTCAACCGTGTATCTTTTCCAGTTGGTCAACACCTTCGGGTCAAAGAGGCGGCTAATCTCATCCTGGGCCAGAATTTCATTGAAAAATATCTCTTTTCGTTTTTCCTCCTCCTTGGTCTGCCCGCCTTCCAGCACACAATCTTTATAAGGCCATACAAGTGAGAC
>JAUVXM010000085.1 GCA_030603565.1 Candidatus Aminicenantota bacterium
CCTCTGCTCCTCTTATCTTACTCGCCTGGCTTGTAGGAGGGCTCCTGACATTAGCCGGAGCGCTGAGCTACGCTGAACTCGGAGCAGCTATGCCCGAGGCCGGAGGCCAATATGTCTATCTCAGAGAAGCCTACGGCCCCATGGCGGGGTTTTTGTTTGGTTGGGTTTTTTTTCTTGCCTACCAGACTGGGGTTATCGCCGCTCTTGCTCTTGCTTTTGCCGAATATATCGGCCGTTTCTTCCCATCCCTAGGGGCAGAACACACCATCTTGGCTTTAAATGTTCCCCTCTTCCGGCATACGCTCTCGTATTCTCTTTCAGCCGGACAGATTCTCGGAATCTTGGTAATTATCCTCTTGTCCTTAATTAACTTTATCGGTGTTGGGCTAGGGAAATCCATTCAAAATCTCTTCACTGTTATCAAAATTGGAACCATCGCCGGAATTATCATCCTGGGATTTGCCATCGGCAAAGGGACTCGCTTGGATCTGGCTTTAAATCCGGCAGGTATGAGTTTTGGGAATATCCTCATTGGATTTGGCATTTCCTTGGTCGCAGTGGCTTGGGCATTTGATGGGTGGAACAATATTAATTTTGTAGCCGGAGAGATTAAAAATCCAAAACGCAACCTCCCCTTGGCCCTCATCCTGGGAACATTAGGAATCACTTTCCTTTATGTATTGATCAATTATATCTACCTATATGCCCTCCCCATAAAGGAGATCTCAGGAGTTGTCCGGATAGCGGAAAAAACCACAGGCGCCCTCTTCGGCCTGTCTTCAGGTGCCCTTATATCCGCCCTGGTCATTGTGTCCGTATTCGGCTCCCTGAATGGTTCCATCCTGGTCGGTCCCCGTGTCTTTTATGCCATGGCCAAAGACGGTCTTTTCTTCAAAAAAGTCGCTCATGTTCATCCTCGCTTCCGGACCCCCGGATTTTCAATACTCATCCAAGCTCTTTGGGCCTCTGTGCTCACGCTGCTTGGTACATTTGAACAAATATTCACCTTTGCCATGTTTATTGCCATAGCTTTCTGGATCGCTGCGGTTGCCGCTGTCTTTACGCTTAGAAAAAAGCGCCCTGACCTGCCCCGTCCCTACAAAACCTGGGGCTATCCAATTGTACCAGCTGTCTTTATTCTTGCATCAGGCGGGATTTTGCTTAACACACTGCTGGAAAAACCGGTTGAAGCGTTAGCCGGAATTCTTCTGACAGTCCTGGGGGTACCTGCATATTTTTACTGGAAGCGGCGTTTGAAGAGAGAAGACAGTAAATAATAAATGACTACAGAATTCTTATATAAAAGGATCAATACAATGATAAAAACTCTGCATTTAGTCTTTTTGTGCTTCATAATATCAACCCTTTTTTTAACTTCCGGTTGTAATCAAACCACCCCCGATTATGACATTCTTATAACAAATGGAAATATCTTTGATGGAGCTGGGGACCCAGGTTTTACAGGGGACATTGGTATTAATGGAGACACAATTATCGCTGTTGGCGACCTTTCAGGAAAGACGGCTGGGACCTACATCGATGCTCAGGGATTGGCTGTTGCTCCCGGGTTTATTGACTTGCACACCCACTGTGATTATGGTTTAGGTCAAGTTAACTCCAATGCAAACTTAAACTATCTAATCCAGGGCGTAACTACAGTTGTGACAGGCAACTGCGGTGACGGGACATTCAAAATTGCTGAGATCAAAGAAAAATGGGAGAAACAAGGCATCGGCACAAATGCCGTTCATCTGGTTGGATTCGGAACTATCCGGCAAACAGTGATGGGGAGAGAACCACGCGTACCCACACCAGAAGAACTGGAGAAAATAAAGGAAATTGTCCGGCAGGCAATGGAGGAAGGCGCCTGGGGCATGAGCACAGGATTAGAATATATCCCTGGCCGTTATGCGACTACAGAAGAAATCATAGAAGTCACAAAAGTTGTGGGCGAATATGGAGGAGTCTATGCCAGTCATCAACGCAATGAGTTTGATCGTGTCCCCGAAGCCACTCGAGAAACCATCAAAATTGCTGAAGAAACCGGAGTCAGAGCCGATATATCTCATCTTAAAATATGCAGAAAGAATTACTGGGGGACTATGAAGGAGGTTGCAGCCCTGATAAATCAAGCCAGATCAAAAGGAATTTACCTTACTGCTGATATGTATCCCTATCACTATGCGGGGGGGGGACATATTATTCCAATTGCCAGAAACACTGGCTGGGCTCCCTTTCACCTTCCTATAAACATGGAACCATTTGCAGAACTCAGAAAGAAGATGAGGGATCGGAATCTAGCAGATTTGGAGATGAAGAAACTGAGAGAGCAGTACATAGAGGAGCTGGCAGGGGCCCTGACGGATAAATCAAAACGGGAACAGATCAGGAAATCGGTACTCGAGGGTGAGCCTTATAAGCCAAGTTCTGTAGCCTTAGCGGGTTGGGATAGTTATTTGGTTACAGTGGCCAAGAAAAATACACATCTGATTGGAAAGATCCTTTCAGACATTGCAGAGGAACAAAAAAGAGATCCATTTGATCTTGCTGCAGAGTTAGTTAATGATGAGCCGGATCTCTACGTCGCCTGCGGAGTCATGTCAGAGGAAGACATGAAATACGCAATGAAACAGGATTGGTTGATGTTTTCAAGTGATGGAGATGCATTACCTATCATAAAGGAGACGGATATAACCAGGATTGGTCACCCCCGCGCTTTTGGCAGTCAAGCGAGAGTACTCCGTAAATATGTCAGAGAAGAAAAAGTATTAACCCTGGAAAATGCCATCAAGAAAATGACCTCTCTTCCTGCCTCTTTCCTGCAGGTAAAGGATAGGGGGCTTCTCAAGAAAGGATACAAAGCTGATATCGTTATATTCGATCCTAAAACAGTCAGGGATAACTCCACCCCATCTGATACGCGTCAGTACAGCACTGGGACTAAATACGTGCTGGTTAATGGAAATATTAGTATAGAAAACGGAGAATATGATGGTGCCTTAAACGGGAAACTGCTGCTTTTAACAGAAAATAAATAAAATAGAGAGGGGGGATTTATGAAAAAATTATGCTTCCATTTTTTTCTTATACTTTTGATTATTATTCCCATTTATGCTCAAGAAGTTGATCTCCGGCCCATGACTGTTGATGATGCCTTAAATATGGTTCGTCTGGGAAACGCACAGATGTCCCCAGACGGAGAATGGGTATTCTTTTCAAAATCGGAACTGGATTGGGAAAAAAACAAGAGAAATAAAAGATACTTTATGATTCCAGCAAGTGGTGGAAAGGCTGTGCAATATATTGGTGATTCAGGCGGCAGTTCATTTCAGTTTTCCCCTGATGGAAAATATCTCTCTTTTAGGCGCACAGTTGATAAAAACAGCCAGGTTTTTATGATGTCCCTCAAGGGCGGCGAAGCGTTTCAGCTTACCCATCACAAGAACAGTGTTGAGTCTTATAAATGGTCCCCTGATGCAAGCAAAATATTTTTCACAGCCGATGAACCAATGGGTAAAGAGGAAAAAAAAGAATATGATTTGGGAGATGATGCAGTTTTCATTTTTGAAGGACCGAACGGCAGAGAGCAAGCACATTGGCGAAACCTCTGGATATTTAATATTTCAACAAAGCAAGAAAAGCGACTAACCAACGAAGAACTGATCATCAACGAATTCGACATTTCTCCGGATAATAAGCGTATTGTACTCGCAGCAGCAAAACAAGACACTGAGAATTTTTTCTACCTATCAGAGCTTTATTTAGTTGATGTGAGAGACCAAAAACTGGTGCGGCTCACAAACAATAATGCTCCCGAGGGGAACATCATCTGGGCTCCAGATGGGAAGACTTTTGTTTTTCACGCTCCTACTGACAAGGATTATGATCTGACGCACGGCTATCTCTGGATCATGAACCCTAAAACAGGTGAAAAAAGGAAACTGAAAAACCCGAATCAGGGAAATATCTCTAGCCTTGCCTGGACACCCGATGGTAAAAGTTTGTTATTCAATGAGACACGTCGCACTAATCTCAATCTTCATCGCCTCGACATCGCAACAGGAAAAGTCACTGATATCACAGAAATTAAGGGAACACTTCGGACTCTCGCTTTTTCGAAAGATAGGACAAAGATGGTTTATTCATACAGCAATTTTAATACTCCTCCGGACCTATTTGTTTCCCCCCTGAATAAAATAGAACCTATTCGCCTGACTAATGCAAACCTATGGATCAAAAAAAAGATCCTGCTTGCAGAGAGTGATCTCATTCGCTGGAAAAGTAAAGACGGCATGGAGATCGAGGGGGTCCTCTATCTTCCAGGAAGCTACCCTCAAGAGACCAAGCTTCCCCTTATAGTCACTATTCACGGAGGCCCGCCGGGCCGCTTTGCTAATAGTTTCAGGGCCGTGTTTCATATTTTCGCCGGACTAGGGTATGCCTCGCTCGGACCAAATATTCGCGGCAGCGACAGCTATGGTGATGATCTTCTATGCGCTCTGCAAGGAGATGTCGGGGGTGGGGAATTCGATGATGTCATGTCAGGTGTAGACAATCTGATTGAGAAGGATATCGCAGATCCAGAGAGGTTAGGAGTGCGGGGTTGGAGCTGGGGAGGAATCCTTGGCAGTTGGATCATCACCCAAACCGATCGCTTTAAAGCGGCTTCCCTCGGTGCCATGGTCGGCAGTTGGAGTGCAGAATCAGGACCTGGCCTCAGCTTTGATCTCAAGCTTCATTATATAGGTGGAGCCCATTGGATAAATCCTGAAGATTGGCGTAAAGTTTCATCGCTTTGGTTTATAAAGAACGTGACTACACCTACCCTATTGCTCCACGGTTCTGAAGATCTAGTGAGTACCCCCAGCCAGTCAATGATGTTTTTCCATGCACTTAAAGAGATTGGTAAAGCGCCGGTGAGATACATCAAATTTCCTCGTGAACCCCATGGATTCCGGGAACCGCGGCATCAGCGTCGATGTGATATTGAAGAGATCAGATGGCTGCAGAAATACATGCGCGGCATAGAATGGGAGCCGTGGAAACGTAAAGAGTAAAATATATATCTTTTTCAAACTGGGAGGAGTTATGCATATTAGCAAAAAAAACTCAATCAGGCTTGTATTATGGATATCCTTTTTTATGGCCTTTGGCGCTTCAACCCAAGCGGCCGCTATTTTTCAAGCATACACCCATACTGATCTTACAAATAAAGTGGATGACCTGTTTAAACAATGGGATAGGGATGACTCCCCCGGGGCAGCCCTGGGAATATTCAAGGATGGAAAAATCATATATGCCCGCGGCTATGGCACAGCTAATCTTGAGTATGCCCTTCCTTGGACTCCTCAGTCTCCATCACGCATCGGTTCTATTTCAAAGCAGTTTATCGCCATGTGTATAGCAATGCTTGTTGAACAGGGAAAACTCTCCTTTGAAGATAACATCCAAAAGTTTTTACTTGGATGGCCTGATTATGGAACCCCTATTAAGATCAAGCACCTCCTGCATCATACAAGCGGTGTGCGTGAATATTTGACCCTTGTAGAATTAATGGGAAAACCAGAAGGAAGCGGTTATGTTTATACACCCACCGAACTTGTTAAAACGCTTTCGAGACAGAAAGAGCTTAATTTTAAACCGGGAGAGATGTTTTCTTATTCAAACTCCGGTTATTTTCTACTTTCAGAGATCATCACTCGAGTAAGCGGCATAAAAGCAAGTGCTTTTGCAAAGAAATATATTTTTGATCCGCTGGGAATGAAAAATACTCATTTTCACGACAACCCAAATATGATCGTGAAAAACAGAGCCTATGGATATTCTCAAAAAAAAGACGGCGGTTACAGATTGAATATTCTCCGGCTTAAAGTGATAGGTGATCTGGGAGTTTTTACAACAATAGAAGACTTCCTCAAATGGGATCAAAACTTCTATGAAAATAAATTAGGAAATGGCACGCAAAATCTGATAAATATGATGCTTACGCGAGGGAACCTCAACAACGGAGAAACTCTCTCCTATGCTATGGGATTGAATATAGATCTATATGGCGGTTTAAAGAGCATAAGTCACGGGGGGTCTGCGGTGGGATACCAGGCTCAATATATGCAGTTCCCTGAGCAGAGCTTTTCTATCGTGATTTTATCTAATCTCAGCAATTTCCGTACGGGAATGATGGCAAGAAAAATTGCAGATCTTTATCTGGCAGATCAATTCACCGAGCCTCCGGCTGAAAGGCAGAGAGAACGTTCCCTTGAAAAGACCCTCAAACCAATCTCTCTCCCATTAGCGCAATTAAAAAAATATGCCGGAAAATATTATAACGATGAACTCGATATTACTTATACTCTAGATGTGGAAAACAATAATTTGATTTTAAAACTGAGGGAAACCTCTAATACACTAATCGCATTTTCTCTGGATAATTTCGGTTGGGAAAGACGAAAGCTGGAATTTACAAAAAATAAGAAAAACAGAACTACAGGATTTGTACTTCAGGAAGGTATTGTAAAGAATATGCGATTTGAAAAAATCAGCAAGCTGTAAAAAGGGGGAGGCAAAAAACAAGACCTGACCCCAAAAAAAAGGAGGAACCGATGATAAAAAGAATCCATTATTTTGCTCTATTTTTCTTATTAATATTACCTTTGCTTCTTCCTGCGCAAACCTCACCCGAAGAATTCTTAGGCCATAAGGTAGGCGCAGACCGGAAGCTTGCGGATTATAACCAAATTCAAGCTTACTTCCATAAGCTTGATGGGGAGTCAGGAAAAATAAAAGTTTTAACTATTGGGAAGACGACCTTAAATAAGCCGATGATCATGGCTGTGATCACCTCCAAAGAAAACATGGCAAAGCTCGATACTTTTCAGAGTATTAACAAAAAACTGAGAGATGCAAGAGACCTGACTGCTGATGATGCTAACCGGTTAGCCAAGGAAGGCAAGGTTACCGTTTTTATAACATGTAATCTGCATGCATCAGAAATTACTTCTTCGCAAATGGCTATGGAGCTTGCTTATAAATTAGTCACAGGCAATACTCCTTTTAATGCCCCTAAAGTGCTTGAGGAAGTCATCGTCCTGCTTGCTCCAACCACTAATCCGGACGGTCAGCAAATGGTGACCGATTGGTACAGAAAAAATGTTGGAACAAAATACGAGGGAAGCCGGATGCCCTGGCTCTATCAACATTATGCCGGGCATGACAATAACCGCGACTGGTTTATGCTTAATCTGGCAGAAACAAAAGCGGTTACTAAAATTTTATATCAGGACTGGGTTCCTCAGATCCATATTGACGAACACGAGATGGGCGCTACCGGCGCGCGTCTTTGGATCCCGCCTTTTGCGAATCCTCCCAATCCCAATGTCCATCCTCTTATCTGGCGGGGAGTTGCTTTATGCGGCATGAACATGGCCTATGACCTCCAGAAGAATGGCTTTAAAGGTGTCCAGTACGGCAGCGAATTTGCAGGATGGTGGGATGGAGCCTGTGATAATACCCCCTGGTTTCACAACACTATATGTCTGCTCAGTGAAGCAGCGTCTGTCAAGGTAGCCAGCCCCATAAATATCGATCTTTCAGAATTGTCTGAATCATTTGTCGAAAAAAGCATGCAGTTTCCGGACCCATGGCCCGGTGGCTGGTGGAGACTGAGAGACATTGTAGATTACGAGTTAACCCTGTCCCAGAGTCTGATTAAAACAGCCTATCTCCACAAGAAAGAATTTTTGTACAACTTTTATAAAATGTGCAAGGACTCCATTGAAAAAAGCGAGGAAGGGCAGCCTTTTGCCTTTGTTATTCCTAAAACACAATGCGATTACCCCACCACCCTAAAAATGCTCGATAAACTGATGTTCGCCGGGGTAGAAATTAACCAAGCAAAAGAAGACTTCATAGGGGGCGATAAAGTTTATCCTGCCGGCTCTTTTGTGATTTTGATGTCTCAACCTTACAGGGCTTATGCGCAAGCTTTACTCGAAATACAAAATCATCCAACCCCAAAGCGTCAATACCCTAACGGCCCCTTTACCTCCCTGCTTTATGATAATGCAGGTTGGACTCTTCCCTTACAGATGGGAGTCAAATGTGATCAAATCAATAATCCCTTCAAGGCAAATCTAACAAAGTTAGATAAAATTCCTTCTCCTTCTCTAACGCCGCTCCCAAAAACTTCCTCATTTATCATCCTTGATTCCCGACTTAATAATTCCTATTCAGTCGTTTTCGCCCTTTTTCAAGAAAATACTGAAATCTATCGCTCCCAGGACATCCTCGTGGGGGAAGGATTCGAAGCTGCTGCCGGAAGTTTTATCATTAAAAACACCCCTCAGGTCCAAAAGGCCCTTCCCGGTCTTTTGGAAAAATGGCAGGTTAAAGCCTATCCTATCGATACCTTCGCTGAAATCCCAAAAGCTCCTCTAAAAAGGTATCGAGTCGGACTCTATCAGTCCTGGAGAGCCAATATGGATGAAGGCTGGACCCGCTATGTCTTTGATGATCTGGAAATTCCTTTTACAACTCTTCACAACAAAGACTTTAAAGGGAAAAAGAAAGTTAACCTTAAAGAAAAATTTGATGTGATCGTCTTTGCAGATGAAAGCGCAGATATTATCAAACTGGGAAAACCAAACCCTAATTCACGCTATGCCAGGTATTACAGAAAACCTCCCCCAAAATACGAAGGAGGAATAGGCAGCGAAGGAGTGGAAGCATTAAAGACATTTGTGGAACAAGGCGGCATTCTCGTTACTCTTAATAGTGCCTGCGAATTGGCTTTCAATGAGTTCCAGGTACCTGCCGGAAATGCCATAGAGAACATCGATCGGAGCAAATTTTTCTGTCCCGGTTCTATCTTAAAAGTCAAAGTTGATAATAAATCCCCGGTCGGATATGGAATGCCTAGCGAGGCGGCCATCATGTTTTATGAAGGCAGGGCTCTCAGCACACGCGTCCCCCCTCAAGGGTGGGATAGGAAAGTCGTTGCTAGATTCCCTGAAAATGATATCCTTTTAAGCGGCTGGCTTACCGGGGAAGATGTGATTGCCCGTAAAGCAGCCGTGGTTGATATTCAGCGTAAAAAAGGGCATATCATTCTCATCGGCTTCCCTTGTCAGCACAGAGCTCAATCTCATGGGACATACAAATTTCTTCTTAATGCACTGCTATATCCGGAAATAAATTAACCATGTAAAGAGGCCCCCACCTCCTCAAGCTCAACGAACCTGGATTATTCACGAGTTATGTGATTCTCTCTTTACTTCGCATTTCCGGTTGAAGGGAATTGTTTTTTATGTGTATTATGGATGATGCAGCTGCTTAGAGGGTGGGAATTTGATGAAATTGAGTGAAAATCATCATCAACGGAAAAAAGAATTTCCTATCTTTCAAGGGAGACCACATAGACGTTTTTTTCTCCAGCCACAAAGACGCCCTCAACTGGGGAAGAAAATACCTGAAGATTATAATCTTAAAACCACGTTAACAACCCTTAGCTACAAGGAAAAGCTTAATAATCCACCCGTGAGTCTGGTTACCCCCCAGATTGATAAAGGAAATACCATTAATGTTTCAGTTTCCCTTGACATTTCGTGGTTTTTTGCTAAGTATGTCGAAGTCTTAACAAAAGAAAAAAGGATGCTTCGTAAGAAGTCGTCACTCCGGTGAAAACCGGAGTCCAGATTAGACACACAAAAGGCCCTGAAAATGGTAGATAACCATAAAAACCCCGTATCTCTTAAACAGAGGCGGGGTTTATCTTTTTGTAGTAAAGTCGATTATGGCAGAAGTATTCTTCATCTTTTTCAATAATATAGAAAATTAAAAGAGAAGAGGGAAAAGTGGCAAAAAACAACAACCTGCCTGCGCCGAGGCTTCGGCAGGCAGGCGGCATCCCCTTCGAAGAGAAGATGTCCGACCTCTCCGCCACATTGTATGAGCAGTTCGCGAAGGCTGACGAGCTTGAAACTACGATCAGGAAGAACCTGGAGGCGCTGGGCTATGGCGGATAAACCCAAAAAATTCGACTTCAGTGCCCTTTGCCACCATTCGGCGGACCCATGAGTACATGGCCGCTCAGGCCGGTAAGGCCGTCAATATAAGCCTGACCCTGCGCAACTGGTTGATCGGATGCTATATCCGGGAATACGAGTAGAACGGAGCTGACCGGGCGATGTATGGAAAGAATCTCTTATCGCCGCTTTCCCAAAAACTTACAGCGGCATGTGTCATAGGATGTGCCTCCCGTTCGTTGCGTTTATACAGACAATTCTACCTGTCTTACCCGGAGATTTGGCAGACAGCGTTTGCCAAATTTGCCAAGGAGCTCCCCGAAGCCATTCGGAAATTACTGCCTTCCGAATCTGCCGCAGTGTCCACGCAGACAATTGTGGGGACAGCATCCGCACAATTGCAGGTTCCTTTCCAACGACTGGTTCAATCCTTGTCGTTTAGTCACTTTGCTGAACTCATCGCCATCGATGACACCCTCAAACGTTCCTTCTACGAGATCGAATGCATCCGGGGCAACTGGTCGGTCCGTGAACTCAAGCGGGACATCTCAGGTCTGGAAGAAAAAATTATATCCATGTATGCCAAGGGCATGACTACCCGGGATATCCAGGCTCATATCAAGGACCTTTATAATTATGAGATCTCCCCAGAGACAGTAAGTTCCATCACAGACAAAAGTCCTGGAGAAAGCCAGAGAATGGCAGAGCCGGCCTCTGGAGCCGATCTATGCGGTTATCTACATGGATGCGGTGTTCCTGAAGATGAGGACAGAAGGTCATGTGCGGAATGTGGCTCTTTACACTATCATCGGTATCAACCTGGATGGACTGAAGGAATGCCTGGGGCTCTGGGTCTGTGAGACGGAATCTGCCAAGTACTGGTGGCCAAAGATCTAAAGCTCATCTATAAAGCAGCCACCGAAAAAGAAGGATCTTCTGCCTTAGATGATTTTGCCGAAAAATGGGACAAACGGTATCCTCATGTCTCAGCCTCCTGGAAAAAGAATTGGGCTGAGCTCTCCACTTTCTTTAAATATCCTCCGGAGATCCGTACCCTGATCTACACGACGAATCTCATTGAGAGCCTGCATCGGAAGATCAGGAAAGTTGACAAAAACAAATCGAGTTTTCCCAATGAGCAGTCTCTTTTTAAGCTCGTTTACCTGGCAGTTGAGGAGACATCGAGAAAATGGACAATGCGACATAGGGATTGGGCTATGATATACTCACAGCTGATGATCTTTTTTGAAGATCGTTTGAGAAAATATGTGTGATGGTAAAATGGAGTTTACACAGAAAACCTTACACTCCCTTTAATCACATAAACGGAATCCTAAAAATCAAGAGAACAATAGCCCAAAATATTATCCACTTAACCCACCATGGGATTGCCTTTGCTTCTTTCTTATCGAAACTCATTGCTGCAGTTTTTGCTATTATAAGGTAGGCAGTACTTTTTTAATTACGTATAGTGCCCCCGGAATTACCATATTTCTGACAAATCTCATAGTCCTTACTTTCAATAATAAATTCTAGTCATCAAATTGTTTTGGTGGTCTACCGACAATTCTTAATACACGTTTCCATATAAGTAAGGTTCTTTTTGCTACGAAATCTCGAAGAACAGCACCTGCTTCATCTTTTCTCTTATTTCTAAGCAAATCTTCAACAAGTAAACACTGATTGATCTCATTTTTAGTTAAGCAAGGATCAGTTTTTATAAAATTCTTATCTGTATAATTTTGAATACTTTTGTCTTCCTGCTTAATAAATTTAAATGATGGCCCCTTATCCTGTAAGACTCGATTTGCACGTGAATCTATTATGGCAAAATTTCCCAGTTTGGAAGTCCATTCTATGTAATCCCACATGAACTTTCTACCTTCTTTGAAGCGATTCTTAGCAAAGTTGTAAGCTACAAGATGATCCAAATCAATATGGCGATGCTGGGTCTTTTGGTATATGCTTAAAAATATTTCTTTGTGACCTCTTGTTAGTTGCAATATTTTCTCTGCATCTTTGTATTCAGCACTTTGTTTCTTAAGTTCATCCAAATTCAACGTTTTTTGAATCGGATTTAGAGGGATATAAGGCCGGACATAGTGATAATCGAAACAAGCTTTTTGCATATTTGCGGTGTGATAAGGAAACTTTTCGCCGTTCTTCCCTGACTCCCAAGCAGCCTTGAATACTTCTCTGTCAAATCTACTCCTTCCGTAATACCTGCTACCAAAAACATTTGTCCAGAATAAGTACCCTATGATGGGCTTAATCAATTCATTTTCATCAAATTCTGGAAGATTTTGAGACTGTTGGAACTGATAAGCCCAAGCCACAACACTCATAACATTGAATCGATTGAGAATATTGGCAGCATAATAGAATTTATTTCTAATCAATATACTAACCCACCTTACTGCTTTAGTGAAATCATTACTCTTTCCTAAAGGAGTAAAAGCCTTCATTTGTGCTATAAGGGGATATCTGCCATTTGAAGCATTATATGTTAGATACTGAAGTTTTAATCTTACAGGATCAAATGGCTTTTCCTCCAGAGAATTAGCTGCACACCTTGCAAGCAGACTTATAGCATCCTGTCTATTAAAAATTGAATCCTTATTCACGATACACTTCAAATGTTCCTCTGCATCATCCCAGTACTTCTTCACTCCAGCAAAAAATACATCAACTGGCCCCAATGGAAGACCCCCAGTGTTAATCCTTATAAACACTTGAAATATATCCTCGAGTTCATCATCCTTTAAGGCATGGACTGGAATTTTCTTTGTATACAAAGAATTTTCTATTGATTTGAAAAGTTTGTTCAATGTTTCTTCATTGACTTCATCAATATCATTACAATTTGTATAGCCATAAATTTCTTTTTTATTCCTATTCTTTTTGATAAATCCTATCAATTCATGGAAAAGGATCCATCCATTTATGGGAGAATTTGGAGGCAATTTCTCCACTCTTCTCTTTTCATGTGTAAGTCCATTGATTTGTCTATTTGAACTCCAATGAAAAAAGTATTTCTGTCCACGCTTCTCATCAAATTCTTTATACTCAAAATTGAACCTACTTATATTTATCCATAAATATTCAAAGGGATCATTTTCTGAAACCTTAAAACCTTCCCCATTAAATGTCGCTAATATTGCAGCACATCTTTGTTGACCATCTATCAAGTGTGTGTATTCAGCTTTTTCGATATTTTTAACCCTTCGACGCAGCCCTTTTTTTAATTCAAAAATATAATAGGGATCTTTACTTCCGGCTAACAATATGCTCCCAATTGGAAATCCTCTTAATATAGAGTCAACTAAATTTGTTATTCTAAGTTTCTCCCATTCAAAAGGCCGTTGAGCAATACTGAGTTTCCACGAATAGCTATATTTTATCTTTTCAATTAAACATTGAATCGAAAATAAACATGATTCTAAGGGCATCTTGCTAGATCCTACCTTTAGAAATTCTTCCATTTGACATTATACAATATGCCCTTTTTCTTCTTACCATCTTTTTCAAAAATAGCCATATAAAGCGCATTAATACCGGGTGTTTCGGTTTTTCTGTGTAAACTCCATTTTACCATCACACATATTTTCTCAAACGATCTTCAAAAAAGATCATCAGCTGTGAGTATATCATAGCCCAATCCCTATGTCGCATTGTCCATTTTCTCGATGCCCCCTCCACTGCCAGGTAAACGAGCTTGAAAAGAGACTGCTCATTGGGAAAGCTCGATTTGTTTTTGTCAACCTTAGGAATATAGGAATAGGGTCAGACCTATGCAAATCACTGCTGGCAAAACCATCATGATGAATGCGGCAATCAGCAGTCGTCCCCAGCTAACCCTCTCGGTTGTGTTGGATTTTTCGTCTGCCTCTCTGGTTGGTGTATTGGCATTCATTATCCTGCTCCTGAACAATGTTTAGTGGCTGATTTCAAGCCGCCTAATGTCGCGCATGACCCGCGGGGAAAGCCTGTAGGCTTTTCCCGTCAGTTGTCCATGTGCTTGTTATGCCTTAATTTCATTTATTGGCAATATTTGTCTGCTATGTCGAATCGTGAGAATTGATATTTGTTTGGTTTCAATACGATAAATGATGCGGTAATTGCCGTAAATTAGTTCTCTAACCTGGATTATTCACGAGTCGAGGTTACTGAAGATGCGAGGCACAGGGTATGAAGCTGTGGTCCTTCACCGCGAATGCCCTGTAACGAAGCAGATACAGTGAGATCGACTCGCCCTACGGGTAAAAAAATGGCGATTAAAA
>JAUVXM010000057.1 GCA_030603565.1 Candidatus Aminicenantota bacterium
TTAATCGCCATTTTTTTACTCTCCGAGCGAGCCGATCTCACCGCATCTGCTTCGTTACAGGGCATTCGCGGTGAAGGACCACAGCTTCATACCCTGCGCCTCGTATCTACGGCAACCTCGACTCGTGAATAATCCAGGCTAAATGGAAAATAGTAAATGGAAAATGGGGAAATGCATTGAAAGGTTTACATTTTGGGCATTGCCCGAAACTGAAAAGTGCTTTTTATTTTTGGGTGCAAACCAAAAAAGAAAAAGCACCTTAGTCTTATCCGCGTCAAATGCTTTATCCCTTTAATCTGTGTCCTCAGCGTCCTCAGTGTAAAATTCCGCTTTTTCCCTAATCCCACCTTCACCGCATCTGCTTCGTTGCAGCGGATTCGCAGTGAAATACCACAGCTTCATCCCCTGCGCCTCTCATCTACGGCAACCTCGACTCGTGAATAATCCAGGTTGAGGTTTTCTGTGTATGATTTTTTCGGCATTAAATTTAACTGCCATTTTTATTGCTTCGACCATACTTTTAGGATCAGCAAGCCCTCTGCCGGCAATATCAAAAGCAGTCCCATGGTCAGGCGAGGTTCTAATAAATGGGAGCCCGAGGGTTACATTTACTCCTTCATCAAAAGCACCCAGTTTAAATGCTATCAATCCCTGGTCGTGGTAAAGAGCAATGACGATCTTTTGCGGCTCATTTAATGCCTTGCGGCAGACGATGTCAGGAGGAAAAGGCCCGCTTATAGGCACGCCTTTGCTCTGGCAATATTTGATAGCCGGAATAATCTTTTCGATTTCTTCAGTTCCCAGCAGGCCCTCTTCACCGGCATGAGGGTTCAGCCCCGCCACAAAAAATCGGTATTTGATTTTAGAGGATTTGTTTAAAATCCGGTTTAAAAGCAGAAAAAAATCCTGCAACGCCTTTTGTTCAATTTTTTCTATCGCCTCTGTGAGCGGTACATGGTGGGAAAAAAGTGCAACTTTAAGCTTGTCTGAAAAAAATGACATAATAGCTTCAGGATATGTATGATTCAAATAATCAGTATGACCTCTCCATTTTATCCCACTTAAATTCCAGGAGTGCTTTGAGATGGGCGCAGTGACCAAAGCCTGGATTTTACCGGATTCAGCAGCTTTTACACCAGCTTTAAACCAGCAAAAAGAAGCCTTGCCATTTTCTTTGCAGGGACGGCCCCTGATCTGGAGCTTGAAGGAGGGGTCTGGCTCTTGAATAGAAAATAAAATGTTATCTTTTTCTGCTTTTAGCCTTTTAATTTCTGAAGCAATGACTTTTCTAGAGCCGAAGAGGATATATTCGGCTTTAGGTAAATCTCTCTTCTGGATGAGGGCTTTTAAAGTTACTTCCGGCCCGATTCCCCCTGGATCCCCCAAAGAGACCCCGATAGTTGGGAGAGAGATTATTCGCTTTTTGCTGTTGATTTTGTAGCCTTTTTTCTGCTGCTATCTTTGGTCATCTCTATGTCTGAGTTTACTTTGTACAAATATTTCATGCTGCTTTTGTATACTAAAAGATTAGGAGCGTTTTTCCGATTTAGTTTGATACAGTTTCTATCATACCATTCAATAAAACCTTCTATTATCTCGCCGTCTGGAAAAACAATAGCAACGGGAGTTTTTTTATTCATCTGTTTTAAGTAATAATAATTCTCAGCTGCAGTGTCGTATGAAGGAGAGGCTCTTTTTTTGCCTGATTCCCGGCTCTTTTTTCCCTTATATTCAGCAAGATTTGGCCGAATTAGTTTCCTATTCATTTGTTTTTCCCATAATTCCATTTTTTAATGAAAAATCGACTTGTATTTTATATTATTTTAGCACTTATCAAAAAATTATGCAAGACACCAATGAGCCAAGAGTCCCCTCATTTTTTCTAAGCTTCTGAACCTTAAGTAAGAATCAGGTTAATTGATACAAAAAAACTTCCTCTCTTATATCCGCCACCAGTAGGAGAATTTTACAAAATAGTACCGGCCTGTCCTGGCGAATATTCCTGCATCATCCTGTTCCCGGCTGTCATCCATTCCTAAGTAGAACACAGTACCGGGACGATATTCGTAGCTGAGGAGAAGACTATTATAAAGGTCTTTGTAATAATCATTGTAATCGGATATAAGCCGGAGAGAGATTGTCCGCGTTAGCTGGTAACTTATCCGCTGGCTAAAAATATTAATGCGGTATACTCTTTCTCCGCCCTTGCTTTTTGAAAATGTGTCATTATTCAAGCTGTAATAAATACGCAGGTTTGACAAAGGTTTAAGCGTAGTTCTTACTCCAATAGAGCTTTTATAGCCCAGATAAGGGTCGTCCGAGTAGTAGATTGAATCTCCCGCTGAATAGGATATATTGCCGCTTAACCAGGCAAGTGGCTGAGAGTTAATGCTCAATCTGATACCCTGGCGTTTAAAATCGATTCCCTCGTAGCGTTCAAGTTCAGTAGTGTAACCCCCCCAGAAAAAAGAACCTCTCCAACCGGTAATAATACCTCCGATCCGGATCTCATCATCGGTCAGGATATTGTTAAAATCATAGGCCCGCCGGTATTCTATGGAAGGCTGGATGGATACGATCAAATCATTCTGGGGGAGGATATTATACCCCAGCCGGGTCCTTATTTGACGGATATCCTTACGGCGGATAAAACCGGTCGAGGCTTCAAAATCTTCCGGCATATGGTTATATTCCGCAGAAATATTCCAGTGCCGGGAAGCATGGCTCAAGCTGAAATTCATGGCCGGCACGATATCTGTTTTTTGATCTTCCACCTTACTGGAAGAGCCGACTACCTGGAAAGCAAAACGGTAATATTTTTTAAACTTAAAATGGCCGTCAATCCCGGCAACCCGATTGTAATTTTGATTGATCGAGTTTAAGGAACCTCCCGTTTCTTTGTCGGAAAAAATAAAGCCGATGTAAGATTCCTGAAAAATGTCCTGCTTAAGGCGAAAGATATTTACTAATCCCCGCCCGTTTGCCTGTTCCGGTGTATCCGGAGCAAGCGGGATGTTAATAACCCCGGGAGCTTTATCATAAGCGCTTAAATATCCGATCGTGGTTTTCCCGATCTTGCCTGTTACCTTACCTCCCCATATAGGATTGTCGATGGTTCGGGTGTAGACTAGCTCAATGGGGGTGTCGAAAAAATCTTTGCCTTCAAGAAAAAAGGGGCGTTTTTCCGCAAAATAAAGGGCATACCTCTGATTTACATCGATTTTCGGCATGTCAGCTTCAATTTGGCTGAAATCAGGATTAAAGGTCAGATCTGCAGTCAGATTTGAAGTTATGCCGTATTTGAGATTTAGGCTTGGTTCCGGGGAAATTTTTTCGCCTGCTTCCTGCATTCCCGTAACTACCGGCATGACTTCAAAATTATTTCCCTTGTCAAGGGACCCTTCGATATGCAGTTCGCCGATTTGGGCCAGGAATCCGTTAACATCCCGGGAGCGGGGATGCCAGTAGATCTCTTCGTTTTTCCTGCGGATATCCCGTTTGATCTGAAGCCCCCAGGCCTGGGAGTCGGCATTAGGAAACCGCAGGCTTTTAAAGGGAATGGCTATTTCGACTGAATAACCTTCCTCGTCTATGTTAGCATCGGTAAGGAAGAACGTATCCCAGTTTTTGTCAATCCGGTTAAATCCTCCTCCTCCTCTGTGCCGGCGCCTTGTCTCATTGTAAATCCCGTCTGTTTGGACACCAAGGGGGTTGACTTGAAAAGCAAAGGCGCGTTTTTTATCGTTGAATGTATCGAGGTAAATTGTGATCTCGTCATCGCCATAGACGCTGTCCCGCTTAGTAAGGCTGGCCCGAATTGCGTTGGGGGAGGAATCAAAACAGCGGACTCCGATATAAAGGTTTTTCCTGTCATAACCTACATAGGCGACTGTTTTCTCCGAAGGCTCATCTCCTTCTTTGGGTTGGAATTGGGTAAAACTGTCCAAGACAACCGCGCTTTCCCAGAAAGCGTCATCCAGCTTGCCGTCTATTTTAGGTGCCGAAGATAATTCTACAGCCTTTATGCAATAGGTGGCATTTGTCGCTTCAGCAGTAACCAGGGCAGCCTGGTTTAAAAAAACTATAGTGATCAGCAGTAACTTGATTAACTTTCTCATATTTTTTATCCTATCCTGGATTATTCACGTATTATCTGAAACATCGACATTTTTTATGAATAGTTCAGGATATTAATATCCGATCATTTCTTCTATTTGAATGTTTTTCTCTTTAAGACTGATCCCCAGGTCACGATTTAGCTGGGCCAGGGCCAGATTATAATTGATTATAGCCTGAAGCTCCTGGGAACGGGCAGTGGAGAGGTCCCTCTGGTACTGCAGCACAAAATAATTGGTAGTAAGCCCGACCTTGAGTTTTTCTTCCTCAGCTTCAAGTTGTTTTTCTGCCAGTTTACGAGCAGCCTGGAGTGCCTGGGTCTGCCTGTAACTTGTCTCAACGTTCCTAACCGCGATTTTTATATCAGTAAACACCTCTTGTTCCTGGCTTTCAAGCCTGAGCTTGGCTTGTTCCAGATTTACCCTGGCCTGGGCATAGGATGCCCTTGATAGAATATTGCTTATGGGAACATCAAGGGTTAATCCTACCGACCAGTTTTTATATCTAAAGTCAAACACATCCTTGAATGAATCAGAAATCCCGCCGGGAATTATGTCTATAGGGTCACCAAAAGGAAAACCTTCAGGGTAGATAAGCCTGTCTCCGGAAACCCCCGGGCTCCAATAGGAAGCTGTGAAACTTAAGTTGGGAAGCAGCTGGTTTTTAGCATAACTTAAGTCCAGTTCATTGTTTTTAAGGCCTAAACGGGCAGATTGCAGGTCAGGACGGTTTTGCATGGCAATACTCAAGGCCTCGTCCAGCTTTATATCCCTGTTTTCATATACGGGAGTGTCTTTTGGTACGATTTCAATAATCCCTGCCTGAGGATAATCGGCTGCCAGGTTGATGATGGTCCGCAGCCTGTCCTCGCTGTTTTTAACCTGAGCTTCAGCCGCCAGAATATTCGCCTCCTGCTGAGCAACGCTCGCCTGGGCATTGATTATTTCAATCGGGGCCATTGTCCCGACTTCCACAGCCCGCCTGTTTTTAGCCAGCAGGTCCTCTGCCAGATGTAAAGATTGTTGTTTGACTTTAAGGTCCTCAATAGCATAGACGAGATTCCAATAAGCTTCCTCTACATTGTAGACCGTATCCTGAATGGCTTTTTTGAAATCCTTCTCCGAGATCATCAGGTTGTTTTTTGCAACGATTATATCCTTCCGGCTCATCTTTGGACCAAAGTCTTTGAGTAAAGGCTGGGTGAAATTGAATCTGAGAGTGCTTCTATAACTGGGGTTGATGGTCATCCCCGTTCTATTGGTGTCATACATGGAACTGCTGAGCCTTAATGATAGATTTCCCCCGGTCGGTATCTGTTGGTCGACCTGCATGGAATAGTCATTGTAAGTTGTCCGAAGTTGGCCGGAAGCATCAAGCCAGGAATATGAAGCCTGGTTTTGGTCCGATTTGCTAAAATTTAATGATAACGAAGGCATAAATTTTTCACTGGCCTGGGCCACAGCAATATCGGCCAGTTCTGGGCTCAGCACCTCTATGGCTATGCCGAGATTATTTTCCATGGCTTTAACAATACAATTCCCCAGGGAAAGGGAAAGTGTTTTTTCTTCATTTTGTGCTTGGACCGTAAGGGTTATACAAAAAATGAACAGAATCAAGATTCCAATTTTGCGCATTATATCCTCCTTTAAATCTGTGGCATATGCTTAATTGTATTACTTCTTTTAATTAATTTTTGTTGCAATTTAACGCCTCTATATCCGGCAGTTTGGATTATTCATACCTCAAGGCATCTATGGGATCCAATTTCGAAGCTTTCCGGGCCGGATAAAAACCGAAAAAGATACCGACTGAGGCAGCAAAAATAAACGCCAGGGCAATAGACTCAAATGAAACCATTGTGGTCATGTCGGAAAAATGAGAGATCAACTGCGAGCTGCCAACACCCAGGATTATTCCCAGCAGCCCTCCCAAAGCGCTTAAAACGATGGCTTCGGTGAGGAACTGATAAAGGATGTCTTTTTCCCGGGCTCCCATTGACATGCGAATACCTATCTCGCGGATACGTTCGGTCACTGAGACCAGCATAATATTCATAATGCCGATCCCGCCTACCAGCAGAGATATCGAGGCTATCCCGCCCAGGAGTATTGTAAGGATCCCAGTCGCCTCTGATGCCCCTTCAGCAATGTCCGACATATTTCTCACATTAAAGTCATCCTCAGCACCGGGAGCGATCTTGTGTCTTATTCTGAGTACTTCTTCGATCTGGGCCATAGCTTCAGCGCTTCTGTCCATAGAAATAGCGGAAACGTCCACAGATTGGATGTGGTCGATCCCCAGCAGCCGCATTTGAGCGGTTGTATAGGGGATAAATATCACATCATCCCGGTTGAACCAGCCTCCGGATTCGCCCTTGGATTCCATAGTGCCTATAACCCGGAAGGGAATTTTATTCATGCGGATGATCTGCCCGAGGGGGTTTGCACCTTCAAACAGATTCTGGTTTACTTCACTTCCCAGGATACAGACTTTCCGAGCGGATTTTACATGCTGTTCGCTGAAAAACTCACCCTCTTCGACCTCCCAGTTCCGAATGATGGGATAATCATGTCCGGTCCCGTAGATGCTTGTGTTCCAATTTTTGTTCCGGTAAATGATCTGGGCCCGGGAGTTGACATTGGGAGATATGTAATTTACAGCATCACAGTTTTCCAGGATGGCTTCAGCATCTGCTTCAGTCAGGTTCTCATAGCTACTGCTGCCGCCATGTCTGCCCCTATAGGAGCGGCTTCCGGGGCGTACAAAAAGCAGATTAGTGCCCATCTCGCTGAACCTTTTTTCTACTTCAGCCTTTGCTCCCTGGCCTATACTAACCATTGCAATAACTGCGCCTACTCCGATAATAATACCCAGGGCAGTAAGAAAAGAGCGCATCTTATTCCGGCCCAAAGCCTTTAATGCTATTTTAATGGTTCGAAAAATATTCATAATAACTCCTATTCCAAACTTTCAATGAGGCCGTCCCGGATATGCATCTTTTTTTCAGCGATTGCAGAAACTTCGGGATCATGGGTCACCAGGATAACCGTTATGCCGTTTTTCTGGTTAAGCCGTTTAAAAACGTCCATGATTTCATTGCCGGTTTTAGTGTCCAGATTTCCGGTCGGTTCATCCGCAAGTATCAGGGAGGGACTGTTGACCAGGGCCCTGGCTATGGCGACTCTTTGCCTTTCTCCCCCAGACATCTGGTTGCTCTTGTGGAGCTCTCTGCCTTCCAGACCCACCTGCGCCAAAGCCTTCATGGCAAGTTTTTTGGCTTCCCGGGTGGGGGTATTGGAATATAAAAGGGGTAGTTCTGTGTTTTCCAGGGCGGTAGTCCGGGCTAAAAGATTAAAAGTCTGAAAAACGAATCCGATCTTGCTGTTCCGGATTCCGGCCAGCTGGTTTTTGTTATAAGTCGAGACCTCTTTGCCATCTAAGAAATATCTGCCGTTAGTAGGCTTATCCAGGCAGCCGATGATATTCATCAAGGTTGACTTGCCTGAACCTGAGGGCCCCATAATCGCCAGCAGGTCTCCTTTGCGGATTTCATAGGATATGCCCCGCAGAGCTCTGACTTGGGTTTCCCCGACCTGATAGGTCTTAGTCAGGTCTTCCATTTTTATAAGCACATTATTGCTGTTCATTTTTATTTTCCTTTAGCGCATAAATCTCATCATTCCGGGGGTGAATCTGCGGGAGTCGTCACTGCTGTCTGCAGTCCCCTCTCCCGTGATTACTTCCTGGCCTTCTTCCAGGCTGTCTGAGGTTATCTCAGTATAAATATTGTCAGTTACTCCGGTTTGAATAAAAATCATTTTTAGCTTACCGTTTTCATCTTCCACCCAGACACGGGCCATGTCCTGCATTCTCATACCGCCGCCTTGGCCTCCAGTAAATTGACGTTTGGAGGAAGCGGGCTTTCTCGCATCTGTTTGAGATCCCGAATCATCACCCGAGGCGGATTGCCCCTGTTCAGCCTGTCTTTTATTGCGCATCTCGGTAAAAACAGCCTGCAATACTTCCTGGGGAGGATTAAACCTGAGAGCTGAATTAGGGACAAGCAGCTTATTTTTGGCTTCGCCTATTACTATTGATACTGTAGCTGTCATCCCAGGGCGCAGTTTTATTTCCGGATTATCGACTTCTACGATCGTAGTATAAGTAACAACATTCGAGATGATCTCGGGAGAGTAGCGAACCTGTTTTACTATGCCTTTAAAATTATCATCCGGGTAAGCATCAACTGTAAAGCTTACCTGCTGGTTTTCCTTAACTTTCCCGATGTCGGCCTCATCCACACTGCATTCGACCTGCATTTTGCCCAGGTCATTGGCGATCTGAAATAAAAGGGGAGCCTGGTAACTGGCTGCTACCGTTTGCCCCACATTAACAGCACGATTGATTACAACCCCATCTACAGGGGATTTGATGACCGTATAGGCTAAGTCGACTTTACTGGAATCAAGTTGTGATTTTGCCCGTGCGATCCCCGCCTGAGCTGACTGCAGATCGGATTTAGCACTGTAATAGGATGCTTCCACCGCTTCTTTTTCTTCATCAGAAAGAAGGTCTTTTTTATAAAGCTCCAAGGCGCGGTCCATCTGTTTTTTAGTGTTCGCGAGGCTAACCTTTGATTTTTCCAGCGAGGCTTCCGCGCTTTGATAGCTGGCTTTATCCTGATTGACTCTGGTTATAAAGAGCTCCTGGTCGATCTTAGCAATAATCTCTCCGGCTTTGACCGGGCTGTTAAAATCAACAAAGATCTCAAGGATCTTTCCTGACACCTGGCTTCCTACATCTACCGTGGTTACAGGGTTAAGAGTACCGGTTGTATCCACCAGGGCTTGTATAGTGCCCCTTTTTAAAGCTTCTTTTTGATAGCCGATCTCATTTCCATTGCCGCCCTTAAAGACTGTTAACTTTAGAACAACAGCCACAGCTATAATAACGATTACACTGACAATGATCTTCTTTTTCATTTTCTTTCTCCTTTTTCTTTTTGCGGATTATTAGAGCGATTCTTTTTCCTTTCTATCTGTTCCTTGCGTTGAGACAGGTATTTTTCGACCATAGCATCAAACCTAACGGTCTGATCTTGGTCAAAAACGCTTTTTATCTCCTGCATAAATTGCTCCCGCATTGACATAAATTGCTTTCCCACTTCCTTTCTTAATGTTTTCAACCTATCTTCACTATTGTCAAAGATTTCCTGAATTTTTCCCTGCTGTTGGCTGGTGAGTTCCAGTTCCTTGGCCATATCGTCCAGGGTCGGGAAATGTGTCCCCTGCCTTTCTTTTCTTGGGGGTTTTCTGAAAGTCTCATCCAGTTTTTTAGACAGGAATTGTCTTTCTATGATTACTCCGCTAAAAATTCCCGCAACAAAAACAACAAGAAAAGACAAAACTATCCAGAATTTATAATGATTTTTCATGGGATGTATCTCCTTGAACTGCTGGTTTCGTTAAGGGAAGTAAAAATCAGCATCATATTGGGATTTTCGACCCCTTCTTCTGCCAGCAGCGGCATTGATTCTTCAAATGGATTCCGATTGCGCAGCAGAATTCCTGACTGGCTGAGTTCTTCCTGTTGGGCCGGCAGAAAAAATAGGGCGGTAACTGTAAGGGCAACAATTAACAGCAGAGAGACCGGAAGAATGCGTATGCTCCACTGTTTCCATAAGGACCAGGGCCCTGACCTTCTCTCTTCTTTTAACCTGGGCTGGAGGCGTTCCCAGAAATAAGGCTTGGGTTCCGGAAAATCATCAGACCGCAGCGTCTGCAGCATGCTTTGATATTCTCTGTATCTTTCTTGACAGAGAGGACATTTCTTAAGGTGGGTGTTCAGCCTATCCTTTTCTTCCCGGCTCAGCCGGTCATCAAAGGACCTGAGAAGATATTTTTCTGCTTTTTTACATCTCATGCCTCCCTCCTTTTTGGCTTGGTAAACAAGCAACTTTTTTTCTTAACATTCTCCGGGCCCGGTAAAGGCGCGAATCAACTGTCCCGGGAGAAATATTAAGTATGCCGGTTATCTCCTTATACGAGACCCCCTGAATGTCTCTTAAAGTAAGGATGGTCCGGTGTTTTTCCGGAAGTGCCTGAATGGCTCTTTGCAATAATTTTTTCCTGCGTTCTGCTTCCAACTCTTCTTCTTTTATAACAACTTCATCTTCCTGTATATCCGGAGAAGCTAATCTTTCATCAAATGATATTTTATTTATCCTGCTTTCTTTTCTTAAATGATCCTTTACAGTATTAACGGCGATCCGGTAAAGCCAGGTTCCGAACGAGGACTTGTATTTGAATTTTGAGAGATATATATAGGCCTTGATAAAGACCTCCTGGGCTATATCATCAGCTGTTTCCAGGTTGCGTATCATGCTGTAAGCTAAGCTAAACATTTTTGTCCTGTATTTCTTTACCAACACACCAAAGGCATCTTCGCTGCCTTCTGCGGCCTGCCGGATCAGTTCTTTTTCGTCCATAAAAAATCAACTTTTTAACCTCCATACACAATTTAGACGGAGGCGCGTATTAAATCTTCCTCTTTTCTACTGTTTATTATAAACCTAAACTATTTAAAAAAAATGTCGATATGTCTGACACCTCTTTTCAAATCAACATTTTACCCTGATTCTTAAGACATAACAATAGACATTTTGTTTGCAATATAATATCTATTTCTAATCGATTATTTTTTATGAATAGTTCAGGTATTAACTGAATTACTTCCGTTTTGCCGTCCATTCATTGCTGCCGCGTTGACCCATCTGAACTTCACCAGTCATAGTGTCGCCCTCGACCTGCCCGGTGTAAGTCATGGAAAAGTCCCCTCGCGGCGTGCTGCGAGTGATCGTCCATTCAAGTTCATTACCTTTAATAGTACCTTCTCCTTTGACATCCTCTCCCTGGAAGCCTTCCATAGTAACCGTCAGCTTCTCTCCATCCTGGGCAAAGCTGATCGTCCGGGTCGTCTCGCCCCGCCGGGTTTCCATAGTCATCTCCCAATCGCCCGTGACATCTACGCCCTGAGCTAGAAGAGTAATTGAAAATAATACCACAGCTGTCAAGCCTAATACTGAATACTTTCTCATTATCCTTTCTCCTTTTATCCTGAATCATTCATAAAAATTGCCAATGATGTACTCAAAAAAACAAATACTAATTTAATCATTGGCACTTTTTACCTTTCAGGCGAGCCGATCTTACCGCATATGCTTTGTTGCCGCGGATTCGCGGTGAAATACCACAGCTTCATCCCCTGCGCCTCACATCTACGGCAACCTCGACTCGTGCATAATCCAGTTTAATTAAAGCTATTACAGTTAGACTACTTAGGCGGGGCTTTTCTTCCCTGAAAGTTTATTTTATCACAAACCTACAATTTTGTAGGGAATTCTACAATTTTGTAGGGAATTTCAGGCAGCTAAATGTGTATGTTGTTCATAACATTAAAGATAATAAATTGGCACAATAATTGCTTTAATCTGGCTGAATTTAATTTTGGAGGTAAAAATGAGTATCAAAAAAACATTAGCTTTAGTAGCGTCGCTTTTGATCCTGGGTTTAGGCTTTGCTTTTGCCGGAGCCCAAAATCAAAACAAGATGGCAGCTCGTTCTCAGCTGCGAACTCTCTTTGTAGATGAAAACGGCGACGGCATCTGTGACTTTTATCTTGACCATGACAATGATGGTATGCCAAACTGTCAGGATCCGGACTGGGAAAGACCAGAGGACGGAACCGGTTATCAAAATCGGTTTGGCAACAGAAATGGCAGTAATCAGTTTGGTTTCAGAAATGGTTCCCAGGGAAGGCACGCTTTTAGCAACCAGTCTTTCCGCAACAATCAGAGCATTTTAGGCAGCGGTGTCTGCGACGGGGCCGGCCCGAAAGGCAATGGTTACCGGGGCGGCAAGCATTAAGCGGTAAACATAATCGGGGTCAGGTCTTGTTTTTTGCTTCGCCTGGCCTCGCTCCTTTACCGGGAGAAAAAAATGAAAAAATATTTCCTTTATATCCTTTTAATCCTGGTTCTAAGCATAAACCTTTCGGCAGATTCTTTGATCTTGTCTTTTTTCCAAGGTTCGACTGATAATCTTTTCCAGAACAGCTATCCAGAAACAGATTATGTTTCCAGCCTGAGGTTTGCCGCAGATAAGAATTTTTCCGGAATATCAATATTTACCCAAGGGAATTATTCCTATCTTTATGAGAATCCTAACCTTGCCTATTATGTTCAGGACTTAGGATTGGATTATGTTCTCCCTGTAAATACGAAATCCGCCTTTTATTTTTCCCTTACCACAAGAGGTGCTTTTTACCAATCAGATTACAGTGATTTTAATTATACTGCTTTAAATGCGCTAACCTCATTCAAGAGTTATCTAAGTCAGACTTCAATTCTGAAGTCAAACTATTCTCTGGAATATAAAAATTACAGGTATTCTCTATTTGATTTTATCAGCCATTCTATAAATGTTTCCCTGGACAAGTATTTTCAAACAAAAACCACCCTGAAAACTGAATTAAGCTGGGGTTATAAATATTTTTTACACCCCTATCTTACGGAAGCAAGCATCCCCCAGGAAGAAAATTGCTGTCAGGAGGGAAATTATCTCTATTATGGCTATGGGAAAGGATACGGCAAAGGAAATTATTCCGGCTATCGGCCGGCTCTGTTTCTGCCCGCCTCTCAAGGAGTCGGACAGGGGATGCAGAATATCTCGATCAGCGGATTAATCGCCCAAGGAATCGGAGACAAAGTCGGCCTTAAGGTTTCCGCCCAGAAACAATGGTCCCTTTCCGGAGAGAACCCCTTTACTTATATCGAAGAATTCTATCTGGTTGAAAATCCCACTTATGATAGATTTTCCTGGGAAGGATATCAAGTAGGCAGCCAATTAACAGTATTAATGCCCTGGAATATTCAGGCCAAGTTGAGTTATAATATATTTGTAAAAGAATTTCCCGGGATTGAAAGCCTGGATTGGGAAGGAGTTTCTTTGGGAGTGACTCGACACGACAAAAGAAAACAGCTTGAAGCCAGGGTGGAAAAGAATTTCCCTAAATTTTCCCTGTTTTTATCTTATTCCTATATAGACAACCATTCAAATGACCTGATGTTTGACTGGAGCGGTAATTTTATCTCAGCCGGAGTCGAATGGAACCTCTTTTTCGGAGAAAGACAGTGAGAGTAAAAGCATTGGTCCTTCTGCTTTTTATCCTGACAGGATCACACGGCATAGCAACTGCACAGCCGGACAAACACTTTTATAATGTGGACAATGAGATCAATTTTAGCGGGACTATCAAAAAAATAATCATGCAACCGATTTATGAAGACAGATCGCCTTTTCTTATTATTACAGTGGCTGAAAAAAAGACAAATAAAACATATACGGTGGAATTAAGTCCTACCTGGTTTTTTGAAAAGGATTTCCATCAGGGAGAGAGCTTGCATGTGACCGGGTCACTTACCGTAAAAGGTGAAAAAAATCTGGTTATAGCCCGGATGGTAAAATTCAAAGGAGAAATGATCGTTGTGCGCGATAAACATGGCTTCCCTAACTGGCGCGGCCGCCGCTGGCAGAAAAGACGCAGGGAGATAGGGTAAGAAGCCTTGAAGGGGAAAAATTTTTTTTTATTTTTTTACCTTCCTTTTCTGGGCATTATGATCATTTTTTTTATATTCTCATCGTTAAATAGAACTCATGTAAAAAATAAAGTCGAAGACCTGGTCAGGGAGCAGATTCAAGCTACCGCCGGAATCCTGAAGGCTGATATGGCTCATTTTTTGGGGGAGGATTATTCGGCCGAGGATATTTTCGGACACTATTCCAGAGAAAAAAATATTTATTATATGGCTCTCCTGGATGAAAAAAAACAAGTCTTGGCCTGGCACTCCCGCTTTGAAGGCTACCTCCCTCTTTCAATAGAGACTGCCGCTGAAAAAGAATCCTGGATCATTGATTCGCCGGCAGGGAAAATTTTTAACTTCTTGTCTTCTTTCTCTACAGGTGAGAACAAAACTTACTTTCTTTACCTCGGCTACTCTCTTAATGACCTGGAAGAGATGACCGCCCATTCCCGGGAAAACTTTTTCATTATTTTCTTTTTATTCTGTTTTGCCGGGATTGTTTTCTTTGTCGGCCTGTTTATGCTGCAAAGCCGCTATCTTGCAAAAAAAAGAGAGGTCTCTAAACACAAAGAGGAAAAAGAAAGATACCGCGAGATCTCTGCTTTTACTTCCAGTATAGCGCATGAGATAAAAAACCCTTTAAACAGTTTGTCTCTGCTTTTAGAAACTCTTCATAAAAAAGTTCCTCCCGGTCTACAGGAAAAAACCTCTCTGGGAAAAGCAGAAGTTCAGAAAATTGCAAAGATCATTGACCAGTTTTCCGCATCTTTAAAACCCTTTAAGCTAAATAAAAAAATATTTTTATTTAAAGACCTGGTCATGGAAGTATGGGATTCATTAAATAAAGAGCAGAAAAGAAAAACAGTTGACCTGCGTTATTCGCAGGATTCTCCGGTAGGCTTATACGCAGATATAGGGTTAATAAACCAAGCCCTATATAACCTGCTTAAAAATGCCCTGGAAGCTACTGATGCCGGTTATATAATTGTGCACACTGTCAGGCAGAAGAAAAAAGTAAAAATAACCATTAAAGACCAGGGCATAGGAATTCCAGAACAGGACCTGGAGAAAATCTTTAAACCATTTTTTTCCCGCAAGAAAAAAGGAATGGGAAGAGGACTGTATCTCACTAAAAAAATCGTCGAAGCCCATGCGGGAAAAATCCAGGTTGAAAGCTTTTCCGGAGAAGGGACGACTTTTTCGATTATTATCCCGGGGGTGCAAAATGAGTAAAGCTACTTTATTGATTGTAGAAGACGACCCTCTTCAGCGCAGACTCATCAAAGAAAATCTGGAAGCGGAAGATTATGCTGTGCTTGATGCTTCTTCCGGGAAAAAAGCATTGGAGATTATTAAAGATTTTCCTGTTGATATAGCCATTGTAGATTATAAGCTTGAGTACGAGACTGGGATAGATGTTATTGAAAACATGCTGGAGCAAAATCCCCTGATCACTCCGATCATGGTAACAGCCCATGGCAATGTCGAAAATGCAGTAGCGGCTCTCAAGAAAGGAGCTTATGATTTTATTGCCAAGCCTATCGACTTTTCAGAATTTCTTCTTGTTATTGAAAGAGCCCGGGAAAGACAAAAACTCCGCAAAGAAGTCAAGCAGCTGCAGAACACGCTGGAAGAAAAATTCAGCTTTAAAAACTTTATTTTTGCCTCCCCTAAAATGGATGAAGTGGCCCTCCTTATCATCAAAGCGGCAAAAAGCAAAGCTACGGTTTTGATCTCCGGGAAAACCGGTACTGGAAAAGACTTGGTGGCCAGAACGATTCATTATTCTTCCCCGCGAAAGGAAGGCCCTTATCTAGCCTTAAATATCCCATCCTTACCAGAAACTTTGATTGAAAGCGAGCTCTTTGGCGCGGAAAAAGGTGCTTTTACAGGTGCCCATGAGCGGAAAATAGGAAAATTTGAAGCAGCCTCAGGGGGTACACTTTTTCTGGATGAGATCGGTGACCTATCTTCCCAGATCCAGGTCAAACTGCTTCGTTTGCTCCAGGAAAAAGAATTCTATCGCCTAGGTTCGGCCAAGCCCATTAAATCAGACGTAAGGATCATCGCAGCTACAAATAAAAACCTTGATAAAATGATGGAAGAAGATAAATTCCGGCTGGACCTGTTTTACCGTTTAAACGTGATCAGCATTCATGTGCCCCAGCTGAAAGAACGCAAAGAGGATATCCCGCCTCTATGCGATTATTTCATCCGGAAATATAATAAAAAAGAGGGGAAAAAAATCGATGGGATTTCAGCAGAAGCAATGCATCTGCTGATGCAACACTCTTTTCCCGGCAATATCCGTGAACTTGAGAATGTTATAGAGCGTGCAGTAGTTTTTTGTGAAGGCAGTGATATCATGATTTCTGACCTCCCCCTGGATGTAAAAGAAGCAAGGGAAGAAGATCTCATTTCTGATGAAAACTTATCCTTGAATGAAAAGGTAGCCCGCGTTGAAATACAGGAAATAAAAAAATCCCTAAACATGACCGGCGGAGTAAAAAGCAAGGCTGCCCGTGCGTTGGGCATCACAGAGCGTATCCTGAGCTATAAGATGAAGAAATACAGGATAATCTCTTAGTCTCCCGGTGTGCATCACAGCATCATGTTACCTATGTTTTTACATTCGGGGCATTCGGGGGGACATCATGCTTATCTCTTCTTTTTTTAGCCCTGGCTTTTTTTTTCTTTATGTTCTGTTTTCTGAACATGGGTTTTTGCACTTGACCAGGGATAATCTTCAGGCATTTATACTAATCCTGCTCTTACAGGATTACATTCAACAGCATTTTATATTAATTAAGCATGATGTCCCCCGAATACAAAAATATAATTAGCGGGGTCTCAGTCTGCGAATTGTGCTTGACAAGTTTGGCTTTATACGCCAAAATTTTTCGTTATGGTAAAAAGGGAGAATAGTCCTATTGAGCCCTTCATTCGCCTGGATATGATGCCTTCTGTCTGGTGCCCAGGCTGTGGTATCGGGGTGGTGGTCAATACTTTTTTACAGACAGTCCAACGCTTAAAATTCACAGCAGGTGATATTTGTTTGGCTTCCTCCGGAATAAGCTGCACCGGTAAGATCGCTGATTATCTTACCTTTAAAAGAGTTGATGCGGCAAAGCAGGATGTATTCAAGGCTGCCCTGGATTTTAAGCGGAAAAACAAAGGCCTTAAGGTTGTAGTCTTTGCCAACGATAATGACCTGCTTGCTTCCGGCGCTGATGGGCTGATCGACCTGTGCCGTTCAGGAGCAGATGTTGTGGTTGTTTATATTAACAGTTACACCTATCAGCTTTTCACAGAGCACAGGAAATTTAACACAGCTCCTTTTATCAGAAACACCAAAGTTCCCGAGTTGGCGTCTCCCTTTAATCTCCCTCATCTGGCGGCTGAATACGGAGCCTCCTATGTTGCCAGATGGACTCCTCTTCACTGCCGCCGGCTCTCGTTTTCAATAAAAGAAGCATTCTTCCACAAAGGAGTAGCTTTTATAGAAGTCATTTCCCCATGTCTTATGTATTTCTCCTCCGAACAAGGGCCGGGTATTACTCTGGATAGGATGGGATTGTATCTGAGCCGGGCCGTGATCAAGGAGAATGAGCCTTTTGGAAACCTTGATACCCGGAATAAAAAAGAGATAATAATAGGCAGATTTTTAAACGGATAATCATGGTTGAACTATACGACAAAGAAAAGGGGGGGGGCCTCCATCCTTCTGATTCTTTTCTGCATCCTGAAATATTTCCCACTGTCTGGTGTCCCGGCTGCGGAATAGGCACTACTGCCTACACTCTGTTTGAGGCCATAAAAGAAGCGGGCATCTTGAAAAAAGATATGCGGATTGTCTCTGGGATCGGCTGCACCGGAAAGATTGCCGAGTGCGTGCGCTTTAAATCATATTCTATAACCAATGGTAAAGTGGTTGATTTTGCAATCCAGCTGAAACACAAAAATCCGGGGCTTAAAGTCTGTGTTTTTTTAAATAATGCTGACATTCTTTTATCCGGGGCGGAACAACTTATAGAAGCCGGGAAAAAGAGTGAAAATCTGATCGTGATCTTCATAAATAATTTCATCTATGCTGTAAGTAAGGATAAGGCTTTTCCCTTGACCCCATTTATGCGCAAGTCAGCCGGTAGCGAGTTTGAATTGCCTTTTAACATCCCGGGTATGGCAATATACAGCGGGGCCGATTTTGTTGCCCGCTGGACACCTATGCAGGCTGGATGGATGAAGGATTCTTTTTTGGAAGCATTTTCTCTGACCGGACTGGCCGTTATTGAGGTAATCTCCCCTTGCCTGATATATGAGGCCAATTCCGGCAGGATCCTTGACGCAGTCGACCGGATAAAATTTTATAATGATAATTCAGAGATAAAGTTCCGGGCAAAGGGAGAAAACCTTGACATCAGGCTCCAGAAAAAGATCATTACCGGAAAATTCAAAATACCGGAGGATATCGATTAAAGCACAAACCAAAAAAGCCCAGGTCTTTATTCTTAAAGAACGCTGCAAGGGCTGTGCAATTTGCGTGGAAGTCTGTCAGGCAGATGTGCTCGAACTGTCGGAGGAAAAAAATATTCGCGGCTACCTTATCCCCCGGGTGATCCACCCTGAAGCCTGCCTAAACTGCGGCCTTTGTGAAATGTTCTGTCCTGATTTTGCTATCTGGGCGGCAATAGAAGCCGAAGAGGTGGGGCTGTGAACCACATTATTGTCCGGATAAAAAACCTCAGCAGAGAAAACTTTCTTATAGAAATAAAAGCTCCGCATGTGGCCGAAAGGTTCCAACCGGGGCAATTCGTGATAATACGGATAAATGAAACCGGAGAGAGGATTCCTTTAACCGTAGCTGACGTAAACAGAGCGGCAAAAACGATCACCTTGATCTTCCAGGCTGTAGGCAGGACCACTATGGAACTGAGCACGCTAAACGAGGGGGACTTTGTCTTAAACTGTGTGGGGCCCCTGGGAAATCCATCCGAGATAAAAAAGTTCGGACAGGTAGCCTGTGTTGGGGGCGGAACCGGTATAGCCTGTATCTATCCCCTGGTCCGGGCCCTGGCAAAAGCAGGAAACGAAGTAACCGCTATAATCGGGGCCCGAAATGAGTCAATGCTAATCCTGGAAAAGGAGATGAAAGCTGCCGCTGCAAAAACATTGATAGCTACGGATGACGGCTCTAAAGGACATCATGGTTTTGTAACCGAAGTCCTGCATAAGACGATTGAAACATACAAGAATTCCGGCGGCATTAGCAGAGTGATCACAATCGGCCCTATCCCCATGATGAAAGCTGCGGCTGAAGTCACCCGGCCTTATAAAATCCCAACTATTGCCAGCCTGAATACAATAATGGTGGATGGCACGGGTATGTGCGGCTCCTGCAGGGCGTATATAGATGGAGTAATGAAACTGGTCTGCATTGACGGTCCTGAATTTGATGCCCATAAAGTGGATTTTGATGATGTCCTGAGCCGGATGGAAATGTTTAAAGCAAAAGAAAAACAGGCAGTGGAAAATTACAAAAAAATTTCCTTGGAGAAAGAGTGAAGAAGAAAAGAATTGATCTCGGCGGTTACAGGGTTCAAATGCAGGAGCAGAGCCCGGAAAAACGGATTAAAAATTTTCAATCCGTTCCCCTTGGATACAGTAAAAAGGAAGTGGTCAAAGAAGCCAAACGCTGTCTGCAGTGCAAGGGTATCCCCTGTGAGCTCGACTGTCCCATCAATATGAAGATCCTGGAAATGATCCGGGAGATCGCTATAGAAAATTTTGAAAAGGCATTTTTCATCATAAAAGAAGACAATCCTATTCCAGCGATCACCGGCCGGGTTTGTCCTCAGGAGGCCCAGTGCGAAGGAGTTTGTCCCCTGTATCAGAGGGGGCATGGTATTAATATCGGAAAACTGGAAGCTTTTGTCGCTGATTGGGCCCGGATGAAGGGGATAAAAGAAAAGTTCCAAATAGAGGAGAAGCAGCAGAAAGTGGCGGTGATAGGCTCCGGGCCGGCTGGTATAAGCTGTGCTGTTGACCTGCGTAAATTCGGATACCAGGTCACCATTTTCGAAGCACTGCACAAGGCGGGTGGTGTTTTACAATACGGCATCCCAGCGTTTCGCCTTCCGACCGAAATAGTCGATTATGAAATATCCTATCTGGACGAGATCGGAGTGGATATCAGGCTTGATTTTTTTGTTGGTCAAAATATTAAATTCAGCGAACTAAGAAACGAGTATGATGCTATTTTTATCGGCACGGGAGCAGGTGCCCCTCTTTTTATTAATATTCCCGGGGAAAACCTCAAGGGAGTCTATTCCGCAAATGAATTTTTGATCCGCGTAAACCTGATGAAGGCTTATAAGTTCCTGGAATTCGATACTCCTATCGTATGCGGGGAGACAATAGGTGTTATCGGGGCGGGTAATGTCGCCATGGATGCAGCCCGCTGCGCCCTCCGGCTTGGGGTTGAGAAAGTCTACATTCTCTACCGCAGGACAAAGAAAGAAGCCCCAGCCCGGGACGAAGAGATACAGCACGCTTTAGAAGAAGGGGTTGTTCTGAAAGAACTGATCTCGCCTAATAAATTTATCGGGGATGATAAAGGCTGGCTCAAAGAAGTCGAATTATTCAAGATGGAACTGGGAGATACCGATGCCAGCGGACGCCCCCGGCCTATCAAGATTGAAGGCAGCGAGTTCGTTTTGAAAATGGAGACTATTGTGGAAGCACTGGGATCTATGCCCAACCGTTTGTTTCTGAACAAGGCCCCGGAGCTCGAAGTGAACAAATGGGGGCAGATCAAGGTCGATGATAATTTAATGACTCAAATCCCGGGAGTCTATGCCGGGGGAGATGCGGTGCGGGGAAACGCCACGGTCATTCTGGCTCTGGGAGACGGCCGCCAGGCTGCTGCCTCAATCCATAAGCAGATAGAACAACATAAAGCTGAGACTTAACCTGGATTATTCACGAGTCGAGGTTTCTGTAGATGCGAGGCACAGGGTGCGAAGCTGTGGTCCTTCACCGCAAGTACCCTGTAACGAAGCAGATGCAGCAACATTCGGCTCGCCTGTGGTAAAAAAATGGCGATTAAAAT
>JAUVXM010000115.1 GCA_030603565.1 Candidatus Aminicenantota bacterium
TTTGGTTCAAGTGATTGGATGTTTTTCTGGGCGCTTTTTGCTATTTTTACTATCTGCCACTTTTTTTGATCCGACGCCACGCTTTAACTCCTCAAGAGTAACATATTCACCTTTTTCTATTTCTGTTATTCCTTTTTCGATCGCAGTCCATTCTTTTGCACTAATATTTACAGCTTCGATTTCTTCTTTAATAAGATTGCGAATATATTCTCTGATTTTTCCGGTTTTACTGTATCCTCTCTCTTTGCATATAGCATCAAAAGCTAAATACTCCTCACTTGTTAAGCGAAGGCTTAGGCTCTTTATTTCTTCCATCTTGATCTCCAGGCTAAATTATTTTGATATTAGTATTAAACAAAATGCAATAATATGCATTAAATATAATGCAAATAATTGCAATTGTCAACTAATTTATCCATAAGCCTGGAAGATCCATAATAACATTAAATAGACGTATGCTTGCAGATGTTTTTCTCATACTTTGGGTGATAAAATTAAAATAAAAGTTCCCCAGCCTCAGCTGTGGCAGCTTTCTGGTACGGATAGCCTTTGTATGATTAGGGAAAAACTGAGCAGGGGAGTTTACACCGATTACTCCAGCGATGAGTTAGCTGGACTCAACTTGGTAATTCTTGTGATTCTCAATGAAGTCATCCAGTTCCTTATGCCATTGGTTTGGATCATATATTTTTGGAACGGTATCCTCAGCATAACAGGGATTTGGTGTTCTTCAGCAAATCTTGCCGCAGGAATAGATACTATCAAAACTTATGGCAATAATTCAAGAAATATTGAGTTTAAATAAAAGCCTGGGGTTCCTGCAATGTCAACCAAATTGTGTAAGGTATTCTGCTTTGGCTGTGATTGTTTTAATTAGTCAACTGGGGGAGCCACAAGTAGTAAAATCCGCTTTTCAGGGATTGAAAAATCTTGGTGTAATCTTTCTCTTCAAACAGGGAGGTCTTTTTCATACTGGTGGCATATATATTTGTTTTGGTCTTGGGATAATAGGTATAAGTGACAACTGTTGCTTCGTGTAAATGCGCCTCTGAGAGTATTTTTTTCATGGCTGTATCAAAATACCCGATTTCATCTATCAATTTCAGCTCATAAGCTTGCGGGGCAGTATATATTCTTCCGTCTGCGATTTTTTTAAGTTCCTGAAGGGAAAAGTAATCTTTTCGTCTCTTATAGACAACTTCCAGAAATCTCTCATAGAATTCATTAACAACATCTTGAAAAACTATTCTTTCGTTGCTTGTTAATTTGCGAAAACTGCTTCCCGAATCTTTCATGGAACCGGATTTGATGATATTGACTTTCACTCCGATTTTTTTGAGAAGCTCTTCTATGTTGGGAAAGATCGATATAACACCAATACTTCCTGTAATAGTGGAAGGATGAGCAATAATGGAGTCACAGGCTGAAGCGATATAATATCCTCCTGATGCTGTTATTCCCATCATAAGGGCTAAGACAGGGATCCACACGCGCAAGGATGCCTTTATCCATGCCATGCCTGCCTATTGTATTAATCTTGGACTTGCCTTAGACGATATAGCAACATCCATCCTGATATATAGGAAAGCTAGAGAAAAGGGGATAGGTACGCAGCTTTGCTTGTGATAGGGGAGCTGCTTTTTTTTAGTCCTGACTGATACGTCCTCATTTCCCCCTTCTGTTATTCCGGTTACTTTATTGGCTGCTCCAGTCTTTGGGATATTAAACCGGAGCCTGAAATTAATAAGGTATTCCATAATGAAAGTGTCTTTGGATATGGGGATTAGTTTTTTATATTCTTTGGAGTCTGCATTGTCTCTTAAATAATATAAATCTCCTTCCTTTAGTACTATATGGCGGGGGCCGTAATCCCCAGCCAGCCTTTTAAGATGGACTAAGGAAAGTTTTAGAGGATTTTTTAGACCTTTAATAAAGGTCATTCCCCAGGTAATGGCTTGGGTATCTATTTCCTTTCCCTTAGCTAGATCAAGGGCTTTTTGATAATAGAGGATTGCCTGTTTTAGATCTTTGTTTTCTAGGTAAGCTCTGGCAAGATCGAAAGGTAGCATCAATAAAGGATTAAATAGGCTTATACGCAATTGACACAGAGTGCAAATTATATAAATATGGAATCTATAAATAAATTTTCTTTGGGAGGCTTTCCGATGAATTGGACAAAAAATCATAGATTTTCAAGAAGTCACAGGTCTTTTTTTCTGCTGTTTGTTCTGGCAGGCACACTACTGCTTTCTTCTATCGCACCCGCACAGCAGTATTTTCCGGATAAATGGAAATGGGAAATCAAGAAGCCGGAAGAAGTTGATATGAATCCGCAGCTCATTGAACTGGCGGTCGCATATGCGGTAAAAAACCAGAATAAGGGGCCGAAGAACCTGGCAGCGGCCATATGGAATTCGTTTGGGCATGAGCCAGATTTTCACATACTTGGCCCTACTAAACATCGTGGCGAGAGCAACGGGATGATCATCCGGCACGGATATATTATAGCCGAATGGGGGGACACAAGACGCGTCGATATGACTTTTAGTGTCACAAAAAGCTATCTTTCAACTGTTGTAGCCCTGACGTTGGATAAGGGCCTTATCCGCGACCTTCAAGATCCTGTGGGCTTGTATGTCCGCGATGGAAAATTCGATTCGGAGCATAATGCAAAAATCACCTGGCATCATTTGCTGCAACAAACCTCAGACTGGGAAGGCATGCTTTTTGGCACTCCCGACTGGGCGGACCGCCCGATCCCCCAGGACAAACCGGAACTGTGGCAACGCCGGGAACTCCACGAACCGGGCTCCTTTATGAAATATAATGACGTGCGCGTAAACCTGCTTGCCTACTGCCTGCTGCAGGTCTGGCGCCGACCACTTCCGCAAGTGTTGCGGGAATATGTTATGGACCCGATCGGTGCGACGAATACCTGGAGATGGCACGGTTACGAGAATTCCTGGGAGTTAGTGGATGGTGTCAAAATACAGTCCGTTAGCGGAGGTGGTCATTTTGGAGGAGGTATGTTCATTTGCACGCGCGATCACGCCCGCTTCGGATTGCTTTTTCTGAGGCAAGGAGCCTGGAAGGGAAAACAGCTGTTTCCCAAAAAATGGATCCAAAAACTCAGAGAGCCCGCTGAGGCAGACCCGGTCTACGGATATATGTGGTGGCTTAATACCGGCCGGCAATCCCTTAAAGACGTTCCCGAACATGTTTATTATGCTGCTGGTTTCGGAGGAAATTACATTGTCATCGATGAAAAGAACGATCTGGTAATTGTGACTCGGTGGCTGCCGAATCTGAATGATTTCCTGAAAATTGTGTTTAAGGCAGTAGAAAAATAGCCCTTTGACATTTACAGCGGTTCATAGCGAAAAAAGCTACCGGCCAGGCGATTATATTAGCGATCGCCACCCACTTGAGAAAATCCCGTGAAAGCAGCACTACTATCTTGCCTACATCAGCCCCGAGGATTTTGCGGATACCGATCTCTTTCGTTCTCCGCTCGATAAGAAAAGACGCCAGCCCAAATAGGCCCAGACATGAGATAAATATTGCCAGGTTGTGAACACATTAAAGATCGACCCATGATGTTAATTGCTAGAATAAATATAAATCCCAAAATAATTTTTCTGTGTTTCATATTCTTTCCTTTTAAAATGTATGCATTTTCCTTACCTGGATTGGAAAACAAGCGCAGTACAGTAGAATTGCTTTAGGGGTACCTTATAATAGTTTTTGGCAAAATATTCCTATCTGTTCAATTTTATTCTGGACAACATCCCAGACAATCTTTGTATTCACACCAAAGTATTCGTGAGTCAGAACATTCCGCATTGCGACAATTTTGCGCCATTCAATTTCGGATGACTTTTTTTTTATCTCGTGAGGAAGCTTACGTGCGACTTCTCCTATGACTTCAAGATTTCGGACGACCGCATCAACAGTGATCTTGCTCTGCGCGAATTCTTCGTATGTCATCTTTTTTGTGTATTCCCGAATGCGTTCCTGAGCTTCTAAAATATCTCTGAGGTAAAGTTTATATTCCCTGGACATAGTGAACCTCTCGGATAATTTCAGGCTTTATTTGTTCTTTGAGTGAATCGGCTAGCACAAGGTCAACATCCCGCTTGAAAAGCTCTTCAAGGAAAAATTTGAGTTCCATATATTGATCAAAATTCGGATGAACAAATTCAACCAGCACATCAATATCACTCTCTGGTTTTTCTTCTCCTCTTACCCATGAACCGAACAAACCGATGCGGCACACACCGAATTTCCTTATTTCTGATGCTTTTTGCTCTAATAGCTGCATAAGGCGTTTAGGGGTCAAATCCTTTGTTCTTGATTTTGCGTCTTGGATTTCTACCCAATCGTCGATTTCCAATTTTCTGAATTTTAGGAGCCGTCCGATTTTTCGTGCAGGAAGGCCTGACCGCTTCACCCACTTGTAGACAGTAAACCTTTTTATACCAAGATATTCTGCCACTTCGTCAACCGAAAGCCATCGGTCATTCATTGTTTTTCCCTTTTTGTCCAATAAATACAACTTAATACCAATAAAATATATCACATATGCTAATAAAAAGTCAAATGAAAGGGAGCCCTCCTTTTCAACGGCAACCTTACGCATTTTCTTAATTAGTTGAATTTCGCTCGGCGCTCCAGTAAACTGGATTATTGCGCAAAGGCAGTCCTGATGCCTCGGGGCAAAAATCTGATCCTGATAAATTCACGCTTCCTGAAAACTTTTAAAGAGGGGTCGCACCGCATAATAAATAATCTTGTTTTATTATGCCCCTATGTGTATAATTGGTATAGTTAATACACATAGGAGGGAATAATGAGAACAAATGTTGTTATTGATGATGACTTAATGAAATCTGCTCTTAAGACTTCCGAGTTAAAAACAAAAAAGGATGCCATAGAAGCCGGCCTGAAACTGTTGGTGAGGTTTAATCGTCAGACAAGAATAAGAGATTTACGAGGAAAGCTAAAATGGATAGGTGATCTTGATGAAATGCGGACAGATAAATGATATTAGTGGATTCATCAGTTTGGATTGATTATTTCAACGGCAAAAAAACCAGCCAGACTGATTGGCTGGATTCAGCCCTTGGGAATAAACCAATTATAATAGGCGACTTAATTCTGACCGAAGTTCTGCAAGGATTTCAAAGCGAGAATGACTTCAGAAAAGCAAAAAAAATACTTTTAGAGTTTCCCTTCATGGAGATGGTGGGGAAAAGTATGGCGATTAAGAGTGCAGCAAACTATCGCTTTCTCAGAAATAAAGGAGTAACAGTCCGGAAGACTATAGATGTCATGATAGGAACCTTTTGTATTTATTATCGTTTTTCTCTATTACATGATGATAGGGATTTTGACCCTATTGAGAAGTATTTAAAATTGAAAACTATAAGAAGCTAGTTGATAAGTTAATACAATATTTAATGAATAAAGAAAGAGTTTTGTACCTCAGAGGGATAGGTATGCAACTTCCCTTATGATAGGGGACCGAACTGCACTGAAAAATTCCACTATCCCTAATTCTCGGGTTTATTAAAGAAAATTGCAAAGATTTAAGAAAATAATAATATTTTAATTCCAATTACTGGTAAAATGTTGTATTATAAAGACACATGATTAAGAAGGATTTTAAATCAAAATAATGCCCAATATTTTCTATTAGGCCCATAGAAGATTCCTTCTCCCTTGTCTTTGTAAAGTTGATATATGTAATATTAGTATAATATACGTTTTGCTATTTTATGATAGAGAAGCCTAAAAGCAACTAAATAAGTTCTTTTTAGTTGTGTGTGAACAGCAAAAATGAAAAGTTTAAGAATCGGTCTATTAAATAAAAAAAGGGGTAATTTTATATTGCAGGAAAAGTTTGCAGGAAAAGAAAATGTTGTGGATGAAACATCAAAAGAAGTTGCACGGTACAGAAAAGCTTTGACCGCAGCAAGGTATGATGTTGTTACAATAAATTGGGGCCTTAATTTTATTAATTCTTTAAAAAAAGCAAAGGTTGACCTTGTATTCAATGTTTCAAGCCTTATTGAAGCTGAGATACTAGAAAAACAAAGGATTCCTTATGTAGGTTCTGATAGCTCTGCAATTGCTCTGGCAACTGATAAATCACTTGCAAAAAGGATATGGCAGATAAATGGTTTACCAACGTCACCCTATCATGTAGCAAGAAATGAGGAAAACTGTAAGCCCTTTAAAAAGAACCCTCCCTTTGACTATCCTCTTTTTATCAAGCCTCTATCCGGCAGAGGAAGTTGCGGGATAACTCATGAATCTGTTGTTAAAAACTACAATCAACTGGTACGTACTGTTGAAAGAATATATACTACAATGAAACAACCTGCTCTAATTGAAAGATTTCTGGACGGCAGGGAGATAATCGTTGGAATAATAGGGAATGATGGTGATGTAAGAGTACTTTCTCCATTAGAAATCAGAAAAAACGGTCAGATACTAACTTATGAAAAAAAGCAACTAGACGATGATGAATTCATCTGCCCTGCAGAATTAACTAAAGCAGAAACAGCAAGAATACAGTCCTTAGCAATCAAAGCTTACAAACAACTTGGCTTTAAAGATTATGGTAGAATAGATACAATCCTAACTAAGGAAGGGCCTTTTCTTCTTGAAGGAAACACTTTTGCCGGATTATTATGCACACCTAAAGAAAAACCCCATAGCTATATTGGATTTATGGCAGTGGCAGAAGGCAAAGGAGAAAAAGAACTGCTTGATGAGATAATAAAAACAGCTGTAAAGAGATATGAACATTAAGTGATGCGCAAACCAGAAATAAAAACCCCTAGCTACATTGAAATCTTGGATAGAGCGAGGGAAAATAATAGCAGGGGATTAATGTTGACATAAACCCGCCCCTAAACAAGCGAGTATGAACTTAAATATAACTGATTATGATAAAATGACTGCAAAGAAGGATACTAAAAAAATAAAATTGACATTCATGAATGCTGTTGGAAACAGATTGGTTATAGTTGATGAATATTTTCAAACGCTTATAGAAGAAAAAGCCAAAAATGATTTTGTGAGAGAAGTTTCTAAGTCCTGCGGTTTTGACCCAGACAGCATATTATTCTTGTCTAGACCAGGTACAGGTAAAGAAGATATTATGATGAGGATATTTGATAGGGACGGAACAGAAGAAACCATGTGCGGCAATGGTTTAAGATGTATAACAAGATACGCATTTCTGAATAATTACATTGGCAAAAAAGCAAGTATAAGAACACTTGATGGTATAAAAACAGTTCAACTTTTAAATGGAAATATTTGGACTAACTTGGGCATTGTAAAACAGTTTTGTAGTATTAACCAGGAACTAAACTTTGTCTATAGCGGCCTGCCTCATTTGGTCCTCTTCACAGAGAATCTGGAAGAAATTGATGCAGAAAAAGTTGCAAAAAGTTATAGATACAATAAGGAACTGACTTCAAAGCTGGGTTACCCAAACAACATGCATGTTAATCTTATTGAGATAAGAGACAGGCACACTATCAAAATAAAAACCTATGAAGCGTGTGTTGAAAGAATCACCCAGTCTTGCGGAACAGGCGCTGTTGCATCAGCTTTTGTTGTTGCTAAACTGGATGAATGTGATTTTCCCTTAAAAATAATTAATCCTGGCGGAATTCTAATTGCAGATAAGGAAGGTGAGAATATGATGCTGACAGGGGCCTGCTGACGCCAACTATTTTTTCCTTATTGCCACACGAGTGCATTGAAGAAAGCAGGTTATTTTAAAGACACACCCCAACCATATGTTGACCTGGTCGAGATTGTTGCAGGTAAGAAACCCGGGAGAGAAAATGCTAAGGAACGTACGATTTGCATCAATCTTGGACTTGCCTTGGATGATATGGCAACAGCCATCCTGATTTATAGGAAAGCCGGAGAAAAGGGGATAGGCACGCAGCTTTACTTGTGATAGGGTTTCTAATTAACAAATTTATGTAAGATACTGGATATCCTTGCATATAAGACAATTAATAAATATAATAAAATTAACTAAGAAAAATAGGGAAGCATCCTTGAAAAATCTTACTTCGCAGCAACCAATAATAGATTCTACTTTGAAGATGTTCCTTTCTGAGGCAAAAAAATTCAAAAAGGAAATATCTGCCATATATCTATTTGGTTCTAGAGCGAGACAGACCGCCCGGCCGAATTCGGATTATGACCTGTTTATAGTGACTGGGGATAAAAGCATCAAAGATTCCCTTTATTATATAGCGGTAGATGTTTTTTGTAAAACCGGAGCTGATATTTCTATGAAAATATTAACAGAGGATAATTTTAAGAGATTGAAAAAACTATCTGTTCCATTTATTACAAATGTCTTAAAAGAAGGAAAAAAAATTGCATAATATCAGTAAAGAAATATTAAACGGATATATAGAAGCTGCAAAAGAAAAGCTTGACTCTGCTGAAATTTTATTTAAGCACACAAAATATGATGATGCTGTTTCTCGAGCTTATTATGCGGTTTTCCATTGCGCCCAGGCATTGTTGTTAAGCATTGGTGTTAAGGCCGAAAGTCATTCTGGAGTAAGACAGCTTTTTGGGCTTCATTTCATAAAGAATGGGGAATTTAGCAAAAAATATGGAAAGTATTTAAAAAATCTTAAAGATGATCGTGAAAATGGGGACTATGGAATATTTTCTATTCTTGAAAAGGATGATGCCCAAAAGGGGATCAAAGAAGCAGAAGAATTTATTGCAGAAACACTAAGATATCTAAAAGAAAACAAGTATATTTAACCTGGATTATTCACAAGTCGAGGTTGCTGCAGATGCGAGGCACAGGGTACGCAGCTGTGGTCCTTCACCGCAAGTGCCCTGTAACGAAGCAGATGCGGTGAGATCGGCTCGCCTGAATGGTAAAAAAATGGCGATTAAAA
>JAUVXM010000134.1 GCA_030603565.1 Candidatus Aminicenantota bacterium
GTTGCTCTTCCTCCTACGATTAGGGAATTATGAGCTTACAGCAAAGAAAAAAAGAAATTGGTAGTGCCAAGAACTTTTTTGCTGCTTGTATCTTGTTTTATTTAAATAACTTATATTTTGCAACTGTTAAAGATGAGTTAAAGAATGAAAATAATATGCTTCCCCTTAATAAGACAAAATTGAAGAGAATCGCAGTTATCGGGCCTAATGCCGCTGAAGAGCTGCTTGGTGGTTATTCAACCCCTAAAGTCCGCTATTTTGTTTCTGTTCTTGCTGGTATCAAAAACCATGTGAGTGATAATACGGAAGTGCTCTATGCAGAGGGTGTAAGTATTGAAGATTTTGAACGAGAAAACATTGATGAAGCTGTGGCAATTGCCCAGAAATCGGATGTGGCAGTTGTCGTTATCGGAGGGAATGAAATCACGTGTAAAGAGAATGAAGACCGGGATGATCTGAATCTTGTAGGACAACAGCAGGCATTGGTTGACGCAGTTTATGCCACCGGCACACCTGTTGTTGTTATCCTGCTGCATGGGCGGCCCCTTGCTATTGAATGGATTAAAGACCATGTTCCTGCTATTCTTGACGGCTGGTATTTAGGACAGGAAACCGGAAATGCGGCTGCAGATGTCCTGTTCGGTGAAGTCAATCCGGGAGGCAAACTGCCTATGACCGTCCCTAAAAATGTCGGTCAGGTACCAAATTATTATAATATGATACGAGCAGGCCGTCCGGGCAGGTATTTTAAGTCAAAAGCAGAGCCGCTGTGGCCGTTCGGGCATGGGTTAAGCTACACTACATTTGCATATTCTGATTTGAAGGTCACGCCAACTTCTTCCTATTCTGCAACAGTCTCCCTAGATATATCAAATACGGGAAGCCGAGAGGGTGATGAAGTAGTGCAATTGTACGTTCAGGATGAATACTGCTCGGTTGTCCGCCCGCTTAAGGAGCTTAAGCGATTTAAACGAATAACCCTTAAACCAGGTGAGAAAAAAAGGGACAGGTTGTTATCTTTCTATCGGTGTTTTTTTCTGTATTCTGATGGGGTTAGCCCAGTGAATTTTTTAAACGCAGTGTTAAAAACAGATTTTGAGTAAAATCCTGAATTGTATAAAATATCCAATATTGTACTGTCTTTTTCTTTAGGATCAGACAGCTTATTTGTTGCTTCCTGGATCCTATATTTATTTATAAAGTCATTGTAGCTCAAATCCATTTTTTCATTGATGATACGGGAAAGGTGGTTGTAATGAATCCTCAGCTTCCCTGCGAGTTTATTCAGAGTGAGGCCGGGATCAAGAAAAAGCTTTTCTTTTTCCATAAGAAAAAGGAGTTTTTGTAAAACCTCTTCCACTCTTTCCGGATCAACAGCCAGTGTTTTGTACTTGTCCTTATGTTTCTTAATTTTCTTCTGTTGTTTCATATACAATAAAAGGCCCATAAGGGAAAAAAATATTAATCCCAAAAGAATATAAAATATTGGTTTTTGATAGAAAGGAAAGAGGATCTCAAAATCAAAAACGGCATCTTTTTCACTCCAGATCCTATTGTTGCTGAATGCTTTGACTATGAATCGGTATTTCCCCGGGTCAAGATTTACGTATCGGGTAAAACGTTCTAAGCCAAAAGGCATATTTACAAATTTATTGTCATAGCCTTCCAGTTTGTACTGAAAGTGCAGCTTCTCCGGTGCCGAAAAATCGAGCGCTGTGAAAAAAAACTCAATAATCTCACTTTTAGGCAAAAGTCCCGAGTCTTTTTTGCCCTGTATTGAAATATTGTCTAAGCGAATATCAGTAATGAAAACTTCGGGAGAGGTTGTTCTTACAGGAATGTTTTCAGGGTATAAAATGGCCACTCCATTTCCTGTGGGATAAAGAAGTCTACCTGATGCTGTTTTCCATCCTGATGGCTGGCCCTCTCCTATACACTGGGAACTAAACATCCCATCTGTTTCATCAAAAAATGTTGCAAAGATATGAATGGCATATCCGCTTGTGTCTTCTTTGATTCCTTTCGGATTTATATAAAAAACTCCTTTGTTTGAACTCATCCACAGATTCCCATTATTGTCCTCTATTATTGAAGAAATGCATTAACCTTATTTGAATACAAGCCGTTATTAGATTTTAATTGGGTGATCCGGCCATTCTGAAGAATACTGATCCCTCTATCCTCAGTCCCGATCCAAATACCGCCCTTTCTATCCTCCAACAGAGCCCGCACTTTATTTGAAGATATACCTGATCTTATATTGAAAGTTTTTTTTATTTGAGTATCTTTAAATTTGCAAAGGCCACTGTTTCTTGTCCCCACCCAGACAAAACCTTTGCTGTCCTCCATCACTGTATAGACGGTATTCTCAGGAAGTCCATTTTCTCTGGAGATGTTTTTGACCTGAGGCTTCTTTAATTGAACCAAGCCGCCTTTATCGGTTCCGATCCAGATGTTATTATCCCTATCAATCAGAAGGCACCTTATATAATTATCCGGGAGGCCCTTTTCTGCAGATAGCTCTGACTTTAAGCCGGCAAATATTCTTTTCAAACCGTCTGACATAGTCCCCACCCAAAGGGATCTCTCGCTATCTTCAAAAATTGATGTTATGGGTGTATAATGTGTTCCTGGCACTGACCGGATGATCCATTCATTTTCCTTTAAAAAATAAAGACCCGCCATTGTGCCGATCCAGATATTCCCCAAGTGATCAGCTGTTAATGATAAAACCGAGATATTCGAGAGCCCTTCATTGTAGCCAAAGGTTGTAAAAACGTTTTCAAAGTAAAATGCTAGGCCACCCTGTAGGGAGCCGATCCATAGATTACCCGAATTATCTATTGTCAGATCAGTAATGATATTATCGTACAGCCCATTCTTGGTTGTAAAAACTTGGACAATAATATCAATTTTCAGTTGATTCAGGCCGTAGTCCGTTCCTATCCAGAGATTGCCTTTCCAATCTTCAATTATTACCCGGATATTGGGATTGGACAAGCCCTCCTCTGTATTGTAATTTTCCCAGTTTCCATCCCTGTAAGAGTATAAACCTCCACCATCGGTGCCTATCCAGAGGACTTGGTTTGAATCCTCGAATAAACACGTAATTCTATTATTTTGTAAGGGAGAGTTTTCTTTTAAAAAAGTCTTAAATTTTATTCCGTCAAATCTGGCCAAGCCTGCTGTTGTCCCAATCCAGATATAGCCGTCATAAGTCTGCTCTAAGGATGTGATGGTATTTTGAGGAAGCCCGGATTGAATAACCCATGTACGGAGGACATATTTTTCAAGATCTAAGGGAGTGTCATAAGCTGAAAGAACAGGTGTAAAAAGTAAAAGCACAAGGGATAAGTAAATATATTCAGTTATCCGTATTTTTGTAAAGATCATTATTCAAAATTATAACATATCAATTTTTCACAAGGAATCGATTGTTATTTTTAAAACAATAGTAAATCGATCTATTTCTTGCGGATTTTTAATTGACTGGATTTGTTTTTTATTTGTATTATGGGTGATGTAGACTCAGAGAGTGGAAATTTGATGAAATTAAGGATAAATCATTACCAACATAAAGACCAAACTCCTATCCAGTTTGGCTTTCTGTTAGGACAAAATCATTATCCAGTGATAATGCAGCCATGAGCTGGCTGAATTTTTCAAGGGTTGGAATTGATTTCCCTTGCTCATAGCGTGCGTATGTATTGAGCGATTTTGCTCCTAGCCGTTGGGAGACCTCCATTAGAGTAAGACCTCGTTTCATTCTTTGTCGTCGAAGTAAAAATGCAATTAAAGTTGCCAAATCAGGAGAACCAACTTCAAAATAGTGATCTTTGCCAGGGAACACCTCAACTTTAAATCCTTTTTTATTCACAAGTGATCCGATGGCATCAAGAATCATTTCGTAGGCTTCTTTTTTTGTATACCCTTGGGTCACTATTCCCAGAATAGGTACTTCTATAGCCCAATACCTGCCGGTTTTAAACACTCGACCTGCTAATCGCATCATATGCCTCCCTTTGCTTCTTTTAGAATTCCTTTTGCAGTATACTCATTGATCTCAACATGTCGGGGAACTACGACTTCGTACTCTCCATTAGTCCAGATATCATGCTTGCTCCCATGTCTTACCAATTTCCATCCTAGTTTCAGGAGTTTCTTTTCGAGTTCCCTCCGTTTCATGAATACAATTTACACTAATTGGTGTAAATTGTCAATAAAAACTATCAGATAGGAAAAACAAAATGTTTTATTTTATTCGGAAGATGTGATACTAATGAAATTCTGATGTGGCTGAAGCGACATTGAAGATTTAGCCTTCTGATGAGTTTTTTCGAGGGAATCCGACGAAGTCGGACGTTGAGCATGTTTGACCCACGGACGGGGGGAGTTGCGCAGACGCCGAGAAAAACGAAGAAGAATGGCGTCAAAAATCTGAACGAGCACAAGCCACACCTGAATTTCATACATAACGACATTTTTTATGAATAGTTCAGAGAAATGAAGAAACTTGAAACTTTATTACACCAACATAAAGACCCTGAACAAGCGAAAAACCTGCAAAGGTTCTTTAAAACCGGCAAAGGGGAATACGGCGAAGGGGATATCTTCCTAGGGATCAAAGTCCCGGTATTAAGAAAAATCGCCAAACAGGGCAAAGATTTTTCCATCAAAAATATTCAAACCCTGTTGGATACAGAAATTCATGAAAAAAGATTTCTTGGTCTTTTGATATTGCAGGATAAATATAATAAAGCTGATGACGAAAAAAGCAAAAAGCACTTATTCGATTTCTATTTAAAAAATTATAAAAGGATCAACAATTGGGATTTGGTTGACATTTTCGCTCCCAAAATCGTAGGTCATTATTTACTTGATAAAGCTGAAAAAAGAAAAATCCTCTATGAATTAGCAGATTCAAGCAATCTCTGGAAAAAAAGAATCGCTATCCTTTCAACTTTAACTTTTATCCGTAACAATGATTTTAAAGACTGCTTAAAGCTCTCGAAAATACTCCTTAATGATCCACATGACCTTATCCACAAAGCTGTTGGATGGATGCTTAGAGAGATCGGAAAAAGAGACCAAAAGGTGGAAGAAGATTTTCTGAAAAAACACTACCAAAGAATGCCCCGGACAACACTAAGATACGCCATAGAAAAATTCGAGGAAAAAAAAAGAAAAATGTATTTAAAGGGGACAGTCTAAACCTGCACTATTCATAAATAGATGTCATGCATATAATATAAAGTAAAATACAAATTGTAAGTTGCTTCATTGTTTCATTATTAAAATCACTGCAAACTGCCAACCGCCAACTGTCTTTACCCTGACTTCCCCGGTTTTTTGTTTCCAGGTTTATATATTTCACCATTTTCTATTTACCATTTACAATTTACTGGTTTTCCTGTTTTTCCTGCTTTTCTCTGCCATTTCTATTTACTATTCTATATTTACTTAGCCTGGATTATTCACGAGTCGAGGTTGCCGCAGATGCAAGGCGCAGGGTATGAAGCTGTGGTCCTTCACTGCGAATACCCTGTAACGAAGCAGATGCGGTGAGATCGGCTTGCCTGAAAGGTAAAAAATGTCGATTACAAATAGAGATTATATTGTGAACAAAATGTTAA
>JAUVXM010000011.1 GCA_030603565.1 Candidatus Aminicenantota bacterium
AAAGATGAAATTCAGGTGTGGCCTGTGCTCGCTTCAGATTTTTAACGCCATTCCTCTTCGTTTTTCTCGGCGTCTGCGCAACTCCCCCCGTCCGTGGGTCAAACATGCTCAACGTCCGACTACGTCGGATTCCCTCGAAAAAACTCATCAGAAGGCTAAATCTTCAATGTCGCTACAGCCACATCAGAATTTCGTTATAGAAAAATCTTTTACCATAACATTTTACATTTTACAATTCACATTTCAAGGTTTTTTACATTTACAATTTTCCATTAACTATTTTCCGCTTTTCCGCACCTGCAGCAACCTCGACTCGTGAATAATCCAGGTTAGAGAGTATAAAATAAATTAATACAAAGGTAAACAAAGACTCTGGAAAACAGTAAATGGAGAATAGAAAATAGCACCACCATATTTAATAAGGGAGCAAGAATGAAACTGGTCGGGACGAGCGGATTTGAACCGCTGACCCCACGCACCCCAAGCGTGTGCGCTACCAGGCTGCGCCACGTCCCGACTGTAAGGATGGTCATTATAGCAGAGAAACTGAATATAACAAAAGGAAAATGTTTTATTGTTTTATTTTTCCAGCTCTGTGATAATGCTTTTGAGTTGATTTTTGATTTGGAAGAGGATTTTCTTCAGACGTTCAGGGTGGACGGGAGCAGAACCTTTGATTCCAAATTCTTGCTCTATCTTTCTTTTTGCTCCAGCTAAAGTAAAACCCTGGCTGTCCAACAGTTCTTTTATGCGGATTATTATTGACAGGTCTTTTTTTCTAAAGATCTTATTTCCGGAACGTGTCTGGCCGGCATTGAGGAAATAAAATTCATTTTCCCAGGATTCGATTATTTTTGATTCAAGATCTGTTAAGCGGGAAACTTCCTTGAGAGTAAAAACAAGTTTATCCGGAATATTATTCTTTTGTTTCATATCCTGAACTATTCATAAAAAATATTGGAAAATTAACTTTATCATGGAATAAATACTTACGTCAATATATGATATAATTCAGCTGAGTTATGAGCAATAAAATAACAAAGCACACTCCTTTGGCTGAAAGGATGAGGCCTAAATCACTCGACCAGTTCTACGGGCAGGAACACCTGCTTGGTGAAGGGAAAATACTGTCCTGTCTTATAAAGTCAAAACAATTGGTCTCCCTGATCTTTTGGGGTCCTCCCGGTTCTGGTAAGACGACTTTAGGTTACATATTAGCTGACCGTTTTGATTTTCCATGTTTATTTTTCAGTGCAGTTCTTTCTAGTATTAAGGAAGTAAAAAAAGTAATGTCTAAAGCTGAAGATCATAAAAAAATGTATGAACAGCCAACCGTAATTTTTATCGATGAGATTCACCGCTTTAATAAAGCCCAGCAGGCTGCTTTTTTACCCTATGGTGAAAGAGGGGATATAATTTTATTTGGATCTACTACAGAGAACCCTTCCTTTGAAATCATTGCTCCCTTGCTTTCCCGTACCAAGGTTCTTGTTCTAAAACCATTATCAGATGATACTCTTAAGAATATTATCAGGGAGGCATCTAAGGATAAGGAAAAAGGATTGGGAAAGCTTAAGATAAAAATAGAAGATCAAGCCCTACAAAATATTATTAATTATGCCAATGGTGACGCCCGGCGGGCTTTAAATACATTGGAAATTTCTGCAAACCTTGCAATTAAAGGCATGATTACACCTGCTGAAGTCAAAGAAGCTCTGCAGAAACGTATTCTACTATACGATAAAAAAGGCGAAGAACATTTTAATCTGATATCCGCACTGCATAAAAGCTTGAGAAACAGTGATGTAGATGCTGCGCTTTATTGGTTGGCAAGGATGGTTTCCGCCGGAGAGGAGCGTCTCTATATCGCTCGACGATTAGTGCGGTTTGCCTCGGAGGATATTGGCCTTGCCGACCCAAATGCGCTGAGGATTGCCATGGATGCAAAAAATGCCTATGAATTTATTGGGTCTCCTGAAGGAGAACTTGCCCTTGCCGAGGCTGTTATATACTTAGCCTCAGCACCGAAAAGTAATAGTGCTTATGCTGCCTTTAAAAATGCTATGAAGGATGTTGAGAATAGTCCTTTTGAGCCTGTTCCCCTGCATCTAAGGAATCCGGTTACATCTTTGATGAAAGAGACAGGCTATGGAAAAGATTATAAATATGCTCATAATTTTAAGAACAGCACAACATCTATGGAGACTTTACCTGAAGAATTGAAGGGAAGAAAATATTATGAACCAGGTGATCTAGGTATGGAAAAAGAGATTAGAAAAAGAATCGAGTGGTGGAATAAATTAAAATCAAAGCAAAAATCAGAAGAATAATACGTCATTTTTCCTTAAGCAGATAATATATTTCCCAGCTGATATCATCCGCTAAACAGCCGATGCATGAGTTTTTTGTTGTAGCTAGTTCATCATCCTTGATTTTTTCTTTTATGATTTTTTTAACCTTTTTACGTATTTTATAGAGTTGAATGTAATCGATCATAGGACTTTTTATAAAATGATAACAGCTTGCTGATTCTAAGTAAAGAGCATCGATTCATCTTGAAAGAGGAATTGTCCAATAAAGCTGCTTATTTTATCTTTTTCAGATTGAGAAGTAAGGGCAAAAAATGTTATCATAAAAACCTATTGTCAACCTAAAGCAATGAATAAATGAAACAATTTTCTTCAATTTTCTATTTACCATTTTCCATTTACCGGATTTTTATTATATTGCTTATCCTGGCTTTGGCTTCATGTTCGCTTTTTAAGGCAAAGACACTTCTTTACCCTGATGGGATCATCTTCCCAATGGAAAAAATCCGGGAAAGTTTTTTTGATAGTGAGCCTATTGAGATAATTCACAGAGAAAAAAACAAATTGTATTTTTCTACTCGGGGGGGGAAAGTAATCTGTTTTGACATTGAAGAAAAAAAAACGGCTTGGGAATTTCAGGTCAAGGGAAAAATAGAATCACCTCTGAACCGAGGACAGGATAATTTTTATGTGCATAATGATAAGGGCATATTGTATTGCCTGAGCTTGAGGGGAAAGCTAATATGGGAAACAAAGATCGGAGATAAAATTACAAGTGGCGTCCATGAAAGCGGCTCAAAAGTATATTTAGGAACTGAGAAAGGGAAGCTTATTGCTCTTAATGAAAAAGGGGAAAAGCTCTGGTTTTTCAAGTCAGGAGGAGAGATAAAGTCGATTCCCGTATCAGCAGCAGGCAAAGTCATTTTCGGATGCGATGATGGAAAAATATATTTTATCAACACTGACGGCATTCTTATTAATACTTATGAGACTGAAGGTAAAGTCAGGGGCAGTTTCCTGGTGGATAATAATTTGCTTTATTTTGGGTCCTATGATCATTATTTTTATTGTTTTGATATTAAAAAGCACAAAGTCAAGTGGCGGATAAAAACTGGAGGCATCATTCATTCTTTTCCTGTGTCTTGGGGAAAGCGGATTTATTTTCTGAGTTACAATAATGTTTTATACTGTCTGAATAAAAAAAACGGGACTATTATATGGTGGACCATTGTTCCTGCCCGAAGTTTTTACAGATTGGAGTTTGCAGATGATAAAATTGTTGTCTCATCTATGTCGGATAAGCTGATCTGTTTTGATGCGAAAACAGGAGAACAGAAGGGAAGTTATAATGCCCTGTGGGAGGCAGGAAGTAATCCTTTATGGGTAGATCCCTACCTGATAATTTCAGTTTATGATGAGGATGAAGAAACTGCGAAGCTTATATTCATGCAAAAGGAAGTTAAGGTGTCTTTATCTGCCTCCAAAATTTCTCCTCGGAATATTAATGAAGAAGTTGTTTTTACGGCAGAGGTCACTGGATTTTATCTTCCTCAATATGAGTTTTATTCCCACCGTTTTATAAAAATTAATTTTGGTTTTTTCCCCTTACCGGTGGTCCCATTTACCCAGGAACGGGAGATTGTTCAGGCTAAATCAGAGGAGAATACTTGGAGCTGGTTTCCCGAAGATGAAGGGATACACCGGATTGAAGTTTTGGCTGAGGATGAAAAAGAAAAGTCTGAAGCTGAAATATATTTTGAAATCACAAAAAGTGATGAAGAAGATGCAAATAAAAATAAAGGAGATTTAGGTATGAACCGGAATGAAGCTTTCGAATTAGTGAAAAAAAATCTGAAAAATAAGAACCTGGTGAAGCACTCGCTTTCTGTAGAAGCCTGTATGAGAGCTTTGGCGGAAAAACTCGGGGAAGATGTGGAAAAATGGGGGTTAGCCGGGATCCTCCATGACATTGATTACGAGATGACTGAAAAAGACCCAGAGAAACACACTGTAGAGGCAGTTAAGATTCTGGAAGGGTTTAATGTGGGCTCAGATATTATCTATTCTATCCAGGCTCACGCCGGGATCGTTCCCTGCAAAAGTAAAATGGACTGGGCGATTTTTTCTATTGATCCTCTGACAGGGCTTATTATTGCTGCCACATTGATGCACCCCAATAAAAAATTAGAGGATGTAGACCTGGGGTTTATCCAGAGAAGGTATAAGGAAAAAAGCTTTGCCAGGGGAGCAAAACGTGAGGATATCGAACAGATCGCCAATATCGACATGGAGCTGGATGAATTTATTTCAATTTGCCTTAAGGCAATGCAGGGGATTTCCAAAGAACTCGGCTTATGAGATTGATTTCTTTTGTGGGGGATTCTAATACCGGTAAAACAGAGCTAATAAAGAGGCTTATTAAAGAATTATCTCAAAGGGGATATTCTGTAGCTGTGATCAAACACTGTGTCCATGGTTTTACATTAAGCCCTGAGGGGAAGGATTCCAGCCAATTCATGGAAGCGGGAGCAGACAGCACAGCAATGTTATCTCCAGAGCGGGTAGCTGTGCTTTTTAGAAATGATGCTGAAGTAAGTTATGAAGGAATTGCCTGGGAGTTTTTCCCGGGAGCTGATTTTGTGTTGGTCGAAGGGGGACGGGATGACCACAAAACTCGTAAGATAGAGGTTTTGCGAAAGGGCATCTCAGAAAAAGTGACATGTCCGCTCAATGAGTTGGCTGCTGTAGTCTCAGATGAAAAGATAGAAATAAATAGACCGGTTTTTAATCCGGAAGAGACCGTTAAAATCGCTGATCTTTTGGAGAAGGAGTATAAAAATGAACAATAAAATATCTTTTACAATTGATAAGAAGGATATTCCTTTAAATAGATTTACCCAACAGATAGTCAGGAATATCGCTCTTGGGATTTTTGCTTCTTTAAAGGATGTCAACGAATATTCTGATACGTTGGTGTTTTATATGAAAAAGAATAATCAAATTTCTTTGGAGGCCGATGGCGTTGCAGTTGAAATAAATGAATTTGTCATTAAGCTCTCCAGCAATATTTTCCAGGCGATACTGGCATCATTGGACGGTATTCCGGATAAGCAGGATTTAGTAGTTATAAAGATTAGATGAAATCCCTTTGTTTCCTATTACTTCGCAAAGCGAAGTGATGAGGGAGGGGATGTTTACAGAAGCGAAGCTTTGAATCCCAGCTCAAAGTAGCGTCCGCGCCAGGGGAATCCGGGTTCAGAATAAATATATAGGTTGAATATATTGGTTGCCTTAGCAAATAACTCATACCGGTTGATCTGAAAGGATATTATTGAGTCCAGATTGAAATAAGCAGGGATATTTAGAAGTTCTTGGGAGTAGAAATCCAGCCATGAGGAGGAGGATGCCATCAACCCCATAAACCCGATACGTACTTGTTTATGTGGAAATACCTGGCAGTTAAAGTTCAGATTGTGAGCCGGCAGCGCATCCAGAGGCCGGTCATCGCTTTCATTACGGTGGTCAAGATAGGTGTAATTGAAAGTGGCGGATAGCCAGGGGAATGATTTCTGCATCTGTATTTCAAAACCATTAATGTAAGCTTTGGCGATATTAAAATAGCGGCGTTGAAAACCATATTCAGGCAGGCGTACACTGTCTATCATATTTTTAAAAGTGGTGATAAAAACTGCGCCTGTAACAAAGATGTCTTTTTTATAGGTAAATCCCAGCTCCCAGTTTGTTCCTGCTTCGCTGAGAAGGTCAGGGTTTCCGGAGGAGCTTGAGTACATGGAACGCATAGAAGGAAATTTTGATTTTTTGGAACAGGAAAAGTGCATATCAAGCTCAGGGATTGGAGAATATTTAATTCCCAGGAGGGGATTAAGCCTGGAATTGTCAGAACCTAAGAATTTGTCGAGATAATCATAACTAAGGCCACCGACAAGTTTCCAGTCGTCAAAAAGTCTTAAGTGGTCTTCGATGCCGATAGAGAAAGTTAGTTGGTCAAATATGTCCCAGGATTCACCTACATCACCCTGAGTACGTGCTTCATCTCCTTTGTAATTTATGGAAATCTTAAGCTGATTTTCCCGGCTTATATATATGTCTGTGAGGCCGAAAAGCCCGTAGACAGCATTATCAAAGGTGCTTTCAAAACGGCGCTGGGTCATTTCAGCATCTTTGAACATATCCAGGGTATTATTATATTCCACATAATAAGCGCGGAAACGCAATGTTGATTTTTGTCCCAAAGCTGTGTATCCGCCAGTATTAAAACTATATCTGTCCCAATTTTTAAAGCGCCAGTATCTGGGTTTATAAGCATTGATCTCAGGCGGCATAGAATAATCAGAAAGGTATATACTGCTGTTAAAAAGGAGCTCGGTCTGATCATTGGGGTTATAATAGAGCTTAGCATTGAGATTTGTTCTTTGATATTCACTACTGCTTCTTTCCATCCTGCTTCCGGTTTTTTCATCCGGGAAATAAAATCCATCTGAATCCTGGTAGAGCAATGTTCCTGAGAAGGCAAAACGATTCCATTGAAAACCTGATTGAAGTCCCAGGCTTCGAGTGCTTTTCCCCCCTAAAGATGTATTTATTGATAATACCGGTTTTCCTGAGGGTCTCTTGGTTATAACGTTGACTATTCCGCCTAAGGTATTAGGTCCATAGAGTACTGATGAGGGGCCTTTTGTGATCTGCAGGGAATCTATTCCCCCTGTGGCAATGGTTTTTAGGTCAAAAGTGCTGTAATAAGGCTCATATATAGGTATTCCGTCTATCAAAAGGGCGATGCGTTTTGCATCCATTCCTCTTAGTTTTAAGGTATATACAGATTTCTCACCCGAAGAGACTGCAACTCCAGGCGCATAACGGATAGCTTCGGAGAGATCAAGCGGTTTTATCTGTTCGATCTGGGTCGCACCCAGCTTTGTAACCGTGGATACGGGTAATTCCTTGGGATCTTCAGCCAAGACCAAAATTTCTTCAGTTATTTTTTTTTGGTCTTTTTTTAATTTTTTCTCTTGTTTCTCCTGATATTTTTGAGAAAAACCCAGGGAAGGAAGCAGAAGTAAGCCTGTGATCAGGAAACTGAAACTGATTTTTTTGAATATGATTGCATTTTTGGTGTCCATGATTTCTCCTTTTCAAATACGGAAGGTAACCCCGTTTCCAGGGTTGCCCTGGCCTGGATTTCTCGTTTTTGTTGGAGAACCAGGCTCACGGTCAAAGAACATTGCTGAGATGCGTTAGCTCTTTTGACTCGGAGTAATTTTGGATTATAGCAAGAAGGTCACGTAATATCAAGTATGAACCTTAAAAGGCAATTGATTATATCATTTATTATGAGTATCATATTGTAAACAAAAATATGAGACTACTTAACCTGGATTATTCATAAAAAATAAGGAGATAAGACATGAATGTAAAGGAAATGAAGGCTAAACATGAGCTTTTACGAGAGTATTCCTATGATTTATCTGAGCTTGAAAGAGGTTATAATAACCGCACGCTCTATATTAACCTCAGTGATAAAACTATAAAAGAAAAACCGGTGACAGAACAGATGAAAGAGAAGTTTATCGGGGGAAAAGGATTTGGGTTAAGATTGCTGTGGGATGGAACCAAACCTGATACCAAGTGGGATGACCCGGAAAACGAGATCATTATTTCTCCTGGGCCTATAGCCGGGATCACTCAGTATTCAGGTACTGGAAAATCTCTTGTCGTATCCATATCTCCTACCACGAACCTGGTCATAGATAGTAATGTCGGAGGCTACTTCGGACCGTTTTTAAAGTTTTCCGGATTTGATGCTCTTGAACTCCAGGGGAAAGCTGAGGATGATGTAATATTAATTATTGATGGTACTACAGGGACTATTTCTATCGAAAAAGCGACGGAAGAAGCAGTAGACTCACATATCCTAGTAGAGCAGTTGACAGAGATGTATGCTGATGACGAAAAGGATAAAAGGAACATTTCTGTAGTCTCTGCTGGAAGTGCTGCGGAAAATACTTTAATCGGTATGTTGAACTTCAGCTGGTATGATGTTAAAAGAAAAGAATGCCGGATAAAACAGGCTGGTCGTGGTGGTATAGGTACGGTTTTTAGAAATAAAAATATTAAAGCCCTGGTTGTTAAATCGGGAAAAATAAAGCCGAATATGAATAATGTTGTAGACCTGCCAGCAATTATGGAAAGGGGAAAAAGATTTGCCAAAGAAATGCGGGAACTGGATGATGAACAATCCCAGATGAAGCAGGTCGGTACTGCCCATCTCATAGAGATCATGAATGATTATGACCTTCTGCCTGTACACAATTTTAAATATGGGTCCCATAAGGATGTTTCCAAGATGGACTCTAAAGTTTTAAAGACTAGATTTACTCAAGGGAAGCCGGATGGATGCTGGCTTGGGTGTATGATGTCCTGTTGTAAAACAGTTGAGAATTTTGAGCTTAAAACAGGGCCATATAAAGGGCAAAAAGTGACGGTTGAGGGTCCAGAATATGAGACAGCAGGCGGAGTCGGCTCTAATTGCGGTATTTTTGATGTAGATGCTATTTTAGAATTAAATTTTTACTGTGATACATATGGAATTGATACTATCTCATTTGGAACCTTAGTCGCTTTTATCATGGAGTGCTTTGAAAACAGAATGATCAATGAGGATATCACCGGGGGTTTGAAGATGAATTTTGGAAATGCCGCAGCTTCCCTGGAACTTATTCATCAAATGGCCAAAGGAGAAGGGTTTGGCTTGGTGGCAGGATTAGGTGTGCGTAAAATGAAAGAAAAATTTGTTAAGGATTATGGAGCGGATCCGGATTTCCTCCAGGATATAGGGATGGAAAACAAAGGATTGGAATATTCCCAGTATGTAGCAAAAGAATCTTTGGCTCAACAAGGTGGTTTTGCCATGACCAATAAAGGCCCCCAGCATGATGAAGCCTGGTTGATCTTTATGGATATGGTAAATAAACAGATCCCCACATTTGAGGATAAAGCTGAAGCCCTGCATTATTTTCCTATGTTCAGAACCTGGTTTGGCCTGATGGGATTATGTAAGCTGCCGTGGAATGATGTTGAACCGGCGGATAATGCTGAGACTGATGAACCGGCTAAAGTTCCTGAGCATCTTGATAATTATGTCACTATATTTAATGCTGTAACCGGGAAAAATATTGACAAGCATGAATTGATAAGGCAGTCAGAGCGGGTCTATAATTTCCAGAGGATATTTAATCTCAGGAGAGGATATGGAAAGAGGAAACATGATGCCCAGCCTTACCGGGCTGCCGGACCTGTGACCGTGGAGGAGTATGAGTCCAGGCAGGATAGATATGACCAGCAGATGAAGGAAATAATCGGAATTGATCCGGAAGGAAAATCAACAGCGGAGAAGGTCAAGATCACAAGAAAGCACAGAGAAGAAGCATATGAAAAATTACTTGACGCGGTTTATAAACGAAGAGGCTGGACGAGAAATGGTATCCCTAAGGTCGAGCACTTAAAAGAGATTAAAATGGATTTGCCGGAGCTTATTAAGGTGGTTAAGCCATACCTGGACTATTCATAAGAAATGAAATTCGGGTGTAGCTTGTGCTCGCTTCAGATTTTTAACGCCATTCCTCTTCGTTTTTCTCGGCGTCTGCGCAACTCCCCCCGTCCGTGGGTCAAACATGCTCAACGTCCGACTACGTCGGATTCCCTCGAAAAACTTATCAGAAGGCTAAATCTTCAATGTCGCTTCAGCCACATCAGAATTTCATTAAATAGAAGTCTTTTAACTAACAGTTCATGATTTTTCCATTTACCATTATCTATTTTCCATTTTCCGCCTTTATCACAGCTTCATCCCCTGTGCCTTGTATCTGCGGCAAGCTTGGCTCGTGAATAATCCAGGTCCACCTGGACTATTCATAAGAAATGTCGATATGTATGATACGTCCTTTTAGGTCTATATTCAATATTGATTGCGAAGTAAATCCTATTTACCATTTCGTTCACAATATAATCTCTATTTATAATCGACATTTCTTACCCTACGGGCCGTGAATAGCCCAGGTCCACCTGGACTATTCATAAGAAATGAAATTCGGGTGTAGCTTGTGCTCGCTTCAGATTTTTAACGCCATTCCTCTTCGTTTTTCTCGGCGCCTGCGGATCCTGTTTATTCATAAAATATGTATGCACACCATACAAATTTAACATGATTAACACTTTATAAAATATGTTATTCATTAAGGGTATGATTCTTATGTTTTTTCTTGCCAAGACTTTTCTTTAATGCATACATATTTTACCTTACAGGCGAGCCGATCTTACCGTATCTGCTTCGTTACAGGGTACTTGCGGTGAAGGACCACAGCTGCATACCCTGTGCCTCGCATCTGCGGCAACCTCAACTCGTGAATAATCCAGGATCATATTTCAGATCAGAAGGCTAAATCTTCAATGTCGCTTCAGCCACACCAGAATTTCACCTATTATTAATAGTTCAGACTTTAAGCTAGCATGGATACTGGTAAATCCCGGAGAAAGCCATCCGGAACAACGCGGGCATGGTTCCTCGAGAGAATCTCGAGGAGAGCGTTGTGAGGACAGGAAGGGATTTTCCCGCTGGGGGAAATCCCTGTCTTTCGTAGGGACTTACCTGTGTCCATGCCAGTGTGAATAGCCCAGGTTAAATATCTTTTTGTGTCCATGTTCCGTCAATTAGACGCCACATTTTACCGGTTGGGTTTTTGTCCTTAAGTTCAGCCGGCAGGCGGTATTTTCTCACATTATCATAGCAGTGCAGAGCTGAGAAACGTAGCATTGCAGCAGGAATCCCTACCGAAGTGAAACCTGGGTGTCCGGTAGCAGGGAAGGGACCTCCGTGGCTCATAGCCGGAGATACAGCTACCCCGGTCGGCATTTTATCATTTATTAAGCGCCCCACTTTTGTCCGCAAAACTGCTTCAATATCAGTGTAAAGGGATTCTTCTTTTTTAGCGGTATGGCTGTAAATAGAACCTGTGAGATTCCCTTCCAAATGAGCGGCTATAGTTATCATTTGTTTGATGTTTTCTGCAACTACTATAAGAGAGGATGGGCCGAATGTTTCTGTCTGGAGTTTTTTGCTTTTCTTTAAGAAATTATCACCTGTGACCCTAAGGAGAGTGTTGGCAAAACTGAATGCATTTGTGTCAAGTTCTTTACCACCGCTGACTATTTCAGCGCCGAATTTTTTCAATGAAGTAACAGCTGCAACCAGAGATTCGAGTACTTGCCTGCTTAAAAGAGGGCCGGCAGGAGTTGATCTTAGTTTTTCAGCGAGGATTTTTATGAAATTTTCAGTATCCTGATTTTTCAAGAGGACAACCAGTCCTGGATTTGTGCAAAACTGTCCAGCTCCCAGAGTACAGGATTGGCCGAGCTCTTCTGCGATTTCTTTCCCGCGCTCTTTAAGAGCCTGGGGAAAAATAAAGACAGGATTGAGGCCTGACATTTCTATATAGATCAATTTGCCGGCTGATTCGGCTGCATGTTTTAAAGCAACTCCTGATTTGCGGCTGCCGGTAAATGCAGTGGCTCCGGTTAAGGGATGAGATACAAGTCTAAAGCCGTCTTCAGGTTGCAGATGATATATAAGCTGGACCATTGTCTGAGGAAGACCGCATTTTTTTAGTGTTTTTAAGGCTGCTTCTGCAAAGATCCTTGTTGTACCCGGATGACCGGGATTTGCTTTAGCGATCACTGGATTTCCGGAGGCAATGGCGGCGGCAAAGTCCCCGCCGGAAATGGAGTTAAAGGCAAATGGAAAATTATTCGGGCCAAAGATAACAACCGGCCCTCCCAGAGGGCTGAATTTAGAGCGGATATTGGCTTTAGTATCTATGGTAGCCCGGCACCATGAACGTTCTTTAGCAGCTCTTGCCGCCTGGCGTAATTGACCTGTAGTGCGGGGCAGTTCAATATCACGAAAGCGGGATTTTTCAGGAAGAGCGGTTTCAATTGCTGCGGTCTGGGATAAGATGCCGGCACGATCTTCGATATTTGAGGCATAGAGTTCAAGGAATTTAGCAATATTCTCCGGAGAAATAGATTCGAGTTCCTTAACAGCCCAGTGCGAAGCGGCAAGGGCAAGTTCAATATCAGCAAAACTGGAAATGGGGTATCTCTTTCCTTGAGCAATCCCTGTTTCCGGATTAATGGACTGGAAGTTCCCTATAGGAGATTTAGAATCTCGCCATGACCCGTTGATCAAAACTGGTTGTATAGGCATAGTGTTCCTCTTATACTGTAAATGGTAAATAGAAAATGGAAAAATGTAAATAGCTAATAAAATGTTTATTATCTTGTTTGGAGGAACTTTTTGAGATAAAATGCGTATCATTATATAGAGAGAAAATTATGACAAAGAAGTTGTACCGAGCTCAGAGTAATAAAATGCTCGGCGGAATTTGTGCTGGGCTGGCGGAGTATCTGGAGGTCGATTCGACCTTGATCAGACTGATATTTGTTGCTGTTGGATTATTGACAGCAATCTTTCCAATGCTTATTTTTTATGTAATTGCCTGGATAATAATACCAGTCAGGGAAGAAATCGAACAAATTCGCAAGCAGGAAAAATCTTATAAGAAAAAGTAAAAAGCGTGAAGCTGCAGGCTCTAATCAGAAGCTTTCAAACCTTTTCACGCTGGGGAAAATTCGCGTGTTTTCGGATCAACTGACCTGATTCTTGCTTATAGCCCAGAAGCTTAGAAAAAATGGGGGAACTCCAGTTTGATATACATTTGACTTAATTTTCTTTATTCGTTATGTTTATGCGGTATTGGGTGAATAAATGTTTGATGCCAATAATTTTAAATTCCAGCATATTGCAATCGAGGGTGTTATGAATTCGGGAAAGACAAAACTTGCCGAAATGCTAGCTAAAAAAACCGGAGCAAAAGCGGTTTTTGATAGAAAAGATAATCCTTATCTGAAAGAATTTTATAATGAGAGTAAAGGGGCTTCATTTCTCACTCAGCTTGTTTTTTTAGTAAACCGATATCACCAGCAAACACAGCTTCTGCAGAGAGATCTGTTTCAGGAAAGAATTATCAGTGATTATCTTTTTGAAAAAGACAAGATATATGCTTACCAGACTTTGGCGGATGATGAACTTATCGTATATGAGAAAATAAATAATATTTTTTCAGAAAGGGTCGTTAAGCCGGATCTGACCGTTTATTTACAGGTTTCATTTTCTACGATTTTAAAAAGGATAATAAAGGAAGAGAATTCTATAAAAAAGAACATATCCGAAAAATATCTACAAGATATTATCGAAGCTTTCGATTATTTTTTCTTTAACTATCAGGCAACGCCTTTGCTGGTAGTTAAAGCAGATGAATTGGAATTTTCCCAGGATAGGGATGTTGTTGATCTTATTGACAAGATCAAACAAATGAAAAAAAGTCCGTTTTTTTATGTTCCATTGAGCAAATCAAATAAATAGACTTTACCTCAATCCTGATATTAAAGGCAGGATGGGGAGAAAGGATTTATAATGTCAGAAAAAACAATCCAAAAAGTAACCTTGCCGATTCTTCGAAAAATGAAAAAGAAAGGCCGGAAGATAACAGCGCTTACTGCTTATGATTTCCCGACTGCAAAAATTGTTGACCGGGCAGGAATTGATGTGATTTTAGTTGGAGATTCACTGGGGATGGTAGTTCTGGGATATGAGAATACAATTCCTGTGACTATGGATGAGATGATCCATCACACCAAGGCTGTAGCTAGGGCAGTAAAAAGAGCGTTGATTGTAGGAGATATGCCGTATTTTTCATATCATCTTTCCATCGAAGAGACTGTATTAAATGCTTCCCGTTTTCTTAAGGAAGCAGGGGCTAATGCAGTGAAGATCGAAGGAGCTTCTGAAAAAAGGTTGGAATTGACAAAGACTATGATAGAAGCAGATATACCTGTAATGGGGCATGTGGGGCTTACTCCTCAGTCGATATATCATTTGGGGAGGTTTAAAGTCAAGGGCAAAGAGATAGAGGAGGCAAAACAAATTGTTAGGATGGCAGTGGATCTGGAAAAAGCAGGGGTTTTTGCTGTAGTCTTGGAATGTGTGCCTATGGAGCTGGCAGAAATAATCACCCGGAGATTGGAAATTCCCACCATTGGAATTGGAGCTGGGCCTCTATGTGACGGGCAAATACTGGTCTTTCATGACTTAGTCGGATATTCAAACGGGTATCTGCCCAAGTTTGTGAAAAAATATGCAGAGTTGCATGAGGTTTTAAATAAGGCGGTAAAAGGATATATTGAAGATGTTAAATCTGAAACATTTCCCGAAGACAGGTATTCCTACCACTTCAAGTCAAAAAAGGACCTGAAGGAATTAGAATAAAATGAAGACAGTAAAGTCGATCTGTGAAGTGAAAGAATTTGTTAAGGAATTCAGGAGGAAGGGAAAAAGTATTGGTTTTGTGCCGACTATGGGGTATTTACATGCCGGACACCTAAGCCTTGTACAGGAGTCAGCCCGGAGATGTGATTGTACGATAGTCAGTATTTTTGTAAACCCGACTCAATTTGCTCCAAATGAAGATTTTAATAAGTATCCCCGAAATATTCAGGGTGATATAGAGGTTTTAGAAAAGGAAGGAGTGGATTTGATATTTATCCCTGGAGATGGGGAAATGTATCCTGAGGGGTATAAAACTTATGTTGAGGTGAAAAATTTACAGGACAGGCTGTGCGGTGGATCACGACCGGGTTTTTTCAAAGGAGTGTGTACTGTTGTCCTGAAACTTTTTAATATTGTTAGGCCTGACATTTCCTTTTTTGGACAAAAAGATGCCCAGCAGGCGGTTATTTTAAAGAAAATGGCCTGTGATTTAAATTTGGATGTAAAAATTGAAGCACTGCCGATCATAAGAGAAAAAAGTGGCCTGGCCTTAAGCTCCCGTAACGAATATCTTGATAATAAGCAGAAAAAAGCTGCCCTATGCCTTTCAAGGAGCCTCGCAAGAGCCCGGAAGATGGTGGAGGCAGGGGAAAAAAATGCTGCCCGGGTCTTAAAAAGAATAAAGACTGAAATTGAATCCGAGCCTTTAGCAAGGATTGATTATGTAGAGATCGTAGATTCTGAGAATCTTCAATCGCTAAAGCAAATCAAGGATAAAACACTAATAGCTGTGGCAGTTTTTATTGACAATGTCAGGCTGATTGATAATATTATTGTAAAAATTAGGAGAAGGAAGATATGAAAAGAATAATGCTGAAATCTAAAGTGCATAGAGCCGCTGCAACAGAAACAAACCTGGAATATGATGGAAGTCTAACTCTGGATGCCAGTCTGATGGAAGCTGCTGACATGATGCCTAATGAGCAGATTCATGTGTATAATCTAAAAAATGGTGAAAGGTTTATAACTTATTTGATCAAGGGTGAACCTGAATCCGGAGTTGTGGGGATCAATGGTGCTGCTGCCCATAAAGTGGAAGTAGGAGACCGTCTGATAATCGCAACCTATGTTTTAATGGAAGATAGAGAAACAGATTATTATATGCCGAAGATTGTATTGGTAGATGGTAATAATAAAATTAAAGAAATCAAATAGCCTTAATTATTCATAAAAAATGTCGATATTCTTGTGAATAATTCAGTCTAAGTGGTAGTTGGGCGCCTCTTTAGTAATGACCACATCGTGTACATGGCTTTCCCGCATGCCAGAAGGGGTGATATGGATGAATCTGGCCTTTTTTTGAAGCTCTTTGATAGTACTGCAGCCTGCATATCCCATTCCAGCTTTTAACCCACCTTCCATCATATGGATAAGAGCGGAGACACTCCCTTTATTAGGAACGCGGCCTTCAATCCCCTCAGGAACAAGCTTAGTTTCATTTTCAACTGAGTCCTGAAAGTACCTGTCCCGGCTTCCCTTCCGCATAGCCTCAATTGAACCCATACCCCTGTAAGTTTTATAGGAGCGTCCCTGAAATATTACAAGCTCTCCGGGAGATTCATTGGTTCCGGCCAGTATGTTTCCCATCATTACTGAACTAGCGCCTGCTGCAATTGCTTTTGTTATATCTCCAGAGAATTTTATTCCCCCGTCAGCTATAAGAGGGATGCCCTCATTTTCTGTTACACTGAAGACATCCTGAATGGCTGTTATCTGAGGGATGCCGGTGCCGGATACAATACGGGTAGTACATATCGAGCCTGGCCCAACACCCACTTTTACTGCATCCACTCCCAGTTTTATCAAATCTCCGGCTGCTTCAGCCGTACCGATGTTGCCGGCAATCAGCTCCTGTTCCGGAAATTCTTTTTTTACTGATTTAACGGTGTCCAGTACTCTCTGGGAATGACCGTGAGCAGTATCTATAACTAGGACATCACATTTTACCTCGATCAATGCTTGAGCTCTTTCCATCGTATCATCGGATACGCCTATGGCAGCTCCTACACGTAAACGTCCCATTTTATCCTTTGAGGATTTAGGGTACTGGATTCGCTTGAGGATATCTTTATAAGTGATAAGGCCCTTCAGGGAATAATTTTCATCAACCATCAGGATTTTTTCGATCTTGTGTTTATGAAAGAGTTTTTCTGCTTCCTCCAATGAGGTGCCTAAAGGGACGGTTATCAATTCTGTGGTCATAGCTTTTTTTATCGGAAGAGTGAGCCTGGTTTCAAATCTGATGTCTCGGTTGGTCAATATTCCGATTAATTTGCCGTCTTTTTCTGTTATGGGAAGCCCGGATATCTTGTATTTTTTCATGACCTCCTTGGCTTCGAATATCTTGTTCTGGGGCCGCATAGTAATGGGATCGACTATCAGGCCGCTTTCATGCCGTTTGACTTTGTCCACCTCTTCTGCCTGTTCCTGAATCGACATGTTTCTGTGTATTATCCCGATCCCTCCAAGCTGGGCGAGAGAAATAGCCATTTTTGATTCAGTGACAGTATCCATTGCTGAACTGACAATGGGGATATTAAGAGAAATATTGCGGCTTAGCTTTGTCGAAACATCTGCTTGGGTGGGCAGAATATCTGATTTGGCAGGTAGGATCAGAACATCGTCAAATGTAAAACCTTGTTTTATTTTTTTTTGTTGCATTCCTCCCCCTTATCTCTTCTTTTTCTTTTTTTTCCTTTTTTTAGGAATTATTGACCTGGCCTTTTTACCTTTTGGAGCAGGAGCATTTCGAGCCGGCTCCTGATAATAGACAGTCTGTTCTTTTCGTTCCGGCATCTCTTCCTTAGCCACTGGTTCAAGCAGATAAAGGTATTTGACGGTTTCTTCTTCAATTCTATCCATCATTGCTTGAAACATGTCATAGCTTTCCTTTTTATACTCAACTAGGGGATCTCTCTGTCCATATCCGCGTAATCCAATACCTTCTTTTAGATAATCCATTCCTAAGAGATGGTCTTTCCATTGTGAATCTATGAGTTGCAGCATGATCACTCTTTCGAATTCTCGCATGCGGTCTCTATCGATAATATTTTCTTTTTCTTGGTAATGGTCCTTAAGAGTACTGGTAAGCTTTTCTTTAAGGTCAGGAAAATTTATAGTATCCCAGTTGATATTTAGTTCATCTAATTTAATTCCGAACTGGGCATTAAAAGCTTTTTTGAAACCTTCTATATCCCAGTCTTCAGGAGATTTTTCTTTGTCTGTAAAATTTTCCATCAACCATTCAACTAACGTAACGGCTAGGTCCTTAACATATTTTCCCATATCTTTTCCAGATAAGATATCTCTGCGCATATTGTAGATTGATTCCCGCTGTTTATTCATGACGTCATCATATTCCAGAAGGTGTTTTCGTATTAAAAAATTTTGACCTTCTACCTGTTTCTGAGCTCTCTCAATGGCTTTGCTTACCATTTTGTGTTCAATAGGAACTCCTTCTTCCATTCCGACCCGGGACATTAATCCAGAAATGCGTTCACTTCCGAATATACGCATAAGGTTGTCTTCCATGGAAAGGTAAAAACGGGAGGAGCCGGGGTCTCCTTGTCTTCCGGACCTTCCTCTCAACTGGTTGTCGATTCTGCGGGCTTCATGTCGTTCTGTTCCTATAATGTGCAGGCCTCCCATCTCTAAAACATTTTTATTTTCTGTGGATGTGATCTTATTAGCTTCTTCCAGAGCTTTTTCCCAGGCTTCTTTGGGTATATCGGATGTATCGATTCCCTTTGTGGATAAAGTATCTATTGCTAAATGCTCTGGATTTCCTCCTAAGAGGATATCAACACCGCGCCCGGCCATATTTGTAGCTATTGTTACGGACCCGACTCTTCCGGCCTGAGCTATTATTTTAGCTTCCATTTCATGATATTTAGCATTTAAAACATTGTGCTTTATCTTTTTTTTTCTTAACAATTGGCTTAAGTGTTCTGAATTTTCAATTGATATTGTTCCTACAAGAAGAGGGCGGCCTTTCTGATTATTTTCAATAATCTCTTCGACAACCGCATCCCATTTTTCTTTAGTTGTGCGGTATATCAGATCATGATGTTTGGTGCGGATAAGCATTTTGTTGGTTGGTATTTCAACTACTTCAAGTTTATAGATGGAGTAGAATTCTGCGGCTTCTGTTACTGCGGTACCGGTCATTCCGGATAATTTGTCGTAAATACGAAAGTAATTTTGAAAGGTGACTGATGCCAGAGTCTGGTATTCAGCTTCTATACGGACTTGTTCCTTGGCTTCCAGTGCCTGGTGGAGGCCATCACTGTATCGTCTCCCGGGCATCAAACGCCCTGTAAATTCGTCTACTATTACGACCTTTCCTTCCTTGAGCATATAATCAACGTCTTTTTTAAACAGATTATGGGCTTTTAAGGCCTGGTTAATGGAGTGGATAAGGTCCATATGGATTAGGTCATATAGATTCTTGATTTTGAGGTCCTTTTCCGCCTGAGCGACTCCTTCTTCAGTAAGAACAACAGTCCGGCTTTTTTCATCTACCTTGAAATGTTTTGTTTTTTTAAGTTTACGTACAAGTGCATTTACTTTGTAATAAATCGCAGTTGATTCTTCTGTCGCTCCTGAGATAATAAGAGGTGTGCGAGCTTCATCGATAAGAATGCTGTCAACTTCATCGACGATTGCGAAGTTGTGTTGCTCTTGAACAAGATCGGAGAGGCGAAATTTCATATTGTCCCGTAAATAGTCAAATCCGAATTCATTATTAGTGCCGAAAGTTATGTCCTTTTCATAAGCTTCCTTCCGGACAAGTTCATCCATATCATGCTGGATTATTCCCAGTTCAAGCCCGAGGGTTTTGTAGACCGGGCCCATCCATTCCGCATCACGTTTGGCAAGGTAATCGTTTACTGTAACAATATGGACTCCTTTTCCTGTCAGGGAATTTAAATAAGCGGGGAGGGTAGCTACCACTGTTTTTCCTTCACCGGTTTTCATCTCAGCTATTTTGCCTTGATGTAATATTATCCCTCCCATAATCTGAACGTCAAAATGGCGCATTTTAACTTTGCGTTTAGCGACTTCTCTGACCACGGCAAAGGCTTCGATAAGAATATCATCAAGGGTAGCTCCCTGCTCTAATTTGGTTTTAAATTCATTGGTTTTGTCCCTCAATTGACTATCAGAGAGTTTCTGTATGCTGGGTTCAAGTTCGTTTATGGCATAAACTATGGGTTGGAGCTTCTTTAGGTCTCTTTCGGTTTTTGTGCCGAATATTTTTTGGAGTACTGAGTTAAACATTTGTTTATTTGTAACAGAAATAGGGGATAATTGTCAATCCTGGACTATTCATAAAAAGTGTCGATATGAAAGATATATTTAGTAAATTATAGATCGTGAATAATCCTGGTAATGAGGAAGTATTTGCAATTTTTCGAAGGTTTCTTTATTATCCTCTTTTAAGTTTGGATAAAAAAGGATTGAAAAAGTAAAATGATAAGCCTAATAAGTGCGCCGCGGAATAAGCAGCTGAAGATCATGGGGGTTTCAGGTGGTCATGGAGTCCGGAGAAGACTACTGTCCTTGGGATTGCATAAAAATGATATAATCGAGCTGGATTCACATGGTATTTTTGGGGGTGCTGTTCTTATAAAAGACCTATCGTCAGATACATCGGTTGCATTAGGACGAGGTGTTGCCAGTAAGATCATGGTAGAGATAGTTGGCAAATAATAAGAGTTATCCGGATGTCGTATTTATCGGACAGCCTAATTGTGGGAAAAGTACTCTTTTTAATGCTGTTGCAGGGCTTAAGGCGGTAACCTCTAATTTTCCGGGAACCACAGTCAAACATACCCACAGTAAAGTTAATGTCGAAGGCAGAATCTTAAATATTATTGACCTACCCGGCTTGTATTCGCTGAATCCGTCGGATGAAGCAGAAAAAGTCGCGCTCAGCCATTTATTTGTAGAAAAGCCGGATTTGATCATTAATGTTTTGGATGCCTCCATATTAGGGAGAAGCCTGGAAATGACCTTGGAATTAATAGAACTTGAATATCCAATGATCGTAGCTCTTAATATGACTGACCTGGCAGAGAAGAAAGGAATAAACATTGATGCTGAAAAAATGGAAAAAATTCTAAAAGTCCCGGTAATTTCCACTATTGCTTCACATGGGCGCGGCCTTAAAGAACTTATGAAGGCAGCAATAAAAAGCCTGGACGAGAAAAGATCTCCTGTTACGCAAGAATGGTCAAGGGATGTAGAGGAGGCTGTTTTAGATGTTGAGAAGTCAATACCGGAGGATTTTTATATTGTAGCAAACAAAAGATTTACTGCCATTAAGGCGATCGAGATAGAGAAGCGGTTTTTTATGCGGATGCTGGCGGAGATAAGTATTCCCTTTAGAAATGCTGTCCAGAGAGCCAGGGACAAATTGGAGGAAAGACATAATGCTCCCGCTTATGAAGTAATAGAAGCTGAAAGGCATCACCTAGCCTTAAAGATCTTTGAGATAACCAGTAAAGTGACCCGAGGGAAAAGTATAGGTTGGCAGGAACGGGTCGATGATGTCATTATGCATCCTTTTCTGGGGTATGTTATTTTGCTGGGTGTTTTTATTGGATTTTTCTTTATTATTATTAGAGTTGCAGGCCCTCTGGAGGAATTACTGCTGGGGCCCTTAAGTAGTATACGGGAGTATCTATCTGCTACCCTAGGAACTGGGATTCTTTTTTATTTGGTTGATGGTCTGTTTCAGGGAGTAGGGGGGGGGATTGCAATCGTCCTTCCCTATTTTATTCCACTTCTTTTCCTGATGTCATTGCTTGAGGATTTAGGTTATCTGGCGCGCGTCGGTTTTCTTATGGATGTTTTTATGCACAAGATGGGGTTGCATGGAAAATCGGTATCTCCTTTTATTCTTGGTTTTGGTTGCAATGTGCCGGCGATCCTTTCTACTCGCATTTTAGAGTCACGGCGGGATAAAATCATGACTTCTCTTCTAATTCCTTTTATTCCCTGTTCCGCCCGGACTACGATCATACTAGCTTTGGTAGCATTTTATTTAGGTCCCTTCTGGGCCCTTGGTTTTTATTTATTCAATATGCTGTTAGTAGGTCTGCTAGGAAAAATATTATCATTGTTTTTTAAAACACATTCCCCGGGATTGATCCTTGAGATCCCTTCCTTGAAGATTCCTTCCCTAATGAATATCTGGCGGAAGATATATTTCCAACTTAAGTCATTTGTACAATTTGCCTGGCCGATCTTAATTGCCGGGAGTATAGTCCTGGGATTGATGCAGTTTTTTCATCTGGATGCCTCTCTCAACATTGTCTTAGCCCCTCTTGTAGAAGGAGCATTGGGATTACCTCGTGACCTGGGTGTTACTTTAATATTTGGATTTCTAAGAAAAGAACTATCCCTGATAATGATGCTTCAGGCCTTGGGAACAGATTATCAGAGCTTGATGACGATAATTTCCCGCCAGCAGTTGATTGTATTTACTGTGTTTATAAGCTTTTTTATTCCCTGTCTATCCACTGTAGCGATGCTTTGGAAAGAGCTCGGAAGGAAATGGGCGTTTATCTCCATGGGGCTGAACACTTCGGTCGCTATCCTCCTCAGCTTGCTTGTAAGGCTTGTAATTTGAACGGCAAGAATCAGGTTAGTTGATACGAAAACACGCTGATTTTCCCCAGCGTGGAAAATCCGCTCGGATACAGTCTTCGCTCTCTTCTCCTTAAAGGAGAAGAACCATGCCCGCTTATCCTTGCTCACGGTTTTCTTAATCAATTAACCTGATTCTTTTTGCCGCTTTTACTTTAAATCCTGCAGAAGGGCCTGGGCTGCCCTGGCCCCAATTAACTTTTTAAGTTCTTCAAGCGGAGCTTTTTTTATTTCATCTATACTCTCGTAATGGCTCAAAAGAGCTGCCTTACGCTTTGGGCCGATGCCTGGAATATTATCCAACTCAGAAGCCGTACTCTTTTTTTCTCTTCGCTTGCGGTGGAAATCAAGAGCGAACCGGTGGGCTTCATCCCTGATATTTTGAAGGAGTCGCAAACCAGGGGAAGTTTTATCCAAACTCAAACCATGGGGGTATTTTTGACAATAAATAAGCTCTTCTTTCTTTGCCAAAGCTAGGAGAGGAAGTTTAATAAGGTTTAATTTTTTTAGAGCCTTTTCAGCGGCATTAAGCTGACCTTTTCCCCCGTCAACCAGGATGAGGTCAGGTTTATGACCCATATTTTTTGAGACTCTGGCATATCTACGGTAAATGATTTCCTGTATGCTTCCTACATCATCCGGTCTGCTGATAGATTTGATCTTGTATTTTCTGTAATCGCTCTTAAGCGGTTTAGCGTTAACAAATACTGACATAGAGCCTACTGAATCCTGTCCTCCGGTATTGGAAATATCAAATCCTTCGATACGGCGAGGAATATTTTTTAATCCGAGAGTCTGTTTAAGTTCTTTAAGGGGCTGATCTTTTTCTACTTTTTTTTCAAACAAGAGAGCTGCATTACGATTGGCAAGCTTAATAAGCCTCATGTTTTTTCCTTTTTTGGGGCAGGACAATAGAACTTTAGCATTTTTCCTATTCTCGATTATTTCTTTTAAATGGGGGAGTGCATCCGGTTCAAAAGGAAGCAGGATTTTTTCCGGAATTTCCTGAGACGTGCAATAATAGTCGCCCAAGAATTCTGAGATAACCTTTTTATTGTTTTTTTCTGATTGGAGAGGGAGGATTCGGTGTTCTGATTCGATTACCTTACCTTTTCGCATCCTAAAAACATATATCCCTACCCTGTCATTAATGCTGGCATAACCTAATATGTCTTTATTTTCTGATTTAATAGAAATTAATTTGGGCCGGTCTTTGATTTGCTCAAGGGTCAAGATAAGATCGCGGTAATATTTGGCATGTTCGAATTCCAGACGCTTGGATGCTTTATGCATCTTTTCTGTTAAAACTTGGTTAAGTTTTTTTACTTTCCCTTCCAGAAACATTTGAGCATTAACAGCTCTCTCCCTGTATAAAGTTTCTGTGATATATCCTACACATGGGGCTGAACAAAGATCGATATCATAATCCAAACAAGGTCTTTTTCTTCTTCCAGGTATCTTTTCCTGACATGACCTTATCCCGAAATATTTATTCAATATATGAATAGTTTTTCGGGCTTGATGAGCGGGGCTAAAAGGACCAAAATACTTGGATTTATCATGGGCTGCTTTGCGTGTAAGATATATTCCCGGGTATTTTTCCGCTATGGTCAATTTCAGGTAAGGGAAACTCTTGTCATCTTTTAAACGCAGGTTAAATTTGGGTTGGTACTGCCGGATGAAATTGTTTTCCAGGAAAGCAGCTTCTCTTTCCGAGTCAGTTAAGATATAGTCGATTTTGCTGGTTTCATTCAGAATATTTAATACTTTTGAATCTGAGGTGGGCTGAAAATATGATTTCACCCGTTCTTTCAAGGAACTGGCTTTTCCTATATAGATCACTTTTTCTCTCTTGTCTTTAAAAAAGTAGATACCAGGTTTTTTAGGGAGTTTCTCGACTGCAAATTGAGTTAAGTCGTTTTTATTCAATCTCTAATTCCCTCAGTTGAAGCTGTTTTAATTCGTCCCTGAATTTAGCTGCTTTTTCAAATTCTAAGTTCTTGGCTGCCTCTCCCATAAGATTTTTTAGTTCATCCATTTTTTGCTTTCTTTTCTTCGGGGAAAAATAGATATCTTTGTCCTCGGCTATTTTAGGATAGTCAAAATAATCACGTTCATATAAACTCTGCAGGATTTCAGTTATGTCCTTTTTAATTGAACTTGGGGTGATTCCATGTTCTTTGTTGTATTCCTGTTGGATCTTCCGGCGTCTTTCTGTTTCTGTTATTGCAAGTTTCATTGAATTTGTCATTTTGTCAGCATAGAGGACAGCTCTTCCGGAAATATTTCGGGAAGCACGACCAAAAGTCTGGATCAAGGAAGTCGAGGAGCGCAAAAAACCTTCTTTATCCGCATCCAAAATTGCTACTAATGATACTTCCGGCAAGTCAAGACCTTCTCGCAGAAGATTTATTCCGATCAGGGCATCAAACTTTCCTTTGCGGAGCTCCCGCAGTATTTTAACTCTCTCCAGTGTTTCGATATCAGAGTGTAAGTATCTGACTTTTATCCCGAGTTCATGATAATAGCGGGAAAGGTTTTCGGCCATTTTTTTAGTTAAAGTCGTTACCAAAGTACGTTCGTTTTTTTTTGCTTGTTTTTGAATCTCGGCTTTCAGGTCATCGACCTGGCCTTTGACGGAGCGGACTTCAATTTTTGGGTCAGTCAAGCCTGTTGGTCTGATGATCTGTTCTATTACTCTTGAGCCTGGAATATTTCTTTCATATTTTCCTGGAGTTGCTGAGACATAAAGTAAATGTTTTGTCCTTTTTTCAAATTCCTGAAAGTTAAGGGGACGGTTATCCAGAGCAGACGGCAGTCGGAAACCGTGTTCAATAAGCGTCTGCTTTCTGGAGCGGTCACCGTGATACATACCCCTGATCTGGGGAACTGTAACATGTGATTCATCGATAATAGTCAAAAAATCCTTGGGGAAGTAATCAAACAGGGTAAACGGCGGCTGTCCGGGTTTGCGTAGGCTAAGGTATAAAGAATAGTTTTCAATCCCGGGACACCAGCCGAATTCCTCCAGCATTTCTAAATCGAATAGAGTTCGTTCCTCAATTCGATTTGCTTCAATTATTTTTCCCTGTCCTTTAAAGAAACGAATACGGGCTTCCAGCTCTTTCTCAATAGCTGATATGGAAAAATCCAGGATTTCGCGGGGAGTGGAAAAAAATGTCTTGGGGTAGATGAGTACTTTGTCTGGAATAGAAAAAACTTTACCCAGGATAGGGTCGATGAAAGAGATTCTGGAGATCCGGTTGTTTATTATCTGGATGCGGATGGCATGGTCTTGATATGAGGGGAAAAGTTCGACGACATCTCCCCGGACGCGAAAAGTATTTCTTTTAAACTCAGCTTCCTGTCTTTCATACTGGATATTTGTGAATTTCCGCAGAAGTTGTTTCCGGGTGATGTTTTGTCCTTTCTTAAGAGTAAAGCTCATTGATTTATAGGTTTCCGGGGAGCCGATGCTGTAAATGCAGGATACAGATGCAATGATAATCACATCTTGCCTCCTAAAAAGCGCATTGGTCGCCCGCAGTCTGAGCCGGTCGATTTCCTCGTTAATAGTTGCCTCTTTTGCTATATAGGAATTTGATGCTGGAATATAAGCTTCGGGCTGGTAATAGTCATAGTAGCTTACAAAGTATTCAACTGCATTTCTAGGAAAATAGCGCCTGAATTCCTGATAAAGCTGAGCAGCCAGGGTTTTATTGTGTGATATTATCAATACCGGCCGGTTGGCTTTCGCTATAATATTTGCCATGGTGAATGTTTTTCCGGAACCGGTCACTCCCATTAATATCTGATGGGGATAGTTATTAGACAGGCCTGTGCTTAGTTTGCGGATAGCCGCTACCTGGTCTCCCTTAGGTATATAGTCGGAGTGAAGTTCAAATTTTTTCATTGATTCATTGTTAAAATCCATTAACTTTACAAGTTTATAATAGCATTTATTGTGTTTACTTCTCAATAAATTACTCCTGGAACAAGCAGATTGACAACAAACTATTTTGTACATATAATACTTTTAGATTAGAAGGAGGAAAATATGAAAAAATATTCTGCACTATTCGGACTTGTTTTGATTTTAGTTTGGATCAATTCATGTGCTCCGGCCGCAACTGTAACTTCTACTGGGGGACCGTCAATAAGCCAGGCTCAGGCCGAAAGATATGATGGGCCGAAAGCTAGGCTTGCAGTCGGGGAGTTTACAGATAAAACAGCAAAAGGCGGAGGAGGGTCAGGCGGCTGGCTGAGAATGTGGGGATACAGCTTTAAAAAGATCGGGGATGGAATGCAGGATATGTTGACAACAGCTCTTTTTAATTCAAACCGTTTCATCGTGCTGGAAAGAGAACAACTGGACGCAGTGCTGGACGAGCAGGACCTGGGTGCGTCAGGAAGGATAAAGAAAGGGACTGAAGCAAAAATCGGCGAAGTATACGGGGCGGAATTGTTAATTACTGCAGCAGTTACAGAATTTGAGGGCACAAAACAGGCAGCTGGTGGAGGAACCAGGATACTCGGTGTAAGTCTTGCTGGTGGAGCAAAAAAAGGCCATGTAGCAATTGATATTCGGATAATCGATACTAAGACTTCCCAGATCGTTGCCGCTACAAGTGTTGTAGGGGATGCCAAGAGTTTTGGCCTTGGTGGCGCCACTCGCATAGGTTCGGTTCCGGTAGCACTGGGAGGATTAAGTAAAACTCCAATTGAGCAGGCAATCAGAGTATGTATCCAGGAAGCTGTCAATTATATATCAAGTCAGACTCCGGCAAAGTATTACCGGCACAAATAAGACTCACATAGATATAATTTTCACACTGCCTTTAAATTGAGCGCCTTCCATAATTGAAATGCGGGAGGCGGAGATATCGCCTGTCATTTGACCTTTGCTTTCTATTAAAACTTTGCCGGATGCTTGTATGTTTCCTTCGACTGAGCCTTTTATGGTAATGTTTTTAATCCAGATATCAGCTGTAACACTTCCTTTTTCCTCAACGGTTATGTTCTGATTTTTTAAATGTATATTACCTTGAAGTTTTCCTTGTATAATCAGGTTTTCTATTCCAGAGATATCGCCTTTTATGGTAAGATTGGGCCCGATAATTGATGTGTTTCGGGAAATACGGTCCTGGTTGCTATCCTGATGTGATTGGTTTGTCATTTGATTTGTTGTGTTGATTATAGATTTGCTGTTTACGTATGTCAATTGAAAGAATCATAATTGAAATCCAGAAACGATTGTTCCTTGACAAATTATGCCTTTGAATATAGATTTCTAATTTGTGTTTTAAAATGTAATTTTTTAGGCGGACATAGCTCAGTTGGTAGAGCACGAGCTTCCCATGCTCGGGGTCGCGGGTTCGAATCCCGTTGTCCGCTCTTTAAACCCTAATTCAACTCTGACGTATCGATATTTTTAACTTGGATTATTCACGAGTCGAGGTTGCCGCAGATACGGAAAAATTGTAAAATAGAAAACAGTAAATGGAAAATGGATAAAAGCTGTGAAATGTGAAATGTTAGTCAAAAGGCTTCTATCTTATGAAATTCTGATATGGCTGAAGCGAGCACAAGTCATACCCGAATTTCATTTTTTATGAATAGTTCAGTTAATAAAAGGTGATGGAAACATGAAAGCTTGGGATTTTATTATAGATAGCACTCCTTTACGAGGATCATTGAATATGGCGGTTGATGATTATCTCTTCCAATCTCTTACAGATGCTCCGATGACATATTTAAGGTTTTATTCCTGGAAAAATCCCACAGTATCTCTAGGTTACTCGCAAAAAAGAAGGGAGGTTGTCAACGAAGATTACTGCCGTGAACAAGGAATCGATATAGTAAGACGTATTACCGGAGGAAAACTGGTTCTTCATAGCAAAGAAGTAACCTATTGTATTTGTTCTTCAGATAAAGAATTATTTACTACTACAATAAGTGAGTCTTATAAGCGGATCTCTGAAGCATTGATTTTCGGATTAAAAGCAATGGGAATGGCGCCCTTACTGGCAGAAAAATCTAATCCAGCTTATATAAGGGGAAATCTCCCTTGTTTTTCCTATCCGGCAAAAAATGAGATTAAAGTTGCAGGGAAAAAGGTCATCGGCAGTGCTCAGAAGAGGATAGGCGATAAGTTCTTACAGCACGGCTCTATTCCCCTTAAGGAAGATGATGAAAAGTTAAAGAGGGTTTCCTGTTTGGCTAAAGGAAGCGAGAAAATTCGTATGATCCCTGTTTCAAATGTATTGGGCAGAGATGTCTACTTTGACAGTGTGGTCAGCTATTTGGCTTCAGGCTTTTCAGAGTATTTTGGAATAAAATTAAAGCCTGAAACTTTAACGCAAAAAGAAAAAACCGCTGTTGCGGAGATAGAAAAAAGCCGCTATTTAAATCCTGAATGGATAAAACGAAGATGAAATTCAGGTGTGGCTGGCGCTTTTTGTAAATGGGAAGCTGAATCGGGGTGGGTTAGGAAAGTATTCATATTGATTTTTTTGAGAACAAGTGATAACATTTAATCAAGAGAAAGTGGAAATTAAATGAACGAAGTAGAAGAACTGTCAAAGCTTGATATTAAAAAAGTCCCGAAACTAAAACCATTCATTTATGATTATCTTCATAAGAATGTTTTAAAAAATCTTCATTTTGAACTTGGAGCAGGGATGGTACTTTACTTGCTTTCTCCATCTTATGGAGTTATTAATCCTACTGCTAATGAAGATGTCCGGGAATTTACCACAAAAAAAACCGATACTCTAAATTATCTCAAAGATTACATAATGCAAAATTTGACCATATATTCTGTTCTTTTGGATGTAAACAGTTATTTTATAGAACAGAATAACTTTCTGGTACTAGCCCGGCTGAGAGAAAGGGATTCTAACGGGCGGTGTTATGAAATCAAATTCTATACTCATACAGCTCGTGAATTAATGCGGAATTACAAAGATAAGATCTATATCGGAAGGGATTTTATTGATTTATTTCAGTTCAAGCGAAAATATTTTGGAATAAAAAATTTTATAATATCGTTAAAGGACCAGAATGAAATTTTATTGGAAAAAGCGGAACAGAGATTGAAAAAGCCTGTTAAATATAAGTCATTTTTTCAAGAAATAAGTGAATATGTCAATGACCTTCAGACTGAAAGTTTTATTTTATTACAATCTTTACCCCCCATTCTTGATTTTTCGGAGTTAAAAAAAGAAGATTTAATCGATATCAATGCCCAGTATCGTACCATTAACCACTATCTAATAGAACTTAGGGACGAAGTAGATGAGTTTGAAAACTTGCTTTTCAAGAATGAAATGCGATTTGTGCGTTATGTAACAAAATACAAAAAAGACCTTGCTAATCTTATCTCATACTTTAATATCAGGATTAACGGATTCCTTTCAGAAAAGATCTACGGCCATAAATAGAGAGATGTCCGTTCCACCCTTTTTACTTATTCTCTTTTACCAGTATTGTTTCGTAGCTTGTGGAAAGCCTTATGGCTCTACTTTGTTCCTTATTCATAAAGGCTTTGACAATTGAATTTCCGTTTGTTACCCGAACAGAAGGCTCTTCTGGAAGATTCCACTGGATATCTCCGTGTTTTGTCTGGGCTTCAAATAGATATTGTTCCTTATCCGGCCATAAAAATATAATTCCTGAATAGGCAGCCTTTACTTCGATAGAATGAGTGAGAGGAGCAGGATCGAGTATGATGTCTCCGTGAGATAATGTTATTGAAGTTTTTCCGGCAAAATCTTCTAACGAAATATTTTCATAGGTTGTGTTTATATAAATACTGTTTGCTCTGATATATTTAGCAGTGACCCCGGTGCTTTTTCCTATGATATTAAGGTCTCCCTCTATATTTTCTAATTCGACTTGACTGTAATGGTCGTTGATCTCAACACTTCCCCGGGCATCTTGAATGTTGATTGGGGAGTGATTACCCCTGACTACAACTGGTCCTATATCGATCAGGCTGATTTCTTCATAAGAACTTTCAATGTCAGCTGGGCCGGTTATGTTCTGTCCGAATATTTTAGAATGCGAGCCTTCAATGGTTAAAGTTTGAGACAGATTTTCAAGGTGAACTCTGCCATATCTGTGAACGATCAAAGTGCTGCCTTTAATGCCACAGGCACTGACTGTAGAATGCCGGCTTTCTAATTGGCAGTCATATAGGACATTTTCTATAGTCGCATCCTGGTAACTATTTTGCAGAATGAGATTTCCTTCAATTTCAGTGGCGATAACTTTCCCGTGGGTATTGAAGATATCAGCATTGCCGGTATTTGAAGCCTTAACCATTCCGAAGGAGTTTTTTACTATAATATTCATCCCGGCAGGGATTAAAATGTGGAAGTCGGTCCTGAATCTTTTTCGTTTAAAATCGCTTCGATTTGTCGAAACGGTTATGCAGCGGCCCTCCTCGTTTATTATCATTCTCAGTCTGTCTGCAATTTCTTTTGCTTCTTCCTCATTCCTGCGTCTTATTTTTTTCTTAAAAAGAATTTGAATTTTATCTTGGTCGTTTCCGTCTATCGTTAAATCACCGTGAGCATTGATGATTTGCAGCTCTCTGGGAAAAGGGGGACCCAGCTCCTGCGATTCCTGAAATGTGAATTCCTTATAGGAGAAGAACAACCCATCATCCCAATCAAAGGAGATATTGAGTTTTCCGGTTTGAGCATGATAGAAAAAAACTCCGGCTGCAATGACAAGAACTAAAAGAAAAACTTCTTTGAATTTCATTTTTTTTCTCGAATATTTTTACTGTTTTCGTTGCGGTCTTTAAGACCGAAATACAGCTTCCACCCACCCCAGAAGATGAGGATTAAAGGCCAGAGTCTGGCACTGAAATCCCAGATACCGATGTCCATATTATGAAAAAGGAAGATCGCTCCCAGAACGATCAAGATAACTCCCCATGCAAGTGGGTCTCTTCTTCTCTGATCAGCCATTTTTTCCTCCTCCAGTTTTCTGTTTTTCTGAGACAAAGTAATCAACTATGAGTTTTATACCTATTGCAATTACTAATACAGGCCAGAATTCCCAAAGGGTGTTATAGTCTAAGATCTCGAAGTTGGCTAAAAGAAGCATTCCGCCCAATAGAATAATGAATACTCCCCAGAAGATTGAGCCGGATTTAACCATTTCTGGAATTTCTTCGATTTCTTCGATTATTTTTTCGTCCTGCTGTAAAAATCTGCGGTTTATGTTTTTTGCAATCTGAACAGAATCAAATATCTGGTAGAAAATAAATCCAGCCAAGCATAATCCTAAGAATGGCTGATTGTGACCGCTTGTCTGTAGAGTCACCAAGCCGGCGAAAATAAAAAAGTAAATCAGAGCTTTCCGGTACTGCCCGTTATAAAGAGAGCCTACTCCGAAGGGAAAGAAAAAAGCTAAGACTCCAGCCAATCCCGGGGATTTTGGGAGTTTTTTAACAACGATTTTATCTTCCATTTTATACCTCCATTAATACCATTAGTTCGTTACTCGTCTCCGCTTAAAGGATTTAGATTTTTAAGCGAAACCATGATATCGTCCTTATATTCGCCCAGGGAATCGGTAAAGGATTCTGCCCGGGCATAAAGTTTTTCAATCTTGCTGAACCCGAGATGCATCTGGCGGTTGACCGACCTGTTGATCTGATCACGGTTGGGATTGAATGCATAGAAAGAGAACAGGGTAAGCAAAATGGTAGCGGCTGCAAAAACCGGCTGGAGCGAAGGGCGAAGCAGGAAGTCAAATCTCAGCTTAAATCTATTTTTCTTTTCCGGTATTTGTCTGAGACGGTTGAATAGATCATGAGTCACTTCTACTTCAGGAAAATCTGAGAGTGATTTAATTGTCTCCTGCATAAATCCCAGAAGGCTTCGGCAGTCCTGACAGATATCCAAATGTGCTTTTACAGCCTTTCTTTCGTCTAAAGACAAGCTGTTTTCCAGATAAGGAGATAAAAGTTTTTCATAATGTTTACATTCCATTGCTTTTCTCCTTCTTTTCTTTGAGAGTTTTTGCAAGCAGCAGTCTTCCTCGACTCACACGGGATTTTACAGTTCCCAGGGGAAGGGACATTATCTCTGCGATCTCATCATACTTTTTCTCCTGGATATCTTTTAGGATAACTGCCATCCGGATATCCGGTGAAAGGTGGTCGAATCCTTTCCAGATCATTTTTTTGTTTTCTTTCTCCAGAATTCCTTCTTCCGGTCCTTTATAGGTGTCTGAAACCAGGAGATGTTCGTTGAACTCGTCGCGGGATGCATTTTCCAGTTTTTTTTTTCGGTATTGGTCGATAAGGTAATTTTTGGATAGAGTCATAAGCCAGGCGTTAAAATTTTTATTGATATCAAACTTGGGAAGAGAATAATAGAGTTTAAGAAAGATCTCCTGAGTCAAGTCTTCAGCTGCCTGGTATGAGCCGGAGAACTGGTATGCAAGGTTGAAAATTCTTTTTGAGTGAATATTAACCAGCATTTCCCAGGCTCCTTGTCTGCTTTCCAGGCAGTTTTTTATAATTTTTTCTATTTCCACTTATCACACCTATGTAGACGAGATTCAAGGAAAAAAAGTTCCATATCCAACCACAAGATTCGGGGTCAGACCTTTAAAACTTTTAAAATCTAAGATTATGAATAGAAACATACACTAAATTTTAAAAGTTTTAAAGGTCTGACCCCGAAAATTCTTGACTTAAAATGATTTCTATGAAAATATAAATTTCTCTTAATGCAAGCTCAAGTATTAAATAAAGCAGTCAGTAATTCACATAATGTTTAAATATCAATTAGGAGGAAGTCTATGGAAGGAATAATCGGCTATGGTGCATATATTCCCAGGAACCGGATAAAGGTCGAAGAGATCGCCAAGGTCTGGGGAACTGATGCACCCAGCTATAAAAGAGGTCTTATGCTGGAGGAAAAATCAGTTCCTTCGCCTGACCAGGACACTATTACTATGTCGGTAGAGGCATCAAAGAATGCTCTAAAAAGAGCCAAGATAGACCCTGCGGATATAGGAGCTGTATACATAGGTTCCGAATCACATCCTTATGCAGTCAAGCCGAGCGGTACTGTAGTAGCTGAAGCTTTAGGCGCAACTCCGGAGGCTCATACAGCAGATTTTGAATTTGCCTGTAAGGCCGGCACAGAAAGTATGTTTGTTGCCTTAAATCTGGTCAAAGCAGGAGTTATTAAATTTGGGATGGGTGTAGGAGCTGATACTTCCCAGGGAGCTCCTGGTGATGCCCTCGAGTATTCGGCAGCAGCAGGAGCTGCGGCCTTTATTTTCGGGCGTGATAAGATAGTGGCAAAGATAGTTGATACATATGCTTATATGACTGATACCCCGGATTTTTGGCGCAGGGAATACCAATATTATCCCCAGCATGGAGGCCGCTTCACTGGTGAGCCGGCCTATTTCAAACATGTAACCGGTGCAGCTAGAGGGATCATGCAGAATAATGATATGAAACCGGAAGATTTTGATTATGTTATCTTTCATCAGCCCAATGGGAAATTCCCTTTACGAGTAGGAAAGATGTTAGGATTTAAAAAAGAACAGATAGAGCCGGGCTGGCTTGTCAATAAACTTGGCAATACTTATTCAGGTTCTTCCCCCTTAGGGCTGGCTGCGACTCTGGATATAGCCAAACCCGGGGATATGGTCTTGATAGTCTCATATGGTTCTGGTGCCGGGAGTGATGCCTTTATTTTTAAGGTGACAGATCATATCGAAGAAGTACGGAACCTGGCACCCCTGACCAGGGATTTACTGGATAAAAACAAAAATTACCTTGAATACGGGGAATATGCCAAGTTCAGACGCAAAATCAGGAAGGCGGATTAGGAGGAAAAAATGAGAGATGTTGCTGTAATTGGGATTGGAATGACAAAATGGGGAGAGCTTTGGAAAAAATCGCTCCGGGATATATATGTAGAGACAGCGCTTCTGGCACTTGAGGATGCTGGAATTGATCGCATAGATTCTATGTATATCGGTTCTATGTCTTCAGGATTGTTTGTAGGTCAGGAGCATATAGCGTCTCTTCTTGCTGACTATCTCGGGCAGCTTCCAGTACCTGCTACCAGAGTGGAAACCGCCTGTGCTTCCGGCGGTTTAGCCCTAAGGCTCGGGCTTATGGAAGTTGCTTCAGGGATGAGTAATATTGTCCTGGCTAGTGGGGTGGAAAAGATGACGGATGTAGGCGGCGATGAAGCCACCTATGCTTTGGGTACAGCCGCAGACCAGGAATATGAAGGCTATCAGGGAATAACATTTCCCGGGCTTTATGCTCTTATAGCCCGTGCTCATATGCAAAAATACGGCACGACCCGAGAACAACTGGCTAAGGTGGCAGTTAAAAATCATCATAATGGCTTAAAAAATCCCCTGGCTCAGTATCAGTTTGAGATTACTGTAGAGGCGGTTTTAAATTCTGTAAAGGTTGCTGATCCCTTAAATATTCTGGACTGCTCTCCCATTACCGACGGCGCTGCCGCAGCTATTATCTGTCCGGCGGATATGGCAAGGAAAATGGGAAAACCGCTTATCAAGGTTATCGGCACAGGGCATGCTACAGATACAATCCAGATAAGCCAGAGGAAAGATATGACCTGGCTAGAAGCTACTTATCAGGCTGCAAAACAAGCCTATGCTATGGCAGACAAAAAGCCGGAAGATATCGATCTCATTGAAGTCCATGATTGTTTTACTATTGCAGAGATCTGTGTTACAGAAGCCCTGGGAATTGTTGATAAAGGCAAAGGTGGTGAAGCAGTAGAAGCAGGCTTAACTGCTATGGAGGGAAAAATCCCTGTCAATACTTCCGGGGGGCTTAAGTCAAAAGGCCATCCGGTCGGAGCTACCGGTATCGCTCAGGTGGTTGAAGTTACCAAGCAGTTGAGAGGCGAAGCAGGAGAGAGGCAGGTCAAGGACGCCAGGGTCGGAATGACTCAAAACATGGGTGGGAGCGGCGGAAGCAGTGTCGTTCACATTCTGGAAAGAGAATAGGAAAGGAGGAAAACATGTCTACGCCATCAAGATACTGGAGAGAAATTCCTCAGAGATATAGGCTGGAGGCTAATAAATGTAATAGATGCGAGCTTACATTTTTTCCGCCGCGGCTGCTTTGTCCGGAATGTAAAAACCGGAAGCTGGAGAAGAGCAAACTGACAGAGAAGGGAAAAGTTATAACTTATACGATCATACGTGTCCCGCCCGCCCAATTTTCTGATCAGGCCCCTTATGCGGTTGGGATTATCGAGCTTGAAGACGGAGTCAGACTGACTGGACAGATTGTGGATTGTGCTTTTGAGGATATTAAAATCGGCATGAAAGTAAAGCTTGAGTTTAGAAAACTCTTTGAAGAGGGGCATGCGGGGATACTCTGTTATGGATATAAATTTGTCCCTCATGGTGAATAATGAAGCGGATTTTCCCATTTACCATTTCCCATTTACCATTTACTATTTACCATTTACTATTTACCATTTACTATTTACTATTTACCATTTACTATTTACCATTTACCATTTACTATTTACCATTTACTATTTACCATTTACTATTTACCATTTACTATTTACCATTTACTATTTACCATTTACTATTTACCATTTACTATTTACCATTTACTATTTACCATTTACTATTTACGGATTTTAACAATATAACAATGGTTTTTAAGGGGATATATAGATGTATAGAATAGAAAGCAAAATAGACACTAAAAGCGGGGAATACAAAAATAACCACGCAAATATGAAAAAAGTGGTTAAGCAGTTTAAGGAACGCCTGGCTGAAATTCAGAAAGGCGGTCCTGAAAAATATCAAAAGCTCCAGAGATCACGGGGAAAACTTCTAGCCAGAGAGCGCCTGGATAAACTTTTTGACCGAAATACACCTTTCCTGGAGCTCAATTCCCTGGCTGCTTATGATATGTATGATAATCAAGCTCCAGGGGCTGGTATGGTGACTGGAATCGGGGTTGTGCATGGCCGGGAAGTGCTGGTTATAGCCAATGATGCCACAGTTAAGGGAGGAACATATTTTCCCATGACTATAAAAAAGCATATCCGGGCTCAGGAAGTAGCCATGGAGAACCGTCTTCCTTGTATTTATCTAGTGGACTCAGGAGGGATTTTTCTTCCTCATCAGGCCGGAACTTTTCCGGATAAAGAACATTTTGGACGTATATTTTATAATCAGGCCAGGCTTTCTGCTAAAGGAATTCCCCAGATATCCATAGTTATGGGTTCATGTACAGCCGGAGGAGCTTATGTGCCTGCTATGAGTGATGAAACAGTCATTGTACGTAAACAGGGTACTATTTTTATAGGGGGCCCTCCTTTAGTCAAAGCAGCTACCGGAGAAGAGGTGTCGGATGAAGACCTAGGAGGGGCTGACGTCCACTGCCGGATTTCCGGTGTATCTGATTATTATGCCCGGAATGATACTCATGCTTTGGGAATTGCCCGGAATATTGTTGAGACCCTTGACCCGCCAAATAAATTCAGCCTTGATTGTGCTTCTCCGGAAGATCCCTACTATGATCCGGAGGAACTCTATGGTATTATCCCGGCAGCTTTACGGAAGTCTTTTGATATAAAGGAAGTAATTGCCCGCTTAGTAGATGGTAGCAGGTTTCAGGAATTTAAAGAGCTTTTCGGCAATACAATTGTCTGCGGATTTGCCCGTATTATGGGGTATCCAGTTGGTATCCTGGCTAATAACGGAGTCCTTTTTTCTGAGAGTTCTCTTAAAGGTGCCCACTTTATTTCCCTGTGTGCTATGAGGAAGATTCCACTTGTATTCCTTCAGAATATCACTGGATTTATTGTAGGAAAGCAGTATGAACATGGTGGTATTGCCAAAGATGGGGCTAAACTTGTCCATGCAGTAGCGAATGCGGATGTGCCCAAGTTTACAGTGATCGTTGGCGGTTCCTATGGGGCGGGAAATTATGCTATGTGCGGCCGTGCCTATGATCCGCGGCTGCTGTTGATGTGGCCTAATGCTCGTATAAGTGTAATGGGAGGTGAGCAAGCCGCTAATGTGCTTTTAACTGTTAAAAAGAAAAGAATGGAAGATCAGAGAAAAAAAATAACGAAGGCGGAAGAAAAAGCTATAAAGAAACCTATTCTTGAGAAATATAAACATGAAGGCAGCCCTTATTATAGTACCGCCCGGCTTTGGGATGATGGTATTATTAATCCTTTAAAGACGCGGGAGTCATTGGCTTTAGGGATTGCAATGAGCCTGAATGCACCTATTCCTGATTATAAAGTCGGGATTTTCAGGATGTAAAATGAAGGAAAGGAAATATAAAACCATATTATTTGTAGTTAAGGAGAGGATTGCTAGGATAGTACTGAACCGGCCTGAAGTCCACAATGCTTTTAATGCTGCCATGATAAAGGAACTGCTGGAGGTTTTTAATCGCATTAAAGATGATGAATCTGTGCGGATAGTGATCCTTACCGGAAAAGGTAAGTCGTTTTGTGCCGGAGCAGATCTGAATTGGATGCGGGAGGTCATTAATTATTCTTTTGAGCAAAACCTGGAGGAATCACTTCAAATAGCGGAGCTACATCAAAATATTTATACTCTACCGCTGCCTGTAATAGCAATGGTAAATGGTACTGCAATCGGGGGGGGAACGGGATTTCTCTCTGCCTGTGACATTGCTATTGCTTCCGAGGAGGCCAGGTTCGGCCTGAGTGAGGTCAAGCTTGGACTGGTTCCGGCAGCGATTTCCCCATATGTGGTCCGCAAAATCGGAGAAAGCAAAGCCAGGCAGTATTTTTTAACCGGAGAAAGAATTTCAGCAGAAAAAGCTAGGGAGATCGGGCTTTTAAACGAGGTAGTCCCAAGAGATAAACTGGAGGAAAAAGTTGACGAAATTGGCCGGCTTTTATTGTCCTCGGGGCCTCAAGCTGTAGCTAATTGCAAAGAATTGATTTTTAATGTGTCCCGAATGAGTATCGAAGAAGCCGGGGAATATACGGCCCGTATGATTGCTGATCTACGTGTCAGTAAGGAGGGGCAGGAAGGAATGGCAGCCTTTCTTGAGAAGAGAAAGCCGAAATGGATGGAGAAGCTGAAGGATGTTTAAAAAAATATTAATAGCTAACAGGGGAGAGATCGCAGTTAGGATCATAAAAGCTTGCCAGGAGATGGATATTACCGCCGTAGCTGTTTACTCTGATGCTGACAGATCCAGTCTGCATGTTCAGACTGCAGATGAGGCTGTATATGTAGGAGCGGCTCCTGCAAAGGAAAGCTATCTCAACATAGACAGAATTATCCAGGCCGGGAAGGATACAGGGTCTGAAGCCATTCATCCCGGGTATGGTTTTTTAGCAGAAAATGCAGAGTTTGTGCAGCGGTGTGAACAGGAAAATATTGTTTTTATCGGCCCTAACTCAAAAGCTATGAAACTTGTAGGTGATAAAATTCGCTCCCGTCAGACGATGGAAAAGGCAGGCATACCCATTATTCCCGGGATGAAGAGTGCATTAAAGGATATTTCTAAATATAAATCAGAAGCTGAGAAAATAGGATATCCGGTAATGATTAAAGCATCTGCCGGCGGGGGCGGAAAGGGCATGCGAATTGTTTATAAAGAGGCAGATTTAAAACCTGCGCTTGAAGCCGGCAAACGTGAGGCAAAAGCAGCCTTTGGTAATGATTCTGTTTATCTGGAAAAATATATTGAAGAACCAAGGCATATTGAGTTCCAGGTTTTGGCGGACAATTTCGGGAATACAGTACATATTTTTGAGCGGGAGTGCTCAATCCAGAGAAGACATCAGAAGATTGTGGAAGAGTCACCTTCTCCGGCCTTAGAAACCGAGTTGCGTGAGAAGATGGGGGCAATAGCCCGAAAAGTCATAAATGTTACCGGTTATAACAATGCCGGAACAGTTGAGTTTCTCCTGGATAAAGATAAGAAATTCTACTTTTTGGAAGTAAACGCCCGTCTTCAGGTTGAACATCCGGTAACAGAATTGATTTCAGGCATCGACCTGGTTCATCAGCAGATAGAGATAGCAGCAGGGCAGAAGCTTGCTTTTAAGCAAAAAGAGCTTCAGCAAAAAGGTCATGCCATTGAATGCCGCATTTATGCTGAAGACCCAACAAACAATTTCCTTCCTTCTCCAGGGAAAATCCTTTTTCTTAAGGAACCGGCTGGGCCAGGAGTGCGCCATGATTGTGGCATTCACAGCGATTGTGATGTGCCAGTATATTATGACCCGATTTTGGCCAAGCTTATTGTCTGGGCGGCGGACCGGGATAAGGCCTGTCGCAGGATGAAGAAAGCTTTGGATGATTATGTAGTTCTTGGTATTAAGACTAACATTGGATTTCTTAAAGACGTGATCGCTCATCCTTTGTTCAAGGCAGGTAAGACAACAACTGATTTTATTAAAGATAACCTCCCGGATTGGCATCCGCCGGAAAAACCGCAAAGCCTTAAAGAGCTGGCTTTGGCGGTTGCTGCTTTTAACAGTCAGGACACAAATAAACAGAGAAGGGGATACGAAGCTGAGCCAAAAGAGACCTTTTCACCCTGGAATAAGTTAGGAAAATGGTCTATCGGAGGAGGAAAGTAGAGTGGATTATGAATTCATTATTGATGGAGATCTGCATGAGATCTCCCTGAATAAAAAGGATGAGCAATTCTATATATCTCTGGGCGAGGAGAGCAAAAGAGCGGATATACGTGGGATTTCAGATAATGTTGTTTCCCTTCTGACGGGAGGGAGGTCTTACTGTATTTATCTGGCCTCGGATAAAAAACAATGCCATATTAGGATTAATGGCCATAATTTTATGGTCGAAGAACTATCTGATGAAGCCGAAGTTTTTGCCGGGGAGGAGCAGGATTCACAGGAAGATGCCCTATTTATTAAAGCTCCCATGCCGGGCAAGGTGATAAAGATTGATGTGAAAGAAAAACAAGCAGTACGAAAGAATCAGACACTGGCTGTTGTAGAAGCTATGAAAATGGAAAATGAGATAAAGTCCTCGATCGAGGGGCAGGTCAAAAAAATAAACGCTGCCCCAGGAGACCTGGTCGATCCGGATATGATACTAATTGAGCTGGAGAAGCAGTAAATAGTAAATAGAAAATGGTAAATGGTAAAACCAAAAAGCTGAGAAAAACAAAATTTTACGCTGAGGAGGCGGATTTATGCGGATAATACGAAAACCTTGATTTCTTTTGCCGATGAATCGCCAAAACAAATCAACCCTTCATCACTTCGCTACGCGAAGTAAGTTGAAATAAAGGTTTTCATTTTAAGTGTCCTCAGCGTAAAAGTATTGTTTTCTACCAATAAATGCAACTTTTCTATTATATATACAGTTTATTGATATGAGAATGGATGAACAAAAGCTAATGCGCCAGGTACAGGAAGGCAATGATGTGTCTTTTGAGAAGATCATGACTATGTATAAAAGCAGAATAGTAAATTTTATATTCAGATTGACCGGAGATTATGAAAAAGCCGTTGAGCTTTCTCAGGAAACCTTTATGAGGGTTTATTTTAAAGCTAATAAGTATAAACCTATTGCTCCTTTATCCTCCTGGATATACACAATTGCTGCTAACCTGACAAAAACCGAATTAAAAAAAATGTGGCGTTATGATTATATGCCTTTAGAAAATGTACATAATCATCTATCCAGCGGTATTGCGGTGAATGATGATCATGAGAATGAAAGAATGGTAAAAGAGTTAAAAAAAACATTAAACACACTTCATCCCCGCTACCGTATTCCGGTAGTGCTTAAGGATATTGAAGGGTTTACCCAGGAGGAAATAGCTGAGATGCTGAGAAAGCCCATAGGTACTATAAAAGCAAGGATCAGCCGGGGCCGTAACTGTCTGAAAGAGGAGTTGGAAAAAGCTTCTTTAAAAATAAATAATTCTGTGGAGAACAGGAGAATATAAAAATGGAAGAATATGAACTTCTTTCAAAATTAGAAAGAGTCAAAGCCCCGCCCGGTTTTGAAGATAGGGTAATGGCGGAACTTGATTTAAGAAAAAGAAAGCATGTTAGAGCCAAACGGTTAAGATGGACTTTTGTAGGGGCCTGTGCTTCATTTGCCACTATCTTATTGGTGATAAACTTCGGAATATTCCCGCGGAAATCAATAGTTGAATATTCAGAGCTGAAAAAGGAATCACCAGTTACTACTCAACCACGATACAGGCTGAATAACAGGAAAAGCATTCCGATTACGGAATCTCTGAATTATTCGGGTGAGGTCCATAATCAGTCACGCGACCGAGGGACTATATATATATTAGAGCATGTCTCTGAAAGCGCCGATACCAAGATTATATATTAAGGAGGTATGTTAAAGATGAGAGCAAAAATAAAGAGTATCTTGACTTTGGGATTGTGTTTATGTGTTTTTATGCTTAGTGTAAATGCATCCCCGGTTTTAGTTGATGAAAAGGGAATAGAGGATATAACAAAAAAAGTCTTTCCCTCAGTAGTTAAAGTCGAAGCTGTAAATGGAATGAGGAAAGTGGCGACCGGAGTCGTTATTGACAAAAAGGGGTACATTGTCACAACCGCGCTTATATCTCCCCGCAACGAAGATATTTTTGTTATCGATATAAACGGAGAGAAAGTAAAAGCTGAGTTTCTCGGTATGGATCCTGTGACCCATTTAGCTGTAGTTAAAGCAGAAGGTAAAAAATGGACTGCTATTGATTGGGGTGACAGCGGGGACCTTTCGCCTGGTTCCTGGGTGGGAGTTGTCAGTATTTCTCCGGAAAATACAGCAGCTGTAACCCAGGGGATTGTCAGCTCTATAAGCCCAGAAAGTGTGCGTCTGAATGTCTGGGTAGTTCCAGGTTCAAGCGGAAGCCCTGTTATTGATAAAAAAGGGCGTTTGGTGGGGCTGGTGCGCGGCACCTATAATGATAATGTGGTTATTGAGATCGGAGGAAAAGTGATCGCCAGTAAGAGTTATTCCTTTAGCCGGGAAGAGTCGCCCTCCTCAGCTCTGGCAGTGGCCATTCCTGTCAATTTAGTAAAAAAGGTATCCAAAGAAATCAAGGAAAAGGGCAAAGTTCAAAGAGGCTGGCTGGGAGTTTATATCGGAGAAAATGAAGATAGCGAAGTAGCAGTCATTGAGGTCGAAAAAGACTCTCCCGCTGATACTGCCGGCCTTAAAAAAGATGATATTGTCCTGAAATTCGAAAATATAGAAGTAACCGGCAGTAAAATGCTAAGGGATAAGATCAGGAAACAGAAACCCGGGGATAAAGTTGCGGTCGTTGTAGATAGAAATGGAAAAGAAAAGAAGATTACGGTAACGCTGGGTGAATATTCAGAAGCTAATATCATTCATGAGTTTGAATCAAGCTTCCCCAGACTTTTTCCTTCTGAGCCGTTTAAGATGCTACCTAAGGATTTTAAGTTCGAAGTGCTTCCAAGAGTTCAGAAGCCTTTTCTCCAATTTTGGGGGGAACGGAAATATATCGGTGTATCTCTGCAGGAGTTAAATCCGGAGTTAGCAGAATATTTCGGTGTGGAAGAAGGTTCTGGTTTGCTTGTGACCAAGGTCACAAAAGACAGCCCTGCAGCTGAGGCCGGTCTTAAAGTAGGCGATGTTATCGTCTCTGCAGAAGGGAAAAAAGTAAATAAAGCAGACAAACTCAGCAATATAATCCAGGAAAAAGAAAAGGGAGAGGTTTTAAAACTTCAAATAATTAGAGATAAAAAGAAGCGGACTATTGAAGTAAAAGTGGAAGAAGATGAAGCAGAAGGAGTTAAATTCTCTCTGGAGAGGAGCAAGCAATATTTTGAAAAGGCTGAAAAAATGTTGAAGGAGTATCAAAAGAAAGCTGAGGCTAAATATAAGAATATTGAAAAAATTTATGAAGAGAATAAAAATAAATCTGATGCTAAATACAAAAGTGCTGAAAGAATGTACAAAAAATTTATTACGCGGTATCGGTGCATAAAAGTATAGACTTGCTTTTGTGCCCATTTCTCATAGAGGGAGGCATTAAATGCCTCCCTCTTTTTTTATATCCGGCGTTAAAAATCTGTTCCTAAAAAAGGCAAAATCTTCAGGGGAAAGGCGCATCTTTCCATAATACCCTTTTTCCATCCTCTGTTTAACAGCCTCATAAAGGATAATCCCGGCTGAAACTGAAAGGTTGAGGCTTTGGGCCATGCCGAACATGGGAATTTTGATAATATAATCCGCCTGCGAGCAGGCTTCTTCTGAAATCCCCTGGAACTCATTTCCCAAAACTATGGCAATAGGTTGAGTATAGTCCAGGGAGGTGAAGGAAACTGCATCTTTTTTTAAATGAGTAGCAGCAATTTTAAACCCTTTAGCTTTTAACTTCCTGAAACATTTATTTACAGAAGAATATAGGGAAAAATTAAGCCATTTATCCGCCCGGGTGGATATGGCTTCATTCACCGGGAAGGGTTCAGGTTCTGCAGAAATTACATCTATATGGAGTACTCCGGCAGCATCACAGGTTCTAACCACAGCACTGGCATTGTGGGTGTTAGTAACCTCTTCTAAAACCACTCTTAGGTCTGGTTGGCGCAGAGAGAGAAGCTTTTCTACTTTTTTAATCCTTGCTTTTGTGGGCATAAATGTTAAATCCTCTTTAAAATAGGATCATTTTTAGAAAAAGGATAACCCAGAATATTATTCCCCATATCAGCGTGCGTATCTCCTTGTTTTTTTTATAAAGGGCCCAGTCAAAATTAATATCAGGAGCTTTAGCATAAGGCTTAAAGCTAGGGATAAAGAGAGGGACCTTCCGGCTGTATTCTTTATATTCTTGTGGAAAAAGTTGTTTCATTTTGTTTTTCTCTTTGATAATGACAACAGGGTAAAATTTAAGGAAGTAGGCAATAAAAATTGCAAAGACCCACCATGATCTGGCTCCAGCTACAATCCCGATTCCGATTATGAGGTTCCCAAGGTAGAGCGGGTTTCTCGTGTATTTATAGGGGCCAGAGACAGCTAGACGTTTTTCTTTTTTAAGATGACCACAGGCCCAGCCCCGCAAAAGAAGGCCAAGAATTACAAATCCTATGCCGGAAAGCAAAGAATATATATTAGGTTTTGCCAGAATAACAGCCAGAATAATACTTATAAAATGACCGCGAACTCTCCATCTAGAGATAATATCGGTTGGTTTCATTTTACTCAATTTTCTCCAATACTTGTATACATAGTTCTGCGATACTCTCAGGTTTGAGGATTTTAAGGCACTTGAGGTCAGAGCATTTTCTTTTATAACAATGACTGCAGTCTAATTCCTCAAAGGCTACTTTATCTGAGTCCTTAAATGGTCCATTCCGTCCAGGGGTAGTCGGCCCGAAAATGCCTACAACAGGGCGCGATAGGGCACAGGCAGCCTGGAGCGCAAAAGTGTCTCCGCTGACAACCAGGGAAGCTTCATGTACAAGGGCTATCACTTCTGCAAGGGAAAGAGAAGGGGAGAGAGGCACGCCGGTTGTTTTAGCGATTTCCCTGGCCAATTTTTTTTCAACTTCATTTCCCCAGAGGAGCAAAGGAAAAATTTGGTTTGAATTTATTTTTTTTATCACAAGACTCCATTTTTCCGGAAACCAGCGTTTGCTCTCCCAGGCGGCTCCGACATTAATAATGACCAATCTTTTTTGGGAAGAAAACCCGGTTTTTGTCATTTTATTCCGGACAGAATTAAGCAGATTATCGGGAAGCCGCAGAGGAAAATCAACTTTGTCTTCTTTGATTCCCAGTAGCTCCAAAAGTTTTAGATTTTTATAGATGACATGAATATTTTCAGAAAATTTTCCCAACTGTTCAGTGTAGAACAAAGAAGCCAGGGGTTCCCGCAAATTTTTCCGATGGAAGCCGATTCTTTTTTCGGCCTGAGAGAACCAGGCAAAAAGACCTGATTTAATCAGGCCCTGGAAGTCAAGAACAGTCAGCTCTTTTGCTCTGATCTGGGACTTGATTCGGGATATTTCCTCCCGGAAAGACCTTGAATAAAGTTTCCATCTTTTTGCCCGGGCAACCACAACCTTATCGATCCCGGGGACAAGGTTTAGGATCTCTTCGCCTTTTTCTTCCACAAGCCAGGTGATATTTGCCTCAGGAAAATGATTTCTTAGGGCTGAGAATGCAGGGAGAGAATGGATTATATCCCCCAAAGAACTAAGTTTGATAATAAGGTAATTATTCATTATTTGTTTTTAATGATATTTTCTTGACCAGTTTGGAAGCGGATTTGATTTTCGGCCCTCCGGTAATAGCGACCTTCCCTCCGTAACTTTTAACAATATCTTTTTCAGGGACGCTATCTTCCGTATAGTCAGAGCCTTTAGCATGAAAGTGTGGTTTTAGGGTGAGTAAAATGTTTTCTACAGTATTTTCTTCAAAAATAGTCACATAATCAACAAAATAAAAAGAAGAAATGATTTCAGCTCTTTCATTTTCTTTCAGCACAGGCCTGCCTTTGCCTTTAAGCTTTCTTACTGATGAGTCACTATTTAGAGCTACAATCAGGAGATCCCCTTTTTTTGCAGCTTCCTTTAAATACCTGATGTGACCGACATGGATCAAGTCAAAGCAGCCATTGGCTAAAACAATAGTCCTTTTTTTCTCTTTTTCTGTTTGAATTAATCTGGACAGATGATCAAGTGGATAAAATTTGTTCAATTTCAGTAAACTACAGCCTCCTTTAGCTTTTTTGAAGTCAAGGTGGATGTGCCTTTTTTCATAACTACAATGCCGCCTGCATAATTGGCGAGACGGGCGGCTTGGGAGAATGTACCTCCTGCTGCCAGGGCAAGAGTGAAAACACTTATGACTGTATCCCCAGCTCCTGTTACATCTACTATATCCGTAGGGCCATGCACTGGAATGAACAGGGCCGGTTTAGACTTTTCAAAAAGAACCATTCCTTTTGAACCCCGGGTAAGAAGGATAGCTTCTGCTCCTGTTTTTTTAAGCAAACGGGAACCGGTTTGTTTGAGCAGTTCTTTTTTGTCTGAAAGCTTTATCCTCAGAGCTTCTTCGATCTCAGGCTCATTTGGAGTTGAGACTGTAGTGTATTTAAACGACAGTATCCGGAAGCGTGAGTCAACAGCAATGGGTATGTTTGCTTTTTTAAAACCGGGGAGAGTTTGATTGTAAATACTTTTTATTATATTAAAATAATTGTAGTCTGAGATAAGAAGAGCATTTATGTTTTTTTGGGCATTATTTAGGTGTTCTAAGAGTTTTTTTCTAATATTTGTCGTATTTGGGACCTTGCCTTCTTTATCAATCCGCAGGATCTGTTGTTTCCTGGTGTTTTCTTCTCCTGCAAGGATACGTGTCTTTGAAGGAGTTGAAAATTTATTCTCTCTGATAAGAAAATCAGAGGAGATTTCATTGCTGTTGAGAATTCGGATTATTTCATCTCCCGCTGAATCTGAGCCTATAACCCCTATAGGGAAGGGGGAAGCACCCAGAGCTTTTAGATTAAGGAGGGAGTTTCCTCCACCTCCCAGGGAAAATTTACGGTTTTTATAAGAAAGGATAAGAACCGGAGCTTCTCGTGAGATGCGGTTCGTATTTCCATAAAGATATTCATCAAGGATGAAATCACCCCATACTGCGATGCGTTTATTCTCAAAACGGTCGATTAATTCGCATAAGCGTTTATTTTTTTTGTTCACTGGGCTATTATTAAAACTTTGTATCAAAATTAAAACAAAAAATCAATCAATAAAAGGGGATCATCCCCCCTGCCTTGGGGAAAATATAGCGATAAAGAAATACTAGCAATACTTGACATAATGCTTCAAATATGCTATTTTATAGCAATAAAACAGGTTAAAGCATCATAAGCGAGGCGTAATATGATTAATAATGAGATGTCAGATAAAGCAATTCTAAAAGAACTTGGATTACGGATTTCTAGATATCGATTAAACAAAAATTTGACACAAGAAGCATTAGCAACTGAAGCTGGTGTTTCAAGATCAGCAGTACAACGTGCTGAAATAGGGACAAGCATCCAATTATTTAAATTGATACGTGTTTTGCGAGCATTAAACTTAGTTGAAAATTTAGAATCCTTTCTTCCAGAACCAGCTGTAAGTCCTATTCAACAACTGAAAATGAAAGGAAAAATAAGGAAACGTGCTAGGCTTTCGAAAAAGAAGAATAAAAGAACAGATTGGCACTGGGGAGATGAAGAATGATTACTGCGGAAGTAAGCTTGTGGGGAAAAAAAATAGCTGCTGTTGCCTGGGATGGCGAAAAGAATATTGCTAATTTTGAATATGAACCTTCATTCATACAGATAGGGATTGAGATTTCACCAATTACTATGCCATTATCTTCCCAAATTTATTCTTTTAGCGCATTAGCACCAGATACGTTTCGTGGGCTTCCCGGATTATTAGCAGATTCTTTGCCTGATAAATTTGGGAATGCCTTAATTGATGCTTGGTTAGCAAAAGAGGGGAGATTACCAGAAAGTTTTAATTCAGTAGAGCGTCTTTGTTATATTGGAAAGCGAGGCATGGGAGCACTTGAGTTTAAACAAGCAACAGGGCCGGCTTATGGCTCATCAAAAAAAATTGATATTGAATCTTTAGTTGAGTTAGCAAGCGAAATTCTTTCAAAAAGAAAGTCCCTTAGAACTTCTTTTTCTGTTCCCAAAAGAAACCAAGCAATGAAAGATATTATCAGAGTAGGAACTTCTGCAGGTGGAGCTAGGGCAAAAGCAATTATTGCCTGGAATCCTGAAACTCAAGAAGTCCGATCTGGGCAGATTAAAGCTGGAACCGGATTTTCGTATTGGATATTGAAATTTGATGGAGTATCTGGAAATGTCGATAAAGATATAGAAGAAATAAAAGATTATGGACTTATTGAATATGCATATTATCAGATGGCATTAGAAGCGGGAATACAAATAAACGAATGTAGGTTATTGCAGGAAAATAGTAGAAGTCATTTTATGACAAAGAGATTTGATCGGACAGATAAATACGAAAAAATACATATGCAATCTTTAGGTGCAATAGCACATTATGATTTTAATCAGGCTGGAGCATATTCATATGAACAAGCTATTCAGGTTATGAGAAAGTTAAAATTACCTATGAGTGAAATAGAGGAACAATTTCGACGTATTGTTTTTAATATTATTGCCAGAAATCAGGATGATCACGTTAAAAATATTGCATTTTTAATGAATAAATTGGGTAAATGGAAACTTTCTCCAGCATTTGATGTTATTTACAGTTATAATCCGACTGGTATCTGGACTAATAGACATCAAATGTCTATGAATGGAAAGAGGGATAAATTTAATAAAATTGATTTTATTGATTTTGCCAAGACAGCATCAATAAAAAAAGAAAAAGCAGAAGAAATTGTTTCTCAAGTACAAAACGCTGTATTAAAGTGGTCAACGCATGCTAAAAATGCAAATATTCAAAATGATACAATCAGGAAAATAGCTGCAACTTTTCGAAAGATATAGCTATTTTCAGCATCTCATGTTTTTAATGTCGGCCTAGAGCCTCCGGATTTGCGCTATTGCACAAATTCTGCTGCATTGTGTTTTTCTTCGCGCAGCGAAGTGATGATGGGTTGATTAATAGAGCTGGCCTGGATATGGGTAAATCCCGCAGAAAGCCATCCGGAACAACGCGGGCATGGTTCCTCGAGAGAATCTCGAGGAGAGCGTTGTGAGGACAGGAAGGGATTTCCCGGCTGGGGGAAATCCCTGTCTTTCATAGGGACTTACCCGTATCCAGGCCTTACAGCCTGTTCGTCACGAGCTCCACCACCGCCTCCATATGTGGCGTCTGCGGAAACATGTCAAACAAAGCCGCGCTTTTAATCCTATACCTATCCAGCGCAAGCAGGTCATTTCCCAGGTGTTTGGGATTGCAGGAGACATAAATAAGGACTTCTGGTTTGAGATCATTTAAATGCTTCACGGTTTTAGGGTGCATCCCACTACGGGGAGGGTCGAGGATGATGCATAGGGGCCCGGATAGATCCATATCCTTCAGGTTACGGGCATCCAGAGAAACAGTTCGAACATTATCTATTTTGTTTTCGGTAATATTTTTCTCGGCAGCAAGGATTGCCGGTTCGAAGTTTTCTACGATTATAGCTTCTTTAAACTGGGGGGAATTAATAATACCAAAGGTCCCTACTCCGCCGTAAAGGTCAAGCAGCTTAACGTTTCTATAATCATGAGAAGAGAGAAGTTTTTGGCAGTAAATATGTACTTTTTTTGCAATCTTTTGATTTACCTGGAAAAATCCCTGTACAGGAAAATGGAAGCTGTACTCCAGGTATTCGCTTCTGAGCATATCGCTTCCCTTGATGACATCATATTCATCGGATACACTCACATTCCGGTTATGGGGGATATAGGTCGCGATTACATTATTGATGGAAGTGATTTTGGCGAACTTTTTGATATATTCTACGGCTTCGTCTTTTTTTTTAGATTTTTTATTAAGTACAATAGAAACAGAGGAATCATTGGCAGGAGTACGTATGACAGCATAGCAGTAGGTGCCGAACTGTTTTTTTACATCAAAATAAAAAACATCTTTAAAAAACTCTCTGACCTCGGTCAGGATCTCATTTAAATTGTTATTGGAGATGGGGCAATGTTCGATATTGACCATTTTGTACCAGGAGCCTCTTTCCCGTAAGCCTAGACCCCCGGCATGAAATACAAAATCCATGCGGTTACGGTAATTATATTCTTGGCCAGAAAATACCCGAATGTTATTAAAACGGATCGCTTCAGACAATCGTCTTTTTTTGTCCTCCAACTGCTCTGAATAATCAATATCCTGAAAGGAACATCCTCCACAGCTGCCAAAATTTGGGCACAGTGGTTCCGTCATTTTTTATCCTTGAATTATTTTCTTTATTTCAGAAAGAATTTTTATCTTAAAATCAGGTTCTATTTTTTCTTTATGGTTGCCTGAAATGTGCTCGGAATGATAGTGGGTAAGATATCTCCCAAATTCACAAAAAATCGTTTTTAAGCCCAACCGAAGAGCAGGCCGGATGTCCTGCACTGGGTTGTCTCCCACAGAAAATGCATTGTCTGCAGAGCTTCTAAATTTTTTAAATCCAAGTTTAAAATGATTTCCCTCAGATTTCAGAGCTCCGGCATCACTGCTGGCTATGACTAAATCAAAAAGTTTCTGCAAACCGGCATGTTCCACACGCAATTGGATAACTTTTTTTACAGCATTAGTGGCAAGGATATTTTTGTATCCTTTTTGCCGGCAAAATATAAGGATTTCCTCTGCTCCGTCTATTATCCTAAGTTTGCTTAAATTCTGCTCCTGACATTTTTTCCAATCGATTCCCAGTTCCTGGCCGTGGCCGACATAGTCATGCCATCGCCAGGTATTTTCCAGTTTTGTTAAATGTGAATTATATTTAACAGCTGCCTGTTTAAAAGAAATAGCATTTTTTTTGGCCAATTCTTCTTCCATAGATGTACACACTGCTTTATCAAGCTCAGACTCATCAGCCAGAGTCCCAGTCCAGTCCCAAAATATTAATTTATTCATTATTTCTAATATAGGTTCAGAAACATCATTTTATAGAAATCTTAATAAAAAAGAAACTATTGCATGATATCAGGGAAAATGTTAAAAATAAGCCTGTGCCGGAGTGGCGAAATAGGCAGACGCGCTGGACTCAAAATCCAGTTCTCTTTACCGGGAGTGTGGGTTCGACTCCCACCTCCGGCATTACAATTGAGCATTTTATTTTCGCTATAATCCATATTTATAATCGATATTTTTACGAATAGATCAGGTTAGATACTTTAGATGAAGGAAAAATCAAAAAAGCTATTATTCTAACTTTGGAAGTGGTACAATAATTGGGAGAAGGTCAAGATGATACCTAAAAGAAAAGAAAAAAAAGAGAGTTTTTGGAAAAAAAATGAATCGGATAAAAACAAAAAGAAAAAAATCCCTACAAAAAAAGCAAAAAAGAATAAACCAGAGTTGAAGAGAACAATTCCTTCCCGGCGGAAAGGAAAAAAGAAATAAGAATAACACAAGCTTGATTGAAAATAACAATATAAAATTTTAAAGGAGATTACAGTGAAAGAACTAGTTGAATTGATTGTCAAGTCATTAGTGGACAATACTGAAAATGTTCGGGTTACCCAATTAGAAGGGGAGCAGAGCTCGATTATAGAAGTTAAGGTTTCTCAGGAAGACATAGGCAAGATCATCGGGAAACGGGGAAGAACCGCTCAGGCTATTAGAGTTATTCTCGGGGCTGCTGGAATGAAGCTGAAAAAGAGATTTAACCTTGAGATAATTGACAAAATGTAATTTTTTCCAGTATTGTGTCTCGGCTTTGCCGGATTCCTTCGAATAACGGGGGGAGGAAATGGCGTAAAAAATCTGAAGAGAGGGCCGTCATCCCTTGAAATTCATCTTCCTCTTTCTACTTAAGCACTCATTATTGTAATGAGCCACAAAAAACAGTTTTTAAAGAATATCAATTCTCTCCGAGATTGTTAAATTAGGTTCATCTCCCAATTAGTTGGTAATTCTGAGCATATCTTATTGTATAATACATTGATATTAAAGAAATTAATTAATGTGAAATATCAACCTGTATTTTCCTTGTATCCTCTTAATGATAGCAATTTTGCTCATTGGAAT
>JAUVXM010000131.1 GCA_030603565.1 Candidatus Aminicenantota bacterium
AGAGTAAAAAAATGGCGATTAAAATTAAAAATAAAAACAAGAAAAAAGTTTCAATAATCATTCTTGAAAAAATCTTGCATATCATTGAAAAGAAAATAATAATAAAAACATCGCCATTTTTTTATGAATAGGTCAGGTTAGTATCTTTACATGACTATTTTAATGCCTCTCCTCCTTTGAATTCGCGGTAAGGGGATAGGACTTCGAGGACTTCTTCGTCATCTGGATTGAGTTTATCTTCAGTAACCATTCGAGCTAAAAGTTCACCCAAGCCTGGACCCAGCATAAAACCCTGCCCGCACATTCCAGCTGCTAACAGAAATCCTTTTGCTTTTTTTGCCCATCCTACTAGAGGAGATCCATCTGGTGTCATGGGATAAAGACCACGCCACGTGCGGCGGACACGGAGGTTTGACAGCCGAGGCATAAGCCCAACCAGTCGGGTTGATACCATAGGCAAAAAAATGCTTGTTTCATTACGGTCAAATCCCCATATTCTTGGATCTGGAGTTATGCAGAATGCTATTTGCCCACTTTCAAGTTGGAAATAATAGAAACTTTCAGAACCAGGTGCAGGCCTGAGGTCTACAACCATAGGGCCTAAAAATTCAGCTACCTGTTCTGTAATTCCCCCTTCGTGTGAATCTGGATTTACAGGAATATCGATTCCCACCATTTTACCTACAGACTTTGCCCACGCACCGGCAGCATTGAGAACTACATCTGTAGTGTATGTGTTTTTATCTGTTTTAACCGAAGAAATTCCTCCATTTCTGACTTCTATTTCTTCTGCTCTTTCATTAAAGTGGAATTCACATCCGGCTTTTTTTGCTGCATCGTAATAAGCATGACCTGCCAGTATTGTGGAACAATGACCATCATCAGGCGAAAATGTACCGCCGATAAGACCTTCTGAATTAAGGTCTGGAATTATTTCAAGTAAATCATTTTTTCCATACCAATCTATATTTAATCCGTATTTGTGCTGTATTTTCAGCAGATCTTTAAGAATTTTTTCCTCTTTTTTTCTATAGGCAACAAAAACATATCCTCCTTTTTTCCAGTCGATGTTATGGCCGTATTTTTTTTCCCATGTGGAAACTATTTCCAAAGTTCTCTTGCATATTCTTATTTTTGCTGGGTCAGAATGGGTTGCTCTTATTCCTCCTATTGCTGTTTTGTTTGAGCCTTGTCCTTGACTTGGGAATTTGTCTATAACAAGGACTTTTACATCTCGCCTTGCCATAGCAAGGGCAGCAGGCACTCCAACACTGCCCGCACCTATGATAATAACATCATAATAGTTTTTTCTACTCATCAGTAGACTCCTTAAGGCCTGCAAATGTTCCGAGCGGGACTTCCATAAAGATAGGCCTTTGAACGTTCGGGGTGATTTCTTCCAATGGAACACCTTCTTCTTTAAAAAGCTTATAAATTAAAGGAGTACATGTTTTGGCTCCGCAAGCTCCCATTCCTGCTCTTGTAACAGCCTTGATTTCATTTAAATCCCTGTACCCTTTCCGGATCAGTTCTCGGATTTCTCCTGCTTCCACCCGCTCGCATCGACATATTATAGTGTCGTCATCTATTCTTGATATGCTTTTCTCTAATGCTATGCTTATCTCAGGTTTTTGGACCTGGATACCCGCTATACATTTTGCATATTTATGAGGAGCTTTAACCTTGACTAAAATTGTTCTGTTGTTCCTGGGGATATCTCTGACTTTAGTGACTTTGACTTTTCCCAGTCTATTACCTTCCTTATCAAGCACAACGACCTCATCCCCAGGTTTAATTCTTTCCTTTAAAAATTCATAAGGAATTGTCACAAAAGGCCATTCTTTGTCTTTTCTATAGTCTACAAGGGTTATCGCAAGTCCTGGACATATCACCACACAACGCTCGCAACCTGTACAGTTAGCAGATACGAAATGACCAAGAAATTCAGGTTGTTTCCGTATGTCAAGAGGATTCACATATATTAGGTTAAGCGGACAAACTGTAGCACATGGGTCACATGGGATTTCTTGATCGCAGTGTAGTATTGGAAATACGCCTTCCTCTTCCTCAGGAATTTCTTTTTTTCTTGATTTTCCAGGAGGTGATTTTAGTATTGTTGCAGTACGTTTCCAACTTCCTGGTATTTTGCCTGCATCTATACCTAAAGCATGGGCGGCTTCTTGACCTTTGATTTTTCCTGAGAACATTGCTGCAGATGCTTCAGCAATTTCTTCTGCATCGCCTGCATAAAATACTTTCATGCCAAAATCCTTAGCTTTATGATAAAATTCATCTACCGGGTCAAGACCGACTGCTATTAATACCGTATCACAGGCAAAGGATTTTTCTGTGCCTTTAATAGGTTTGAAATTTTTATCTATCTCAGCTACGGTGACTGATTCTACCCGGTTTTTACCGTTAGCACTTATGATTGTATGAGATGTGTAAATAGGGACTCCCATGCGTGATAGCTTGTTCTCATGTACTTCATAGCCACCACACCGGGGGAGAGCCTCAACTAAACCCACTACATCCATATCGGCCTGAAGAGCATGATATCCTGCTATAAGGCCAACATTGCCGCCTCCTACAATGAAAAGTCTATCTGAGGCTTTGACTAAATCACGGTTAACTAGAGTTTGAAATGCTCCGGCACCGTAGACTCCAGGAAGAGTGTTGCCCTTAAATACAAGAGATTTTTCTCTGGCTCCTGCTGCTACTAATAATACTTCCGGTTTGACAAGTTTATACTGGTCTTCTTTTAATATACCGACCTTGTGGTCACTGAACACAGCTAAAGCTGAGCTGTTTAACCAAATTTCAATACAGTCCTGTTGGCGTGCTTCCTTTTCTAGTATTTTTGCTATATCTATTCCTCTAGTACCTGCGTGTACGGTTTCTTTTGCCCCAAAAAATCGGTGGGTCTGTAAAACAAGCTTTCCGCCAACTTTGTGTTTATCATCAATTACTATAGTTTTAACTCTATGTTTTCCTATCTGGATTGCTGCAGATAAACCTGCAGGACCGCCGCCTATAATAAGAACAGGTGTTTCAATTGTTTCAATCTTTTCTGCTTTTGGTCCTTTATCAACTTTTGGAAGCTCAGGAATTCCAATTACAGGTTCAATATGCATTCCGGGCTTAATGGGGACCATGCATGCTTTAACAGGCTTTCCGTCAGCCATAACTAGGCATTGTGCACACTGCCCGTTTGCACAAAATATTCCTTGTTCTGCTCCATCTTTAGGATGCTTGCTGAAAATATGAATTCCATTTGCGATAAGAGCTGAAGAAATCATTTCCCCTTTTAGGGCTTTTAAAGTTTTTCTCTTCCATTTAAATTCGATTTTTTCACGCGGTTCGACTGATAAAATAGGATGTTTATAAATGCGCTTTTCAGCCATAATTTCTCCTTTAAATTTAGACAGTACACATCATTATACGAAAATAAGGCAGTCGATTGAACTTTTTTTTAAAATCAATAATCAGCCTGGATAGAAAGGCTCTTTAGCGTCAATAATTTTTATCAAATTTCACTCACCAGAAAATCAAAAACCCAGTATTCGGTTTACAAAGCTGGAAAGTTTAAGTATGGTTAATCCTAAATTATTTCCAAATGACGGAGGATTAATGGATAATAAAAAAACGAGTGGAAAAAATTTCTCCAGGCGGCAGTTTCTCAAAGCCTCAGGCGCAGCCAGTGCTGTTCTGGGAAGTGCAGGGCTTGGATTTTTTGGTTATCAGGCGGGAAAAGACCCGGAATCTTATACTGGACAAGAAAACTTCGAAGGGGCCAACCAGACATTTAACCGCAAAAGATTCGCAAAGGACCAGCCCACCTACCGGAAAACAGGGCCATCCAGCCGCCCTGATGCCCGCACAGAGGTCATATTTTACCGGCGGAGCACATTTAGGCAGCAGTGGAAAGATGAATCCGGTATCAAAAGCCTGGAACCTCTGCTTCAGGAATTCTATAAAAAACACCCGGAAGCACTGGAACTTGACCTTTACAATATGAAAGAAATCTTCCCCAAACAAATGGCAGATTACCATAAATACCGGAAGCAATTCATCCTGTCTGAAGCCTGGTCCAATGCCATGGGTGCAGTCTCACCCCCTAGGATAGATAAGCCCCCGGAAATATCAGATTTTCCCAGGAGCCGCCGGACCGGAAAACCGCTTGAGCCGGTAGAATTAAAAAGCCCTGAGAAGACTTCCCGGTTGATTAAAAAAATCTCACACGAACTTGGCTCCACTCTTGTAGGTATTGCGAAATTAAATCCGGACTGGGTATATAAATATCCAATGCAGGGCAGAGGATTTAAACCGGATGAACCGATCGAAGTCCCTAAACATTGGAAATATGCAATTGTCGTAGGTGCGCCTATGTCCTGGGATCCCTTATACGCTAACCCAAATTACGGTACTTCCTATGACGCTTATTCCCGCTCCTGCATAATAGCTTTCCGGGTCACATCATTTATTAAGCAACTCGGTTATGCAGCCCGCCCTCATTATCCGGGCTCAAGCTATGACCTGATGGTCCCTCCAATATTAGTGGATGCCGGACTAGGGGAACAGGGACGACATTCTGTAGTGATAACTCCTGAGCTTGGATGTAATATCCGCCCCTCCATCATCACTACCAATATTCCTTTAAAGCCTGACAAACCGATCGACTTCGGGGTACAGGATTTTTGCAAAACATGTAAGATATGTGCAGAAAACTGCCCCAGCGGCGCCATAACCATGGGAGATAAAGAAGAAATACGCGGCTATTCCAGATATCGTCTAAATGTTGAAAAATGTAATAATTTCTGGAACTCAAACCTGGGAAATTTAGGCTGCAGAATCTGTATAGCCGTCTGTCCCTATACAAGAAAGTCAAACTGGCTGCATAAAACTGCCCTGAATGTTACAGTCAATGACCCCACCGGTATAGCAGAAAAAGTCCTTACCGGCATGCAGAAGCGATTCTACCCCGGGCCTGACCCCCAGAAATACTACATCCCTTCCCTGGGCGGAGAAAACGCTTCTTATCGTAAACCACCCTGGTGGCTGAGGACTGAGGATTTTATTGAGTAAGCAAGGAGACTTTAATGCACTTTTTTAACAGCGGACTGTTTTGGTTTATTGAAGGAGTATTTACCTGCCTTGTAGTTATAGGGCTTAAAATATGGATGGAAGACAGAGGCATCCCTATGCCTTTCTGGAAATGGCTGCTTTTTGGTCTTTGGGTGCTATTTTTTGGGTTCACAATTGCATTCGTTACAACCAGCTTGGGAGAAAATGAACCAACTGCTGCAAAGATAGGGGGAATAGTCTTTGGGCTGATCTCTCTTATCACAGGATTCGGGCTCTGGCGCCTGCTTTTGCTTAAAAGGAAAAAATAATAATAAATTCAACCTGCTGATCCTAAAATTAGCGGCTACTGTTAAAGTCATAGACAAGATAATCGATCACCTTAACCTTACCTTTAGGAAGATTTTGATATATGATTCACTTAACACCCGAAATCACCTGCACAAAAGCGCAGCTTTTGGGTCAGGTGGATTGCTTTGTTAGACTATCCACCATTTTAAAAATACATTCCCAAATGTATAAGCAGAGAGTTTTCAATTTCTTTTATTTTTTTAAGCGAAGCTTTCCCTAAAAGTTTTACCAGCCGTTTCTTATCTATAGTTCTTATCTGGTTGCATTTTACTTTAGAGTTTTTAGGGAGTCCTGATTCTTTAGAGGGTAAAAAGGTCTCGAAAGGGTAAATCTTTTCTGTACTAGAAGTGATAGGAATAACAGTTACAGTTTGCGCAGCTTGATTATTTATGTCATTGGAAATTATTAAAGCGGGACGAGTTTTATTGATTTCGGAGCCAATCGTTGGATCCAAACATACAAGATAAATTTCGCCCCTTTCCGGACATTTTTTTAATCCCATTGTTCTAGGTCTGCCTTTTCCCAGTTAGCTTGCAACTTCGCATCTTCTTTGGATGTTACCTTGTAGCCTTCTAAGAGGAGATTCTCTATTTTTTCCTTTCTTTCTCGTTCAAGCTTTTCTTCCAATGCTAGGGCAATGTAGCGACTTTTATTGTGTTTGCTTGCCAGTTTTCTTGCTATTTCATTTGGTAGTG
>JAUVXM010000097.1 GCA_030603565.1 Candidatus Aminicenantota bacterium
TGAATATTGAAGAGGCAGTACATAAGAGTGATATTAATAATATCTGGGTGATGCCTTCAGGCCCGATACCTCCGAATCCATCTGAGCTCTTAAATTCCGGGAAAATGCAAAGGATGATGGATGTGCTTAAAAAAGGATTTGATGTTATTATCTTAGACACTCCTCCGGTTATGGCAGTTGTCGACCCGGTTATTACAGCTTCGATTGTTGAAGCAACTCTACTTGTTGTTCAATCCGGAGACACCAAAGATAAGGCATTGATTGATGCTGCAGAAGAGTTAAGGCGCGGAAAAGCTAATATCTTGGGTGCGGTTCTAAATGGGGTAAAACTGGACAAAACAGGGTATTATTCCTCAAGATATTACAAGTCTCCTTACCGGTACAGGAATTATGAGGAGTAGGAAGTTGCATTGACGATTAGCTCTAATGAGCCGAAGGGTGGTAATTAAAGGTTTACACTTTGTGCTTCAGCACAAACTGGAAAGTGCTTTTTGTTTTTTGGATTCAAGCCAAAAAAGAAAAAGCATCTTAGTCTTATCCGCGTCCATCCGTGTCTAATGCTTTATCGCTTTTCCCCGTGTCCACAGTGTCCTCAGCGTAAAATATTGTTTTAAAGGTTTTACTATTTATTAAAAGTGAACGTCACTGAAGAGGGGGAGGCTGTCATTACGGAAATATCATCTGTAAAGCTATCTATTGTTATCTGACTTGTATCACCATTACTGCAGGAACTGCAGGTTACTTTGAGCTTGACTATGGCTATAGTCCCGATGCTGCCGATTGATATGGGATTAGCTGCCAGTCGAGCACCGCCAATAATTATAGTTCCACCAGTATCATTACCGCCTATATACCCCCAGCTTCCTGTTAAAGTGCCTGAGTTTACACTTTGAAATGTAAACATAGTAGTGTCAAAATGCAGTTCCAGGCCAAAGGTGCTGATCTGGGCGATATTTCCCTTGACAGAGATGGGAAAAGATATAATAGTTCCTGTTGTCCCTGAAGAAGGGCTTAGAGAAATTCCTATTTTATTATCAATGGGAACACTGCTTATATAAAGGGTCACATTGACAGTTTGAGGGCTGTTGGAGGCTTCAGGGTCGGAGACAGTGATAGTTGCTGAGTAAGAGCCTGCACTCAATCCGTTTATATTTGCTGAGACGGTATGTTTTCTTGCTGCTTCTTTAGTTTGGCCTATATTGGGACTTACAGACAGCCAATTTGCATCCCAGTCTATTGAATATCTAAGGGTGCCTTCCCCGCTGTTGCTTACAAACATATAAACAGGGGAGGGATTTGCGCCGCCTTCTGTTGCTTGAAATGAAATATTTCCAGGCTCGATGCTAATTTCCGGGGGGAGGTCTTCACTTATATTAAGTTCGACCGTAACAGTTTGGGGGCTGTTTGCAGCTGCAGGATCGGAGATAATGATATTTCCGTTATAAGTTCCTTCTGATAAGGCGGCTATATCGACTGAAACGCTGACCGGTTTTTGCCGGTCTTCTGAAGTACCGCTTGGGGGATTTACTGAAATCCAGGATGCATCTGGTTTTACTGCAAATTGTAAGGTGCCGCCTCCGGTGTTTAGTATATGGATTTCTTGTTGGTCGGGATTTGCCCCTCCTGATTGGGCATTAAAAGTAAGCTCTGTGGGAGTTACCTGAATTTCAGGGGGCGGTTCCTCAGATAAAGTCAAACTGACATTAATTTTCTGAGGGCTGTTGTATGCTCCAGAGCTTGAGACTGTAATAATTGCAGTATAAGCTTCTTCTTGGGGTGTGAGGCTGCTTTTATCCACTGAAACTGGGTGTTCTTTTATCTGGCCTGTGGATGTGCCGTTTGTTTCTGAGACAGTTAACCAGTCAGCATCATTGGATATGAAATAGTTTAGAGTTCCCTGTCCGGTATTTTTGATTTTTAGGGTCTGAGCTGAGGGGTTTGGCCCGGTCTCTGAGGCGGCAAAGGTCATCTCAAATACATTGACCCAGATAACAGGTTTATTCGTGTCTGGCGGGTCAGGTGTGGTGGGATTTTTGCTGCAGCTTAAAAGGAACAGCACTAAAAAAGATGAAAGGAGGCAAGCATATGTTTTTTGATATTTTTTAGTCATTATTCCATCATAATCACTTCATTCTGATAGCAATTTACGTTTTTGAATTTTGCCTGATATATTTTTAGGTAATGAATTTAGATATTCGATATATTTGGGGATTTTATAGGGCGCAAGATGTTTTTTTAAAAAGTTTTTTAGGATTTTAGTTTGTCCCGCCTCTTTATAGCCTTCTTTTAACACAACAAAAGCTTTGATTTCTTCTCCCATGACTTTATCTTTAACTCCGATCACAGCTGCTTCTGCTATAGAGTGATGTTCGTAGAGTGCCTGCTCGATCTCTTTGGAACTTACTCTGTTTCCTCCTGCTTTTATTATATCTTTTTTCCGTCCTTCTATAAAGAGAAATCCTTCTTTATCCATTACTCCGATGTCACCTGTATAATAGAGGCCGTTTCTCAGCACTTTCTTGGTTTCTTCCGGCCGGTTCCAGTATCCCTTCATGATGTTTTTACCGCAGGCTGCGAGTTCGCCCGGTTCTCCTGCCTGCAAGCGTTTACCGTGGTTGTCTGCGACAAAAAGTTCTACTCCGGGTATTGCTTTTCCGATCGAACCCCATTTGCGAGGAAGGTCTTTGGGGTCAAGGTAGGAGAGCCGGGCAGAGGCTTCGGTAGCTCCGTACATTATGTATAGTTTTGCCGGAGAAAAAACCTTTGCGACTTCCTTTTGAAGGGCTGGAGCCATAGCACCTCCTGCCTGGGTTAGGTAGCGCAGGTATTTAAAGTTTAAATCTCTTACATTGCTGCGGTTTAATAATATTCCGAAAGTAGAGGGGACTCCGGAGAATCCTGTTACTTTCTGCTCCTGCATGGTTTTTAATATCACGTTCGGGTATAAAAAACGGTTGTCAATAATGACTGAGCCTCCAGCATAGAAATGGGTATTCAGTAAAGATTTGCCATATATGTAATGGAAAGGAAGCACGGCCATTACTCTGTCTTTTTCACTTAAATGAAGGTATTGAATGATGGATCTGGTGTTTGCGACAATGTTTAGATGGGATAAGACAACTCCCAGTGGCTGGGCAGTTGTGCCGGAGGTGTAGACAATAGAGGCAGTATCTGAATCAGCGATGTTTACGCTTGGATTTGTGTCTGGAAAGGGGGATAAGGCTTCCGGTAAAAAAGATATCATATTGTCAGTAAAAGCAGGGTCTGGATTTTTTCTTTCCGCCCAGATTAAAAGATGCTTTAAGATTGTTTTTTGCTCAAGCAGCGCTTTGGTTTTAATGAGGTGATTTTTACTTGTAAGCAGTACTTTTATGCCGCAGTCTTTTAAAACAAAGGCAATATCTGATTCAATGCTTTCTGTGTTTAAAGCTACGGTTATGGCCCCGGTTTTTAGGATGGCGTAATAGGTGATAATGTATTCTACCGAGTTTTCTATGAGAAATCCGACCCGGTCGCCTTTAACTACGCCTGATTTAAGCAAAAACCGGGCAAGGCGGTTGGCTTGTTTATTGACAAAGTCATAAGTGTACCTATTACCGGAATAAAAAACGGCCTGCCTTTTAGGGAAAAAATCAGCACTTCGCTCTAAAAAATGATGGATGAGCATTTTTTTTGTCTCATTAAAGGTGATATGGGGCTGCTTTTAAATATGCAGCTGTTTTAATCTTCCGTTTTATATCCTTTTGAATGCGCAGGACCTGTTTCTCACTCAGATCCAATTCCTGAGATACTTTTTTAAGAGGAATTTCTTTTTCCAGAGCCAACCAGGCTAAATCGCCTATTTCAAAAGGAACCCGGAAGAAAAATTCCTCCTGAGTACATTCTGCGCTGTATGTATCTGTTGTGGGAGTACGGGAGGTAATTTTTTTCGGGATTTCTAGGTATTCTGCCAGCTGGAAGACTTGGGTTTTAAAAAGATGGGCGATCGGTTTAATATCCGCACCGCCATCTCCGTATTTTACAAAAAAGCCCTGTTCATGCTCGTTTTTATTCCCGGTTCCGATCACAGCACAATTTAGCCTTTCAGCATGATAATAAAGCATTGACATCCTGCTTCTTTGTTTGAAGTTGGAGGCGGCAACGATCTGTAGATATTCTTTTAAGGGAATTCGCTTTGTCTTTTCTTTGCCTTCCGGAGAGATGATCGTAAGTTTAAATATATTGAGTGTTTCTTTTTGTAATAGGTTATCGGGAAGTATGATCTTTGCTTTATAAGTGCTGTTATATTCCGGAAAGATATTCTTTATAGGTTCGTCTCTTCTTGTATATGTATTAAAACCTCGAAGAGCTTCAGATATGTCCTCAATAATAAACTCTACCCTGAAATTATGGCATAATTCCCGGGCCAAATCTAAACTTTCGGGATTGGATTCAGTCTCAGGCAGGGATATTCCTACGACTCTTTTTGCCCCAAAAGCTTTGATGCTTAAGGCAAGGCACACACTGGAATCAAGGCCGCCGCTTACTCCTATTACTGCTCCGCGTTTCTGCAGGTCATTTGATACTATCTTCCGCATAATTTTAACTATTTTAGCAGAGATCTTTTCAGGGTCGATATTTATGAGCTCTTTAAGTGTAGGCATGTTTAGCCCTCCTTAGGCAAGATATAGTATAAAGATATATTGTTTTTTTGCAAAACCTTTAAAACAATATTAGACACGGATTGACGCGGATAGACAAGGATAAAGCTGAATTTTACGCTGAGGACGCGGATGGACGCGGATAAGACTATAAAGAAAGTTGATATGCTTTACCAATGAATTGGTAAAGCATATCAACTCTTCATCACTTCGCTTCGCGAAGTAAGTTGAAATAAAGGTTTACATTTTGTGCTCCGGCACAAATTGGAAATAGCTTTTTGTTTTTTGGATGCAAGCCAAAAAAGAAAAAGCACCTTAGTCTCATCCGTGTCCTCAGCGTCCTCAGCGTAAAATTTAGCTTTTAAGATGTACTTTTCCTCCGTGTCCTCCTGTCATTTTTGGGATGAATCTTTTGCGAATATAGGATATAATAAAAAACAAATGCCGGAAGATACAAAAAAAATATTAAAAGACTTTATTCGTGATAGTTTCCTGCCTTTTGCCGAAGAAAACCCCTTTGAAGATGAGGATTCATTTATGGAAAAGGGGATGATTAACTCGACAGGAGTCCTGGAATTATTACAATTTATAGAGGAAACATTTGAGATTACAGTAGAGGATGAAGAAGTAATCCCGGACAATCTGGATTCCCTTAATAAGCTTGTGAGCTTTGTAGAGAGAAAAACTAATGCTTAAAAATGTGCTTACACTTGACTGCAAACAGCAGGCCGAGCGTATCTGCAGCTTTATTCGCCGGCAAACACAAGCCCTAAAAAGGGAGGGTGCTGTTGTCGGTTTAAGCGGGGGGGTCGATTCAGCTCTTATTGCCGCATTGTGTGTTGAAGCGCTTGGAAAGGATAGAGTTTTGGGACTGATCCTTCCTGAAAAAGAATCCAGCCCCGATAGCTGTAAATTTGCGGAAAAACATGCCTTAAAGCTTGATATAAACACTGAGACAGTTGAGATTACTTCTCCACTTGAAGCTTTTGGGACGTATAAAAAAAGGGATGAGATAATAAAACAATTTTTCCCGGAGTACAATAAGGATTATAAGATTAAAATTGTGTTACCTCCTGACCTGCTTGGGCAGGATGCCTTTAATCTTTTTAGATTGATAACTAAGGACGGTAAGGGGAATATTAGATCCGTACGATTAAATAAAGCGGCTTTAAACGGAATTGTAGCTGCGACCAATACCAAACAAAGGATGAGGATGCTTCATCTTTATTTTTATGCGGAAAAGAAAAATTACCTGGTGGGTGGAACTACCAATAAAAGTGAGAATATGCAAGGGTTTTTTGTAAAATACGGGGATGGGGGAGTAGATATTGAACCGATTGCTCATCTTTTTAAGACTCAAGTCTATCAACTGGCTGAATATATGGGAGTTATTAGGGAAATAATCGAAAGAAAACCCAGTCCTGATACTTACAGTTTACCGGTTGATGATGAGGAGTTCTTTTTCAGAATGCCCTTTGATACCTTGGACCTTTTACTATATGCCTGGGAAAATAAGCTTCCGCTGGCGGATATATGTGCTGTAATGGAGCTTAGTGAGGAGCAGGTGAAGCGGGCTTTTCGGGATTTTACTGCTAAATCTAATGCTTCCCGTCATGCCCGGAAGATGCCGCCTACATTAGAAGCGGAAAATGGGAAATAGAAGAAAAATGCTGCCATACTGAAAATAGAAAATGGAAAATAGAAAATGATAGAAACGCTTGAAGCTTTTTCAGGCCTGGTACTGGTTATGATAGTACTGGGGGGTGTGCTGTCAGGAATCTGTTTTTTTGCTATAGCTAAAGCGAGCGAGAAGGAGCGACTGGGAGTCTGGAGAATGCTGGGGGGAGGGCTGGCTGCTGCGATTGTGACATTTGCAGGGACACTGATTTTTTCTGCATTACCGTTTATCGGTGCGGGGACAGCTTTCTTGGTTGGAATCATATTGGCTCTTCCACTTATCAAAGCTATATTCCAAATGTCCTTGCGTGAGGCTAAGATTTATTGGCTTGTTTATGTTCCTGTGCAGATGCTAGCAGTACTGATAACAGCACAGTTTTTTTTAGGGGGAGTGAAATATCTTATTCAGATCGTTTGACTTGAAAATATTTTACTTTTTTTGTCTTTTTTTTCTCTGAAAATATAAGCCTGCCTCCTTTGAAAGTTAAATTCTGGAAGTCATCAAACTTGTTTATTATCTGCAGGGAAGAAGGAGAGCCGGAGTTCTTACGGACTTTGAATACCAAATTTATCAGCGTTTTTTCAGAATTAACTGAAACCGGCTTTATACTGTATCCTCCTGCTCGTATTACACCATCTGCGATTTGATTGGCATGAATCTGTACTAAGTCGCTGGAAAATGGGGCTGATTCTGTACAGATAAATTCCAGTATCTCTGGCGGGTAGGAGAGGTCAAAGCCAAATGCTTTTAAGCTGTAAGCTCCGGATATAATTACTGGGACTACAACTTTTTCCCCCGGGATCAGTTTAATATCATTAATCTTAATTACAGCTTCTTGTCCGGGAAATGAGTTAATTTGCTCGAATGTTTCCTTCTGGCTGGTTGCAGCCCGGGATTTGCAGGAGCAGTCACCCGGGAGTTCATTGATACCCAGGAATTTTTCAAAAATGGCCTGAGCATCGGAAGGGGTAACCTTTGGAGCTGAGGGAGTGCCGTCAGTGTTTACATCAGCATTTTCAAGTTGAGCCTCGGTAGCGTTTGGGATGAGGCCTAAGAAGAGTTCAAAGACTCTCTGGGCATCTGTTGGGGTTATTTTGAGGTCGCCGTTTACATCCCCGCAGCGCGTATAAAAATGGGCTTGAATATTTTTGTTCTGTTCCATAGTCAAACTAATATTTTCTTCATATGCCTGATTGGAACTAATGTCTCCAGTCCATTTGGCGAAGCGGTAGTCTTTATTCGGATTGGCTGAGATATTTGCAGATTCAGCTATTGTGAAGCTGTGGTTTCCAGTCTGTGGTTCGGTAGTTCCTCCCCAGCCTGGGGCAGGCAAATCAGTGACTGCAGATATTGACAGCTGAGTTTCTGCTGTCTCAGCTGTAACCGATATTGTTGTTGATTCTGATTCCTCTGTGTCTTGATTGTCAATAACTGTAAGCTTAGCTGTGAAGTTTCCGGATTGAGAGTAAGTATGGGAAGGGTTCTGGAGAGTGGAGGAGCTGCCGTCACCAAAGTCCCAGGAATATGTGTATGGCTCTACTCCGCCGGAAGCATTGCCTGTAAAAGATACTGCTAAAGGAGCTATTCCTGAAGAAGGGGTAGCATTTGCGGAAATTTCCAGAGGAGGAATGTTTTCTGCTGCCCTGATATTTACTGAGGCGGATGCTTCATTAGCCAGGCTGTCCGTTACTGTTAAAAGGGCTGTATAATCACCTGCTGAAGTATAAGTATGGGTTGGATTCTGCTCTGATGATGAACTTCCGTCACCAAAGTCCCAGGAATAGGTGTAAGGAGAAACTCCGCCGGTTGCATCTGCTGTAAAGTTGACTAAGAAAGGTACAGTACCTGAAGCGGGGGAGGCATTGGCTGTTGCCTGCATAGCCACAACCTGCTGGCTTACACTTATATTTAGATAGGCTGTATCCTGCTCGTTGTTATTGTCGGTTACAGAGAGAATAACAGGGTAATCACCTGCTGCAGAGAAGGTGTAGGCGGGATTCTGGTCTGAGGATGTGCTGCCATCCCCAAAGTCCCAGGAATAGGTGTAGGGAGAGGTGCCGCCGGATGCTGAGCCCGTGAATGTAACTGAAAGAGGAGCATACCCTGAAGATGGGGAACCGTTTAAATCGGCTTGTAAGGGGGAAACGGCAGTGTATTCATAAGCGCCGATATCAGGGCCATATCCCTGAGGAACTAGATTGCCTTCGAAATCTGAAGTAAGTCCTACATCAGTGCCTGTGTCAATGCCTGAAGAATAGGGTTGAAGATGATAATCCGATTCAAGCAGCGGATCTGTGAAAAAGCTGCCCTGTCCTTGATTGTAGTAGGATTGCCATGTACTAAAATCATATTTTCCCTGTTCGCTATCATACCACAGCGTTGAGTTCCCATCCGGCCTCCACCAGATATTATTATTAAAATTACTATTTGTATTTTGGGGTGTTTTTCCAGCTAGATAACGTACAAAACAACCGGGATTATCATATAATGAGGATATGATGATGTTGTTTTTAAAATATACGTTTTGTGTGCCTGAATATATATCGATTATTGGAGCAGTATTTGTATGAGTGATCGTGTTGTTATATAGTTCAAAATTTGTACAAGGTTCACCATTTCCCATAGAATCACCCATTGTAATAGAATGGCGAGTTGCATTGTAAATAATTGAACTTGTTACTTTTACATTTGATGACTTTTCAATAATTATTCCATCCTTTAGTTCATCATGAGAATAATGTTTGTCAATCCAGATGTTATCTACATAATGACCAATTAATATTCCGCTATCTCCATTGTTAAACGTTTCATTATTCCGGGCTGTAACATGAGTTCCTGATGTGATATCGACTCCTTGTTCTCTGCAGTTGTAAGCTAAGTTGTTTATTATATTGTGGTTTGGGCCTATATCATCGCCTTGTGCGTTTTGATGTAATGTTATCCCATCATTATCGGTTATATTGTATATTGTATTATTACGGATTATTCCATTTGCGGCTTGATGTGTTAATGATCCCAATATAACAATTCCAGAGTTTATGCAATTTGAGATATTGCAGTCTTCGATAAGATAAGTATCAACTTTTTCAATTAAAATGCCATTATAATCAACCTTATCTATATCGCACCTAGAGATTGTAATATGGGAAAGCCCTTCTGCTCTAATTGAAATTGCTTGAGCTTCGGTTATATTCTTGATTATCAGGTCTTGAATATTGATATAACTTAAATTATCTTCCCAACATCCAATGCCCCCGGGTGAATTTGAAATAATTGGATTTTCTCCCTCTCCATATGCCCCAATGACTAATGGATTTAATTCTGAACCTCCTTTTTCTATTGACAACCTAGTTCCTATAAACTCTTCTCCTCGTTTTAGCAGTATCTGGTCGCCTGGGTTAATAAGCGCCCAACTATTATTCACCCTATTTATTGTTTTCCATGCATAAGCAGGGGAACTACCATTGTTGGAATCATTACCTTCCGTTGCATCAACATAATAAATTGTACCAGCAAGTATGGGGGAAACAAAAAATATAAAAGAAATAAGAGTTATTATTATTTTTCTCATTTTATTAATTATTAATATTGCAAAATTAATGCCATTATTTTTAGTTAGTTATGTTATTGATATTAAATAGAATAGGAGAAAATCGAATTGAATAGGGGAAAGTAAATATGTCCAATAATAGAACATAAAATTTAGTTTTGCTGGGGTAAGTTAATAAATAAAAAGGAATTAGCTAAATATAGCTTTTATATGTGCTAAAGTTGGACATTAATAAATAATTGAAAATAAACACATTGATGAGTATAATAAATATTGTTGGGTATTTGAAATTGAAAAGACATTATAAAACTATAATTTTTTTTGCAATTTTTTTGCTATTTACATGCAAGAGAGGGCCAATGAAAGACGTTAATACTGATTTTCCTATGCTGGAAAAGGTTATGAAAAATAAGTGGATAGAGCTTTCAGAGAAAAAAATATTTTTTGGGCATCAATCTGTTGGTTTTAACATAGTTGATGGTGTAAATGATATTATGCAGCAATTACCAAAGATTAATTTAAATATCAAGAAGACTATTGACCCGGATGAATTAAACAAACCAATATTTGCACATTCAAGTGTAGGACAAAATAAAGATCCGATTTCTAAATGCGATGATTTTAAAAGAATTATTGAAAATGGAATTGGTAATAGAGTGGATATTGCATTTTTTAAATTCTGCTATGTTGATATTACAACTGAGACAGATTTGAATAATATTTTTAAAGTCTATAAAGAGACTATGGATTATCTTGCCAAAAAATATTCAAATATTATTTTTATCCATTTTACAGTGCCTCTCAGGGTCTATCAAAAAGGGCCCAAAGCTTGGGTAAAGAAAATAATCGGGAGACAAATCGGAGGATATATTAATAATATTAAAAGGAATCAGTTTAATGAAATGTTAAGAAGAGAATATAAAGGGAAAGTCCCCTTTTTTGACCTTGCCAAAATAGAATCTACTTTTCCTGATGGAAAGAGAATGATAATCGATAAAAAAGGAGAAATGTTTTACTCTCTTGTTCGTTATTATACTAATGATGGAGGGCACTTGAACAAAATAGGTAGAATAAAGGTTGCAGAACAATTATTAATTCTGTTAGCAAATCTAACAAATGATTCGGGTCAAAATTAAGTTAGGTTAGATAATAATTTTGGAAATTTTTTATGAAGAAACATAAGAGCAAATATAAATCAGATAAAGAGAAAATTTATCTTTTAATTTTGGGGTCAAAGAATCCTCCGATTTTACAAAAATTAAAATGCTGGATTATAAACATTGGGATTCATTGTGTTACTGTATTACGTCTTGGTCAGTTTGCTTATAAATTGTTTAAAAGAAATAAAGTTATTGGAATTTTTCCTTTTGTGATTTTTTATATTCTCAATTTTTGGATAAAGGTTATTCATCATGTTGATATATCTTATAAAAGTGAGATTGGGCCAGGTTTTTATGCATCTCATTCTCAAGATATTTGGATCGGAGCTGTAAAAATGGGATCGAATTGCACTATACATCATAATGTGACCATTGGTATGGACCCAACCCAAAATGAGTATAAAGTTCCTTCTATTGGAAATAATGTGTGGATAGGGCCAGGTGCTATTATTAGCGGGGATATTAAGATTGGAGACGATACTGTTATTTCAGCAGGAACTATTTTATCAAAAGATATCCCTGAACGTTGTCTTGTTGCTGGAAATCCAGGGAGGATTATTACAAGAGATTATGATAATAGTAATATTGTTACTATGCCTGAATTAAAGATTGATAAGAAAGAGAAGTGATTAATAATAGTTCAATTCTAGTCAGAAATCAATCATGCTTACCAGTTCCTTACCATCAGGAAAAAACTGTACCTGTGCTAATATGGCGGCTTCCTCGCCCAGCTGGATTAAAAAGTGTTGCTGGTGGATTCCGACATCAGAAAGCCCCAGCTTCTCCGTATATTCGATATAAAAAATAACAAAGGCTTGAGCAGTTATCTCGCCGGGAAGCAGGAGTTGGATGATGTCAAGTTATATTCTTCGGTTATAAATATCTGGCTTATACTTTTTAGGTTGCATATTATATATTTTCATCTTCAAATTTGTCTTGAAAAAATACGACTCTATCAATAACATTTTCTAGCAATTCCCTATTCAAGTTTGTTGCATAGACTAGTCGAGCACTGGAGATTGCAAGTTGTTTTTGGGTAAGATATTTAAACATATTAGCGAGTTTCATTTTTTTTATTATTTCTTCGTCACCTGAATGAAGCATACATTCCCCTTTTACGATATTAAAGCCTATTCCTTCAAACATCTCATTAAATTGTGGCAAGCGTAACCGATTTTGACTACTATATCGACGCATTGACTCACGTTAAATGTAACTTTAAAAAAGTTGTTGCCTCACGAATAATGTAACCCAAAGCTTTAAAAAAAATAGAGTGGAGGGAAATTGTGAGGTTAAAAATGAGTTTTCAAACAAACCGTGAATTACTGGCAA
>JAUVXM010000008.1 GCA_030603565.1 Candidatus Aminicenantota bacterium
GAATTCCGAGATTCCCTGACAAAAACACAGGAGCAAATTTTAAACCTTCTGGGGATCAGCTCAGATTACTATTGGAGACGGTCTGCGTAGAAGGTGAAAAATCAAAAAAAACGTGATTTCAACTTGCGGAAAGTGAGTTATAATAAAACCGAATGATACTTTATTTATACTTGCTAAAAAAGGATTTGATAAAAGCTGGTATCATTCTGTTGATTTTTCACTGGTTTCTGCAAGTGTAGATATTTATTCAAAACCAACCTGGAAGGGAAATGTTTCCCTGATTTTATTACTGTTTATGGTACTTGCTGCAGCTCTAAAAATAACTTCTATGCTTATGGCTGCGGCAATAACTGCTATTTTAATGGTCTCGATTAATATAATAAATCCCACTAAAGCTAAAAACTCAGTAGATTTTGATGTATTACTTATTATTGCATCCGCTTTTGGTATTGGGAAGGCTATGACTAATTCAGGTTTGGCAGATTTAATAGCAAACGGCTTGATTAATTCACTTGAAGGTTTTGGAATAATCGGAATTATAGCAGGTATATTTTTCATAACCAGTTTTTATACAGAGCTAATTACAAACAATGCAGCTGCCGCACTTATATTTCCAATTGCTCTTTCCACTGCTCAAAATTTACAGATCGCACCTAAACCCATTATGATTACTATTGCTATTGCCGCTTCCGCTTGTTTTGCAACCCCAATTGGATATCAAACCAATCTGATGATATATGGCCCCGGAGGGTATAAATTCAAGGATTTTCTTAAAGTGGGTATCCCTATGAATCTTTTGGTAGGAATCTTAGTTACTTGTATTGTATATTTTCTTTTTTATATGTAAAACTGGAAAAGCTATTTATCTTGACTTAATAGAACGACATATTTTAGAATGCAACAGATGGCTAAAGACAAGGTTACCTTGAAAATTCCCAGACCCCTTTATGAGAGACTCAAGACTGTAATCCAAGAGAGTGGATTCAGCAGTGTCAATGAGTTTGTAGTATATATATTAAGGGACCTCATGTCTGCAAAAAGCAAAGACAAGAAAGATCTTTCTGCAGAGGAAATAAAAGCCATCCAACAAAGGCTAAAAAATCTGGGATATTTTTAAGCTGTCCTTCCTAGCCTGGATTATTCATAAAAAATGTCGATTAAAAATAGAGATTATATTGTGAACGAAATGGTAAATTTACTTACTGTAGGAATTAATGTAACATACTGATTAAAAAAGATGTATCATACATATCGACATTTTTTATGAATAATTCAGGCTAGATAAACTCCCCCTTAAGATTTTGTCTTTCCCTGTATAACATTCCACCCCAAATCAAAAAATTTCCGATTATTTAAAAAAATAAAAAAACATATTGACAGCATATTATAATTGGAATACAATCCTACTACAATTAGGATACCATTGGAATTTATACAGCTAAACGTCAAAGCAGAAGAAAAAACTATTCAAGTAAGGAGGAATCATGCATTTATTAGAATTTTCCCTCGCAATAATCGCCCTTGCATTTATTTGTGAGTATGTTGATTCATCTCTGGGCATGGGGTTTGGAACCACCCTTACCCCTCTTTTATTGATCTGGGGATATAGCCCCCTTCAAATTGTTCCTGCTGTTTTATTATCTGAGTTGATTTCAGGATTGAGTGCAGCTTTTTTACATCACCGCTTAAAAAATGCTGACTTTAAGATCGGCACAGATGACTCTAAGACAGCATTTGTTCTGGCTGGATGCAGTATATTTGCAACTATTGCTGCTGTTATTGTTGCTATGAGTTTGCCGAAGTTTTATGTGAAGCTTTATATCGGAGTGCTTGTATTCAGCATGGGGCTGCTGATCCTGATCAACTTAAACCGCACATTTAAATTCTCCTGGCTTAAAATCTCTTCTCTTGGGCTGTTGGCAGCATTTAATAAGGGAATAAGCGGAGGGGGTTATGGCCCTTTAGTTACCAGCGGTCAAATTCTATCTGGAGTGAAGTCTAAAAATGCAATAGGGATTACTTCTCTTTCTGAAGGCTTGACCTGTTTTGTAGGAGTTATTGCTTATTTGATCTATACAAATCACACAATCGAATGGGATATTGCCCCTTCACTAATATTAGGAGCCATTCTTTCCGTTCCTTTTGCGGCTTATACAGTCAAGAGATTTAAGAATGCGCATCTTAAGTTGATTGTGGGAATAGCTACTCTAATACTTGGATTGGTTACTTTGGGAAAATTATTTCTCTAACCTGACCTATTCATAAAAAAATGGCGATGTTTTTATTATTATTTTTTTTCAATGATAAGCAAGATTTTATTAAAAATGATTATTGAAGCTTTTTTCTTGTTTTTATTTTTAATTTTAATCGCCATTTTTTTACTCTCCGAGCGAGCCGATCTCACCGCATGTGCTTCGTTACAGGGCATTCGCGGTGAAGGACCACAGCTTCATCCCCTGTGCCTTGCATCTGCAGCAACCTCGACTCGTGAATAATTCAGGCTAATACACCTTTTTTCGCAATTTTATAATTTTTTATTTACCTGGATTATTCACAATATGAATAGGTCAGGTTAAATTAGAAATAATACCGGAAGCGCAGTTCCAGCCGGAAATCGTTCTGTTTTTCCCCGAATTCAGTGCCTTGTTTACCTAATAGAAACATTGCCCTAGCCCGCAGTTCAAGGTCAGTGACCGGAGAATAGAGCAGTTCCGGGGCAAGGGAAAAACTTCTGTCTTTCAGGTTGCAGATACTGGTAATAGAAGGAGTAAAATAAAGTATATCAAACGGTTCCTTCTGGCTGATGCGCAGATAGAGGTAGTTTCTTGCTGGAGTAAATGTACGGTAATCGGATAAAGAAGAGGCCAGGTGCAGATCGTTTTCATATCCTGTTTCCAGAAACACTTCATAAGCCCTGTCGATTGCCCTGTAATAACTTTCTATTTCCTCCTGAGCATAGCCTTTTCCATTCCAATAATATTCTAGAAAAAAAGTGGTATTGGTTTTAGTAAGAAAGCGGATTCCCAGAAGATAACTGCTGCCAGCTTTCTCTTCATCATAGGAAATCCCTTCTTCATCAAGAATTTTTTTGGAATAACAAGTTATATTAGCCCATTCACCATGTATCTCAAAATTAGGAGCAATATTACGAGAAAAATCAATGCCATAGCGGGACGAAACTCCAGGACCGGAAAGAAACAACAGGTCAATATCCGTATCAAATAACAAAAAGTAAATTTTTCCTCCGAAATTCAGAGTGTTGAAACTGCCTGCCGTATCGTTTATATGCTCAAAAATCGGGAGCAGGACCGCAGTAACAGTCAGTGTTTTCAGCTTACCCGAAAAACTTTTTACATAGTCGGCAGAAAACACTGTAAAGCCTTCCAACGCGAGGTCAGGGTCATAGGGGTTTTTAGGAGTGTCAATAAATGCGACCGGATTCCAAGCATAACCTTTCCCCCACTTCAGGCGTTTTTTTCCGATATCTATCTGAAAGTGCAGGGAAGGCCTAAGCGAAAGATATCCTTCATAAAGGCTGGTCTTATGGGACCAATCCGGATCAAAATAGCTCAAGTCCGTATTAAGACGCATCCGGGCTTTTGCTATCCCTTTCTCAAAGCTTAAATCCAGCAGAGCTTTAAAATTATATTCCGAAGCAGTCTTGCTTACTGAGCTGTTATAAAACCTTAAAAGATAAAAATAAGATTCCTGGTCCAGCAAAGAAAAGACCGGCCTTGCCTCCAAGTATCCCCCGAACTGAAGAGCCTTCTTTTCTATCTCTGAAAGGTCAAAAGAGTATTCTTCCTGGGTATAACCTGTCCGCAGGAAAAGACAGCACACAAGCAGGAAGATACTGAGATATTTCACTTTCGTAATGTTTCCATATTTGGCATAAAGGTCAAGGTAAAGACCTCATCTTTAAATTCCCTCTTTTTGATCCCCGCGAATATCATGATCGACTTATAACCCTCATGCAGGGGACTGTCTGTTTCCATTACTGAAGGCCGGACAATTCCTCCACCAAAATCCTTGACCTCCTTAAAATGAATTGTCTTTATCAGCATGTAAGCTTCGGTCATACATTCTATCTTTTCAGGCAGGATGCGTGTTTTGTCCACCCATATCCGCAGCCGGTCATATGCAACCGTATTTGTTTTGGCCTTAAGGTGAAGGAGTAACTTTTTGTCCATGTCTTCCGCTTTTTCCACATTGTACTCAACAGCATAATCCAAGCGGAGAATATCAGCGTTATTGAATACCCCTCCTACTACAGACTGCATGCTGGTAATCCTTACTGGTTTCCCAACATTGGGTATGTAAAGCCACATATTCTCATCCAGCCGCAAAGTACTGCGCCCTTTTTCGCTAGCCGGCGATATAAAAAGAGCTGCAACCTTATCCGCGCCTTTTTTTACTGTAAACAGCACAAATTCTTTTTTGCGGCCGTTAGGTTCAATATTGACAAGTTTTCTATAGGACTCATAGGACTCAGGGCTCAAGTTTCTATCCAATTTCTTCAGAATTTCATTCCCATCAACAGCTGACAGGGGTATAACGATAAGAAACGCCAATAAAATAATATTAAATCTATGCATCTCTATACTCCATAATTATTTTTATTATTGGTTAAAGCCTGCAAAAAACTTACCAGCTTATACATGCCTTAAAGCATTAATAGGCTCCATCCTCGAAGCCTTAAAGGCCGGCTGCAGGGCTGCCAGCACTGAAACCACAATTACAATGCCTGATATTAAGAGAATCTGTCCCATTTCGAGACGAGGTGAAAGGACCAACCCTACCTGACGGCCAAAATTAAACGATACTCCCACTGCATTAATGGCATAAGTTGCCAGAGAAGTAAAAATAATTCCGACTATCGTGCCGAATACACCCAGGAAGAATCCCTCGATTAAAAACAAAAAAAGAATCTTCCCAGGTTTAGTACCAATAGCCGCCATCGTACCTATTTCCCTTATACGTTCAAAAATCGCCATTATCATAACATTCATAACACTTATCAAGACTATGGCAATAAGCATAAGCTTTATGAAAAAAGTCATAATATCTATCATTCTGGCAACATTATAAAAAGGGGATAAATCCTCCCAAGTGCGGACATCAAAGATCGGCTTCCCAGCCTTGTTGGTCTCTTCGGAAAGAGCTGACATGAGGCCGGCCCTGACATTGTGCAGCTTATCAAAGTCACTCAGCCTGATAGCGATCTCACTTATTTCCAGCTGCTCCATGCGGAGTAGTTCTTTTGCATCATCAATGTGCATATAACCATCCCTTCCGCCGGGACCTGTAACGCTCTCAATAACCGCCCCTACTTTGAACTGTTTCCCGTTTACAGAGCCATCCCGGTTGGTAGCAATAATTACAATAGTATCTCCGAGCTTGACTTTCATTCCTTTGGCCAGGAGTTCGGGTATAAAAATTTCGTTCTTCTTTATAATTTTATCCCCCTCTTTGACCCTGCCGGGAAGAAGTGGGGCAACTGCTGTTTCCTTATCAGGATATACACCGTTGATTCTGATATTGGTTGTTTCCATAAAATTGCTGAACATTCCGGCAAATTTAATCCGAGGAGAAAAAGCTTCTATTCCGGGTGCTGAATTAATCGCCTTTTCCAACTTTTTCATGTTTTTCGGGCTTAAATTTAGAGTCAGAGGTAGACTGTCAATAGAAGCCATATAGCCTTGTTTGTGAACCTGAATATGACCTAACATGGAATCTGTTATCTGGCTTATCATAAGATTTTTAAAAGCGCTTGAAGAGGATACAAATACAAGCACAAATGTTACACCAACGGCAATCAGAGAAGATGTCAGTAAGGTCCGCCTCTTATATCTCAACAGGTTTCTAACCGCGATTTTTACCAGCTTAAACATGACGGCCTCCTTTTCCAGCGGCTTTTCCGGTAATCATGCCATCTGTTAGAGTATAAATAGTCTCAACTTCACTAACGATCTTTCTATCATGGGTGGAAAAGACAAAGGTCACTCCTAATTCATCTTTCATTTTATGCATAATATCGATTACCATGAATGCGGTTTTACTGTCCAGATTAGCGGTTGGCTCATCAGCCAGGACCAAGCTCGCGTTGGTGACCAGAGCCCGGGCAACAGCCACTCTCTGTTTCTGTCCGCCCGATATCTGGTCAGGATATTTATCTTTTTGATCAAGCATATCTACTGTATCCAACAGCGATAAAATCCTTTCTTTTCTTTCTGCTGCAGCAACATTCTGAACCACCAGTAACGGATATTCCACATTTTCATATACAGTCAAGACCGGCATCAGGTTAAAATCCTGGAAAATAAAGCCCAGGTTTTTGCCACGGAAATCGGCCGCCTCTCTCCGGGAAAGACTGGAAATATCAGCTCCGGCTACTGTTAAGCTGCCTGATGTGGGACGGTCCAGGCATCCGACGAGATTCAGAAGCGTTGTCTTACCGCTGCCTGAAGGCCCCACAAATGAAACAAAAGATGAAGGCTCAACAGTAAAACTTACAGACTTCAAGGCCTCTACCTGTAGTTCCCCCAGAGTATATACCTTGGTCAAATCTTGGGCGGAAATCAGACTCATTATTATCCTCCTAACCAGGATCAAATCTTATAAGACAGCATTGTACTATTTTTTTCGTTATAACAAAATACATAGTTTTTTAATGCTGTGGATCAGGCTTTAGTAAAAACAGAGATGGGTCCATTATTTTTTAATTAATTAGCCTGAATAATATGGAAAACATGAATATCTATTCATTCGGAGCTCTTCTTGTCTTTACTTAGGGATTAACTTGATCCTAACTGGACAGTAATATAATGCCCTATAAAAAATATGCTTATTTATGGACATTTAAAATAAAATTTATAGGATAAAATATGAGTAAGGTAATAGAAGTTACGGATCAAAATTTTGAGCAAACAGTATTAAATTCGGACATTCCCATAGAGGTCGATTTTTGGGCTCCCTGGTGTGGTCCCTGTAATATGGTTACTCCCATATATGACAAGCTCTCTGAGGAATACGAAAATTTTAAATTCTGCAAGATGAATGTGGATGAAAATCAGCAGACAGCAATGAAATATGGAATAATGAGCATACCTATGCAGATGTTTTTTGTTAATGGTGAAAAAGTTGATGAAATTTTAGGTGCGTTTCCTGAGCAAACTATTCGTTCAAAAGTTGATGAAATTCTGAACAAATATCCTGTTGACAAATTATGAAGATTTATAAAAATTTTAACTTCATGGACTGAACATAACAAAAAATACATTGTTGGGACTCATGGGGTTGTTCAGGACCCGCCAGGCTCGCAGACGCTTTTCCCAGCAGTTCTGAGTTGACATTTGCGACCCAATATTATTTAATTTAATCAGTGCTTCAGCCAAGAGCATAAGATATGTACTTCGAAAAAAAGTTTTTTGTATTTTTCATATCTATAACACTTCTTTTGTGCATAAACATATTAACTGCTTTTCCAATGCAGACAGGCACACTAAAAAACAGACTGGAAAATGTATCAGGCGAGCAAGAAAAAATCGAGATTCTAATCGAATTGGCAGGCTTATATTGGGAACTGCAGCCTGACGAAAGAATTGCATATGCAGAACAAGCTGTAAAACTATCTGAAAAGTTTCGCGACTTTAAATCCAAAGCCGAAGCTTATAATCATTTAGGAGTTGCCTACAATAATCTGGGCAATAGTGAAAAATCCATGGATTATTTCATGAAGGCCTTGAAGATAATGGAACAAATAAATGACAAAAGCGGGATCGCTCTTTCTTATAGGAATATAGGACAGGCAAATTTTTATATAGGCAATTTTGACAAAGCGCTGCAAGATTTTCAAAAGTCTTTGGACATAAAAAAGGAAAGCGGTGACAAGAAAGGTATATCCCAGTTATTGATCCTTATCGGGAATGTAAAGGCAAAAACAGAAAAATATGATGAAGCTTTAGGCAATTATTTGAAAGCTCTGGAGATTAAAAAAGAAATCGACGATAGGCTCGGTATAGCTCAGATATACAATAATCTCGGGAACGTATATTTCGCGCTTGGAGAAATGGAGAATGTCCTGGAATACCGGCTAAAAGCACTGAAAATCGACCGAGAACTCGGAAATAATTGGGAGATTGCTCTTTCCTCTTATAATCTTGCCGAGTACTATTTAAAAGTCAAGCAGCCGGAGAAAGCCTACCCCTATATTCTCGAATCAAAAGAGTTAGCGGAAAACCTTGAGAATAAAGGATTGGCCCGGGACAATTTGGGAAATTATTCATTGTATTACGAACAAACCGGAGACTATAAAAAAGCCCTCAAATATCAGCGAGATTACTCAGAATTAACAAAAAGCATGTTTTCGGAAAAGCTAAGTGAAAAAATAGCCGAAATGCAAGTAAAGTATGAAACCGAGAAAAAGGAAAAGGAAAATCAGGCATATAAGCTTCAATTACAAAAAGTCCGGTCACATCGGCAGCAGCTCGTTTTTATTTTAGCTATCGTTTTATTAATTGGCCTTTTTATTTATTACCGCTATCGAACAAAGAAAAAATCTGCCTTGTTATTACAACATTTAGTCAATGAGCGAACGCAAGAATTGCAACAGAAGATAAGCGAACTTAGACAGGCAAAAGACCGAATTCACAAAGACTTGAAAGAGCGGGAAGCTCTCCTCCAGGAAATTCACCATAGAGTAAAGAATAACATGCAGATCATTAAGAGCATGATCGATCTGCAGGGGCATGAGGTCACTGACAAAACGACTCTCAATGCATTTGAAACATGTGTCAATAGAATCCAGTCAATGGTTTTAGTGCATGAACTATTGTACGAGTCGAGTGATTTTGCAAATATTCCTTTTAAAGAATACGTCGAAAAAATAGCTGAGGAACTGCTCCGCTCCACCGCCAGGGGAGAAAATATTTCTCTTGATCTAAAGATAGAGGATATATCTTTCGGTATTAAAACCGCCATCCCCTGCGGATTAATATTAAACGAACTCTTTTCCAATAGTTTAAAATACGCCTTTCCCGAAGGGCAAAAAGGCCGCATACAAATTTCCCTGCAATTGCTAAAAAATAAATCTTGTGAATTGATTTTCCGCGATAACGGGGTTGGCATCCCTGGTGACATTGATTTTGACAAAACAGAATCTCTTGGCCTGTATCTGATAAAAATCCTGACCGAACAGATTGAGGGAACAGTTTCAATGTCAAGAAGAAACGGCACCATGTTTAAAATCATCTTTAGAAACCTGAAATGAAAAATCCTCCCAAAATACTACTGGTGGAAGATGAATCGATTATTGCAATGGGTATAAAGATGCTCCTGCAGGAGCATGGTTATAAATTAGTTTCCATCCTTTCTTCAGGAGAAGAGGCCGTTGATTTTTCTATCAAGAAGACTCCGGACATAATCCTAATGGATATAAAGCTCAAAGGACAAATAGACGGGATTGAGGCTTCGTTCAGAATACGAAGACAGAGTTATGTGCCAATAATTTTTTTAACCGGAAACTCAAAACTTGTAACAGAGAATGATCTGGCCGCTTTAAAACCCTGCTGGATCTTCCCAAAGTTAAATCCGGATTGGAAATTATTTGAAACAATCGATAAGGCATTACACATTTAATATTTCATACTTCTAATATAGGAGCCAACCTGAATTATCCAGGTTAAGTAAGTGGAGATTAAAAAGGAAATTCTTAGCAAGATCACGAGGCCCCACCCTACAGCCACATTAACAAAGCCGGAGGTTATGACAGCGGCAGAAAAAATACGAATCGCCGCCGTCAACAAGGAGCTGTTCTCTGTATATCATAATGAGGTAGACATAGACACCCGGCACAACGTCCTCTACAAATACGTTAGAGCCAAACAATTCGTTGCGCGGCGTGCGGGACACTTCGGGATTGTCAACAACCGCATATTCATTACACCAAAACAGATGTTTATACCATATCTCGTCAGGGATACTCTCGTTGTACACGAGGTTAAGGAAGGGAAAGCCACAAGCGTTCTCACTCTCCCCATTACAAATGGTACGATCCTCACAGATAAGCTATTGAATCGCGTGGCTGGAGTCAGGGGTGATCCTATCGAGTTGGAGAGCGATCTGTTTGACTTCAATGCCTGCCGCGCCCTACCGGTACACTTTAAAAGAATCCAGGATATGGTTGATCATCTCGCTCACATCAATAAAAGCGCCAACCGTAATGAGGCCGTGTATGTATTGCGTATCCTAGTGGCGCGATTGAGTTTGTTCTCGTTCAAAAAGCACATCAATACAAAGAATCTCCAGTCTGAGGTTCACAATCTGTTCAAGGAACTAGTACGATTCATCAACATGCCTCTTTCTGAACGACTTCCCTTTCTTGTCCGCATCCTCGTTCGTGATATCGCCTCTGTAGTCACAAAGCCCAAGCTTATCGACCAATTATGGAACGATACAATCGACCTTTCCGAAATACATATCCGTGGAAGTAAGATCGTCAACGAACTCCGGCGCAGCACCCACCATGCCATGGGAAAGCACACCCTGAAGCTCGCAAAGGCCTACATGAAGTATCTAGACACTGGAGAGACAGACGAACTGGCAGTAGTGGGATACCCAGTGCCCGGCCTGGCTGATGAAGAAGCCCGTAAGGTTGAGCACTCAAAAAAAGCCGTAAAACGTATTACTGAGAATCTCCAACAGCTGTTAGGCATCTCAGAGACTACCGCTCGGATCCATGATTGGCAGCTTGACTATAAGTCTACCCTAGTACGTTGCGAGTTCGGTCAAAGCCTCAGCAACGAGTTAAAAACTGCTGTGGAGGAAATTCAAGATGAGAACCGTTGGATGTACTATCACCACCTTCGCACCATCAAGGGACGCATCTTAGACTTTGTCTCCCACCTGCCTAGCGCCAAAGGGAGCGTGGAAAAACTGGAAAATCTCCTCAAGCTCAAGCCAGACGAAGATTCATTCGACAGGGAGGGCGCAGGGGAGGAACTTAGGAGTTGTGTCAACAAATTCATCCAGGATGTAAGGCACACCTTTCAGGATGATATGTTCAAGAAGCTAAAAAACTTACTTGAAGCCTATGACCGCAATGAGTTCTACTCAACATTTGAAAAAATTTGTCAGCAACGCAAGAGCCTGCGTGATGCTTTGGGCGAAAGGGCATTCCCTGAGCAGCGCTTATTGCTCTTTAAACTCGACTGCCTCCTCGAAGAAATGGCCTACCTGGCGCTGAATCAAATCGCTAGCGAGTACGATGAAAAAGGAGTCAATTTCCCGCAGTGTTTGGGAATCATACACGCCTGTGTGCTGAACCTAACCCACGACGGTTTGCACTCACGCCAGCTAAGAGATCTAGCCTCTATGCTGAAGAACCCGAACATGACATACTACGAGATTAGGAACGTAGTCGAACAAATCCACCGCAACTATCACCACATCATCCAACGGGTGACTTCACCGTTCGAAAAATTACGCCAAAAGATCAAATTCAATGAAGAGGAGCTCAGGGACGCCCTGGCGAACATAAAGCGGTGTATGCATGATCTAAATAGCATGGCACATTTCACTGACATTGCCCGCACATACATCGAGGAGGAAGTAGAGGACCACACTATCACTGTAGGTGTCGGCTCAGCTTCTCCCCTGGATCCATTTGATATAATCCATCTCTCACATCTAGAAAAGATCAAGCAGAAAGTTGAGAGCGATAACTCCACCCTCAACCTCCGCAATTTGTACGGTGGCAAGGGATCCGGCCTTATCTATATCAGCTATCTGAACCTCCCAACCAAGGATGGTTTCATCCTTCCCACATCATTTCCCCTAAGTAGTATATATAAGCATAAAAAGGATGAGAAGATCTATGATGAGGTCGTCAATCACCTCCGCATCCTTGAAAACGACATCTCCAAGCAGACCGGCCTCTTCAAAAGGTTTGGAGACCCTGATCATCCCCTGTTGCTCGCCATCCGCGGCGGCTCGGTATTTTCCATGCCGGGAATGCTGTCAACAGTGCTGTTCGTAGGCATGAACGATGAGATTGTAAATAGTCTGGCTAAGAAGAATCCCTGGTGTGCCTACGACTCGTATCGGCGGTTTCTCTCTTCATTCGGGCAGACTGTATGGGGCATAGACATGGAATCATACAATATCGTGGATAAAATCAAACAGCGATACAAAGTTAAATATAAACACGACCTGCCGTGGGAAAAAATGAAGGAGATCGCTGATGTAACAAAGAACATCCTCCAAAAAGAGGGATATGGCAAGGCTTTGGAGGATATGCTTCAAGATCCTATCAAACAGTTATTCACAGCCTTGCGCGCAGTGTTCGACTCCTGGAACAGCAAAGCAGCTTGCCGGTATCGTGAAATCAAGGGCATTTGCGACTCATGGCAAACAGCAGCGATAGTCCAGGAAATGGCCATGGGGAACCAGAGGAGCGATGATATTCGCACCGGCATAGACGAAACCCAGGCATCACTTACCGGAGTGATTCCGCGAAGCCAGGTCACAGATCTAGGTATACGCACCCTTACAGGAGACTTCAAATTTTCAGCCGCGGGTGACGACCTTGTCGGCGGTTTAACAAAATCAATATCTTTCAAGCCTATCAAGGAGCTTGAGTCGTTAATGCCCATGCTAGCCCGACGCCTGCGCCACAGCGCCGCTAAGCTGCGGCGGTTCATGGGAACGGACCAGGAAATCGAGTTTACTGTCGAGTACGGAGTTCTTAGCATCCTGCAAGCCAGAGCAGCTGAGATTGGGAAGAATCGGAAGGTGACGGCCTTTAAAGACCCAGGCAAAGAGGCAACCCAGGGTATCGGTATTCGCGGCAGTGCTTTTCGTGGCATCGTTACCTTCGACAAAGAGGAACTTGAGAAGCTTAGGCACGAGGATCTTTCAGAGCGAGACGACGTGGACGGCTTGATCTTGGTCCTAGAAAGCCCAGCTCCGGAGCATATCCCCTTGATACTCTCAGCTGACGCCTTGCTTGCATCCAAAGGCGGGTCGACTTCTCACGCCGCTATTGCGGTCAACGGCATTGAAAAAAGAGACTACAACGCAGTTATGGGCGTAACTGGCTTACAAGTAGACACACAGAAGCGTGAAGCTGTGATTGTCGGGAAAGACAGTATGATTCGCTACAAGATCCACAATCGCGATGTTATCTCCATCCACGGCACAACGGGAAGTGTGTATATTGGAACCCGCTTAGTGAAATCGGACTTTACCGCCACGCAATACTAGATCAACCGCTTCTGAATCCCTCTTTAGGTCAACCAGAACAACCTCGTCATTCAACTTCTCTTTAAGGACCATAGCAGCTTTTTCCGCACATCCATGACGAGTCCTATAAATGATCAATACACCCATAGCCTCCCTCCATCTCCGTTATAACCTTAATGTATATCAGTAATTTTAATATTCCGTATATCTAGGCTGGTACCCACTGCTTTTTCCAGTTTTGCCAAGGCCAGGTTATAGTCAATCAGGGCTTTAAGCTCAGAGGAACGGGCTGTAGCCATTTCTTCCTGGTACTGAAGTACAAAATAATTAGTTGTCAGCCCGACATTTAGTTTCTTCTCCTCTGCTTCCAGCCGTTTTGCCGCCAATTCTCGCGCCACCCTGTAGGCCTCTACCCGCTTTGAATTTGTATTGATATCTCTTACTGCATCCTTGACTTCCAATACAGCCTGTTTCTTTACGTTTTCCTGTACTACAAGACTCTGTTCCAGCTGCATCCTGGCTTTAACTAAATCAGCTCTGGTAGTAAAATTGCTCAAAGGAACACTTAAAGTAAGCCCGACCGTCCAATTTTTATAAAGCTGATTAAAAGCATCCTTGATAGAATCTCCAGCACTCCCCTCTTCTTTGCCGACTATTATACCAGAAAAGGGATTGTCATTCAGATAAAGAACCCTGTCTCCAGAAATTCCCGGACTCCAGTAGGAAAAGTCTAAGCTTAATCCAGGCAGCATCTGGTTTTTAGCAACCTTAAAATTCAATTCATTGGTTTTTATAGTTGTTGCATTAATTTTTATATCAGGCCGGTTTTGTACAGCCTGCTGTAATGCTGCCTCAAAAGAAACTGCAACCTTTTCAAATCTCGGTTCATCTAGGGGCACAATTTTTTCAAGCTCTGCTCCCCCTTCTATGGATAGGTTAAGCAGGTTTTTTAGATTATCCTCCATCTTCCGGATAAGTGTTTCAGCCTGGAGAATATCAGCCTCACGAGTGGCAACTACTGCCTCAGCACTAAGGATCTCTATAGGGGCGATTTTGCCGACTTCGACTTCTTTTTTATTCTTTTTCAGCAAGTCTCTGGCCAGCTGCAGGGATTGCTGTTTGACTTTAAAATCTTCGATAGCATAAACCAGATTCCAATATCCTTCTTGGACCAGATATACTGTATCCATAAGTACAGTCTTAAACTGGTTTTGGGAGATATTCAGGTTGTTCCGGGCAAGAAGAATCTCTTTGCGGCTGACTTTGAAACCGAAATCCTTTAAAAGCGGCTGGGAAAAATCAAATCTGATCGTGCTTCCATAACGGGGATTAATAAGCTGGAATGCCGTATTAGTATCTGATTTATAGCTGTCTAAAGAAATCGAAAAATTTCCTCCGTAGGGGATCTTCTGGTTCACAGACAAAGAGTAGTTTCTATATTTATCGATAACTGTTTCTGCCCCCTGGATGAACCAGTAGGAAGGATTCTCATTTCTTCTATTTCCCAGGGTCAGATCAAAGGTAGGCAGATACTGTTCTTTGGACTTCAGCAGCGAAACATCAGCTATCTCAGGGTTATAGATTTCGACAGCTATGTTCAGGTTGTTCTGCATGGCTTTAATAATACAATCATCCAGAGATATGGTAAGGACTTCTTCCGCTCCAAAAGATAATTGTCCAAACATAGTAAAAATAAATAAAAACATGAGGCTGATCTTTTTCATAACACCTCTCCTTCTATATGGAGTAATTATATTCTGCAATACACTAAATCTGGATTATTCATGAGTTTTTTATGAATAGTCCAGGCTAAGCAGTTACACTTACTTATACGGATATTAAGGACAATAAGTTCAAAAAACCTCTCGATTATTCAATTGACACCCGAATCTTCCTGCGTTATAAAGTTTCCAATGGCTATGATAAGGCGGAGTTATCCTTTTTTTTTACTTTGCTTATTACTACTGTCAGCAGGATGCGCTCGCCAGATCCGGGTATCTCCTCCTCCATCCCCTGAACCTACAGAAATCGAGCTTACCCAGACCGGCTATACCATCCAGGTAGGCGCTTTTAGAAATTATAAAAATGCTGCGCGCCTGGCCGGGAGTCTTAACCAGTTTGACCTCAACGCTTATTACTTTGAGCATAGATCAGGCCTGTACAAGGTCAGATTCGGTAACTTTGCTTTAAAAAGCGCTGCCCGGAAAAAAGCCCGGAGTATTCTTGATGCCGGCATTATAAAAGAGTTCTATATTGTAAGCCCGGAAAGTTATGCTGTAAAAAAAAAGCCTGAGTTGGGCACTGCCTATATCCGCAATGAGATCATCAGCCGGGCCGAATCCTATCTTGGTATCCCTTACCAGTGGGGAGGCAGTTCACTAGAAGAGGGGTTTGACTGCAGCGGCCTAACAATGGCAGTCTATCAGCTGATTGGGCTGAATCTGCCTCACTCTGCAGAGGATCAATTCCGGACGGGAACTCCAGTAAAAAAAGAGAGGCTTCATAGGGGCGACCTGATATTCTTCAGAACATCTAGCAGCCAAAGAATCTCTCACGTGGGAATCTATACCGATAATGGCAGATTTATCCACGCCTCGGGGAGAAACAAAAAAATCCGCATCGATTCCCTCTCCAGCTCCTATTTTAGAAAGCACTATGCCGGCGCCAGGACTTATTTGCAGTAGAAATCAAGGTAACATACTGATTAAAAAGAGGTGCAAAAAAGAATTTAAACCATAACTCAAGTTGACTTCAGGGATAAATCTGGGATATCCTTTGCCTGGCAGAAAATAGCTCTCTGCAAGCATTAAAAAAATAGGAGGCCCCATGAAATCTGGCAATATTCCGGTCTTAAAAATCTGTGAGGACACAATACCTTCAGCCTATGAGAAAGCAATTAAAGCAGTTTGGGACAATGGGATCAGTATTAGGACCGAGTATGACCGTCCGGAAGACCCCCCCAGCCGCGATGCGACCGTTATCATCTGTGTTAACCGGCCTTTCAGCCAGCCGAGGTTCCACCGCTCTTTTGCAGACGGGCTGGGCGGGCTTGCCGAATATGTTATGGAAGTCGTACACGGGGCGCATGATTACTGGGTAAAACCCCTTGAAGAAATCGTAAAAGCCTCTGACAGTAAAGATACACGCTGGACCTATACTTATCATGAAAGGCTTTTTGAATATAAGATCGAAGATAAAATTGTGAATCAGATCGACTATTTAATCAATAAGCTCTCCCAAACCGGCTACACACGCAGAGCTCAGGCCATCACCTGGAACCCGAAACTTGACCCCCCCACAGAGGACCCTCCCTGTTTACAAAGGGTCTGGGGACGGCTTTGTGAAGATGGGGAAGGCGGATATGTTTTTAACATGAATACCCACTGGAGGAGCCGGGATCTATTTAAAGCTTGGTTCGAAAATGTTATTGCCCTTACAACTCTGATGAGAAAGACAGCTGAAGCCATCTCGAAAAAAATAGGAAAACGGGTCAGCCTGGGACGCTATGTAGATATCTGTGATTCCATGCATATTTACGGCTCTTATTTCCGTGAGATCGAGGGCGACCCGAAAAAAGGGATCAAGAGTTTCTTTGAAAGATTGGAGAGCCGTTCCTTTAAAGACCGGACCTGGGATTCAAAATTTGTCAAACCGTATTTCATAAACGACGGGATAGGCAAAGGATTAAAAACGATGCTGGAGCGGGAAAATGAAATGCCGGCGAAAGTAAGAGCTGCAGTTCAGCAGGAATTAAAAGAAATGGAAAAAGAGGATTATATAGTATAATCACAGGCTAATAATCAGCAAAAGAAAATTCCCTGAATCACTTCTTGTGAAAGGGAAGTTCCAGGCCATATTCCTGCCGTTTGTCCGCCTGTTTTAATTTGAACGCCAGGAAAATCGAAATCATGCCTAAGACTACCAGCATAAAAATAGGAATTGTATAGTTGTATGGAGGGATTTCTCCAGCGGTCTGCATCGATTCGATCTTCCGGGCAATGGCGGCTTTGCTCAACCCTTGAGCGAGAAGAGTTTCCCGAACAGACTGGATCTTTGCGACAATTTTGGGATTAAAGATATCCAGCACCTTGCCTATTCCAAAATAGAATAATGATAGTCCGTAGTTCTGAATAGTAAACATGGTCGCGTAAGCAGTTCCCAGGCGGTTTTCAGCAACGATCTTGGCGACTGACGGCCACATGGCAGCCGGGACCAGGGAGAAAGCGATGCCCAGAGCAAAGAGGCCTGTGTAACCCAGGAAGACGCTGTTTAACAGAGAAAGGGTCACGTGGGCATAGATGAGAAGTAGGGAGCCCAGGACCATTAGAGAGGCAGCTTTACCTTTTTTATCTACCAGGCGTCCGAAGATAGGGGTGAAAAGAATCGTGCCTAGAGGAATGAGGCCGCTGACTTTTGGCCCGTTCTGAAGGTAGGCCGCGATTTTCTGCCAGATGGTCAGGCCCCCCAGGTCAGGCATTGTAAAAGTGAAACCGAATTTATTGACCAGGAGGTCAGGCGCGTACTGCAGAAACGGGAAAACAGCCGAATAAAAAGCAACACAGAGCAGGCCGATATAGATAAAGGATGGGTTGGTAATAAGATTAATGACATCCTTGAAGCTGAATTTTTCTTTCTGTGTTTCTGTGGCAGTCTCGGCCAGCTGTTTGTCCAGCTTTATGTCAAAAATGAAATAAGCCAAGAACATAAGTCCGCCCAGTCCGATGATGGAAGCGGCTGTGATAATCGCGGTTGACACTCTACCGTTGGCAATGTCCAGTCCGAAAGAAATGGCACAAAAACTGCCAAGTCGACCCACCACCACATTTAATCCCATGGCGGTTGCCAGTTCTTTACCTTTGAACCATTTAACGACTGTCCGCGAAATCAAAACACAGGTCGTTTCCAACCCCACCCCGAAAAGAATACGGCCAGCCATCATGGAGATCAACATGGCGGATTTTCCTGTACCGAAAACGCCCATGCTGCCAAGGGCAACAACAAAGGCTCCTGCAGTAGCGATAAAAGCCATAATGATACCGGTCTTGCGAATGCCCCAGCGGTCCAGAGCCATGCCGCCAAGGATGATCATCAAAGCCAGATTGGCCCAGGTCGTTGAGCTGATCAACAGCCCGAACTGAGTACTGGTAAATCCCAGCTGGCTTTCAAACAATCCTTTCAGAGGGCCGAGACCATCCTGGAACCAGTATGTGCCAAACATAAGCACACTGATCATACCAAGAACGGAAAATCTAATAGCAGCAGAATCTTTAATTAACTTTTTCACCTGTTCCATGGTTTTTCTCCTATTGTTGGATATAATGTGATAATAAAGTTGTTTGTTCCATAATATAAGGTTGATTTATTATATTTAAAATAAATAATTTATCCAACAATATTTTATTAGCCTGAATTATTCACGAGTCGAGGTTGCCGCAGATACGAGGCACAGGGTATGAAGCTGTGGACTCCCCTGCAAATACCCTGTAACGAAGTAGATGCGGTAAGATCGTCTCGCTCGTAGAGTAAAAAATGTCGATTACAAATAGAGATTATATTGTGAACGAAACGGGTCAATTGTAATACCTGAGGAATCAATATAAAATATTGATTTAAAAATGGGTATCATAAATATCGACATTTTTTCATGAATAGTTCAGGTTGGTGGGCTATATCAGCTGATAAAATAAACCTCTTTCCTGGCGAACAGACTTAATTTTATTCTCTGATTCTAAAACATCAAGATATTTATTGATCTCATTGATATGTAAACCGAGAATTTTCACAAGATCATCAACAGTACAAGGCCTTCTGGATATTGTTTCCAAAATGGCGCTTTCGGTATCTTTACGATAAGATTTAATATTCTTTCGCTCCGGGGCGGCTGCAATGATCTCAACATTGTCAAGTCCCCAAAAATCAACAATTTCCCGCAACCTATCTTTACTTGCCGCTTTTAAACCGTCAATTGTTCCCGGCCTGTCAAGCGTATTTAATTGGATGCTGTCAGGTTTAATCTTTTCAAAGGCTTCTTTAAGTATATACAGTTCTTCGGCATTATCGTTATAGCCGGGAAGGATTAAAACCTCCAGCCATATCTTGCCTCTGTATTCTTTCCTAAAATCTACAAGACCTTGAATATATTCATTAATATTAAGCTTGTGAAAGGGACGGTTGATCTTACGAAAAGATAAATCTGAGGCAGCATCTAATGAGGGCAGCACAAGGTCTGCATCCAGAATTTCTTTTCTGACTTGTTTTTGATAAAAAAGGGTCCCGTTGGTCAGGACAGCAACAGGGATATCAGGATAATTTGATTTGATGAATTTTAAAACATCCCCAAAACGGGAGTTAAGAGTAGGTTCACCGGCACCTGAAAAAGTAATATAATCCGGGGCAGGATTGTTGCTGAAATAATGTTTTAATTCCTTTACTACTTCTATATAGGAAATATACTCTTTTCTTTTTAAAGTTAGATCAGTGGTGCGCCCACATTCACAATAAATACAATTCAGCGAACATACTTTGTGCGGAACAAGGTCAACACCTAAAGACATCCCTAAGCGGCGTGACGGGACCGGACCAAAAAGATGTTTATACATTTATCTTATCTTATTAAAAGGCTCTTATGATTGCTATCCTTTTTTTGGCTTTTAATAATCTTACATAATCCTTGAAAAATAAAAATTCTTCAAAACCGGCGAAATTATGATCTGACAGTATCTGCTTCCAATCTCGCTCGATAAAATCAAAAGCATATTTACATTCAATTTTCTTAAAAACAAAACGATACAAAGGAGGCATCTCATTCATCTTAAATTCAGCAAAATCAAGCATAAAAAATGCACCGCCAGGTTTTAAATGGGTAAAAATATTTTTAAGAACCGTTTTGCGGATTTCATGAGGGAAGCCATGAATCACAAAGCTAATAAATATTTTATCGAATTTTTCTGATATCGAGAATGGCAGGTCAATTCTTTGCCTGGCAAAATCAATATTATGATATTTAGCACATTTTTTATTGAACTGCCTTTCCATTATGGACGATATATCCATGCCGGTTATTTTCCCATTATCACTCAGATATTTTTTCATAATACAGGCATTACGTCCGGTACCGCACCCTAAATCGAGAATTTTATCTCCCCTCTGAATATCCATTGCCTTAATTGCCCCGTGAATAAAACCGCGGTAAAAACCCAGAGTAGCAATGTTCATTACTTTGTCATAATTTATTGCTGTAAAGGGGGTTAATTCAACCCCTGAGTCAGGATATATTTTATCTTTTTTTAATTTCATTTTTTACAGTCTAGTTTATAAATAAAATAGAAGGAGTAATAATTGCGTTTTAATATCTGTTTATTAATTCCACTTAATAAGTCCATTAAAACTACAGCTTTATTACGACTATCCAAATGCAACATCAAGTATCATCATTAGCGAAAAACCAATCATCGCCCCCATAGTTGCTAAATCGATATTGCCTGCACTCTGAGACTCCGGGACTACATCTTCTATCACGACAAAAATCATGGCGCCAGCGGCAAAACCCAAAGCGTAGGGAAGAATAGGTCGTACAAGAATGACTGCCGCTGCGCCAATAACACCTGCAATCGGTTCAACTATCCCGGATAACTGCCCATACCAAAAGCTTTTCAAGCGGGACATTCCTTCCCGTCTGAGAGGCATAGAAACCGCAAGTCCTTCTGGAAAATTTTGAATCCCGATACCTATCGCGAGGGTAATGGCTCCTGCTAAAGTAATAGAAGGAAAACCGGCAGCAAGAGCGCCAAAGGCAACTCCAACCGCAAGGCCCTCTGGGATATTATGTAAAGTTATCGCCAGAATTAGTAACGTAGTTTTTCGCCAACTCGTTTTAAGACCCTCAGCATCCTCCAAAGCATGGCTAAGGTGAAGATGAGGAAGTATTCTATCTGCAATCCTTAAAAAGATACCTCCCCCGATAAAACCTACCGCAGCCGGAAACCAGGCTGGAATTTCATTGCCTGCGGACATCTCAATGGCTGGAGCCAATAATGACCAAAAACTGGCAGCTATCATCACTCCGCCGGCAAAACCAAGCATGCCGTCGAGTAGTTTTCTGCTCGCCTGTTTAGCCATAAATACGGTTGCTGCCCCAAGAGCTGTAACTGCCCATGTAAAGCCTGTTGCAAACAGAGCCTGAATTATGGGATGAAAATTTTTTAAAAAATCTACTATGCATCCCATTTTATCTCCACCTTATACTCTCACTTAATGAGTTTTATTTCTGACGTTAACTCGGCTCCATGCTTATAAACAGCACTAACTCCACAATAACGTTCTTCCGAGAGTTTAACTGCTTTTTTTAATTTATCCAGCGGTAAATCCTTGCCTTTAAACTCATAAATAGTGTGTATTTTATGGTAATATTTAGGATACTCATCGGTTAATTCTCCTTCCACTCGAACATGAAAATCTTCTACTTTTACCCGCATTTTTTCTAAGATGGAAATCACATCCATCCCTGTGCACCCACCAAGAGAGACAAGCATTAATGGTTTAGGCCGGGGGCCTTTATCCTCACCCCCGACATTACTCTCTGCATCTAAGATTATCTCGTGCCCGTTTAAAGATGTCTTAAATGACATCTTGCCGTTCCATGCTACATCAATAGTATTTTTCTTCAATTTTTTATCCCTTATTTGTTTAATAATTCATCTCTTACTAACGTATTTCCACATTTTGGGCATTTCAATGTAGTGCATTTTACGCCTTGCTGGTGTGGGACTTTTTCACCACATTTTGCACATACACAAAAACCGCCTGTGCCCAAAGCACCTCCGTCATTACGACCTCTCCCTCCACCACGACCTAAACCCCGTCCTCCTCCGGGATTTCCGTTTCTCTCAGCGGCATACCCCATCCGCCTACCTGTCCCAGGGCCCAAACCATCCGGCCCGGTTCCATCTTTTCTTGGCATAATTGCCTCCTTTTAAGGGAATATTTTAGAATAATGTCCTAACCTAAATAATTTATAAAACTCGTGAACTATCCAGGCTAATTGTAATCTATCATTATTTTCCTATCCTCATCAAGCAAATAAGGAGCAACCTTTTTAATCTCATTAATGGAGGAAAGCTTTTTATGGGCTTTTAGATATTTCATGGGAATCGGATGAGTTCCTATAACAACAGGTATTTCATAAAAGCTTTCAATAAAATTTTTAAAATACCCAGTGTAAGGACAGGGTGGATATCCCACCACAAATCCAGTAGCCAGATGTATGACTTCAGCGCCGTTTTTTTTCATTTCTTCCGGAACATATTCCACATTTACCCCCGGACAACCTCCGCACTGTCCAAAGCCTACCACATCAAGTGAAATATCTTCAGGGTAAAGGGTAAATCCGCCAACATGCTCTTTGACAGACCTTAAACATTTCCCGCCGCCGCAGCTTTCGTAACGGGCACAAATAATTATTCCGATCTTTTTAGAATCCTCTCCTTTATTTAAAGAAGTAAATATTTTTTTGCGGTCAAAATTTGGTTTTTCAAACTGGCCGCTACCTAATACCCCGAAGGAAGCAAGTCCAAAAACAGAACGCTGCAAAAACTCCCTTCTATCGTGATTTTTTTTTGATGAAAACATAAATCCTCCTTTTCTGGAACCTGCAAGAGGTCCCTCAATTTTTACCTTCCATATGCTTTAAGTTTTTTTAAACCTTTTATTGTTTCAATAGCATCTTTTAATACAGGAAGAACGATCTTGTCCTTTTCTCTTCCAACAGTTTCCTTGCTTTTAATAATTCTTTCAAGTTTGAGAACAGGGACTTGGATTTTTCCCAGGGTGAGTTTGAGGCAATTACCAATCTCATTATCAAAGGAATCCAATCCATGCATGGTTGAGACAATATCAAAAAGCTTTACAGCATCCCCGGCAAACATGGGGGGATTGAGGCCAATGGGTTTAACATAAAATCCACCAACTTTTTTTAATGCTTTTTTTATCCCAGGGTCAGCAAGATCCTTAAACCATAAATCAATGTCTTGGGTAACTACAGGTGCTCCTTGAAGTGCTGCAGCAGAAAGCCCAACCAAAACAAATTCAACCCCCTGTTTGATCAATTCTCTTAAAAAAGAAATCTCTTTACCTGAGAATATTAATTTTTCGGCCACGTATCAAACTCCTCCTTAATCTTTCAATGGGCTTTTCATCTAAAAGAATCAATGTATGGCGTACATTCTCTCTGTCAAGTAAAGGACCGTTAGCTGAAATTTTATTGGTCAAAAAAAGGATTCTTTTCACTTTTTTTTCAGCAGGGCTAATCTCTTCCAAAAAAGCTGAAGGGCAGACTTCCAGTACTTGAGCGATTCTATGAATGGTATCCGGCAAAAGAGTATCTTTGTATAAGAGGTGATAATATGCAGTCTTGCTGACGCCAGCCTCCGAAAGCAACATTTTCAAACGCAGTCGTTTTGATTCATATAGGGATTTTAATTTTTCCCGAGAAATACGCATATAATAAAAGTACTATTTTATAGAACTTTTGTCAACTCTTAAACTCAGGCTTCTCATTTATCTACGGGCATAGACATCGAGAGAAAGATCCAAGGCGCCCTTATCCCCACTTTTGATCTTCTCCAGGGCAAGGGCGGCGACCATTGCGGCATTGTCGCTACAGAATTCCGGAGCAGGTATATAGCTTGAGAGGCTGTGTGCTGCGGCAAATCCCTCAAAACCCCGGCGCAGCTTCCGATTCCGGGCTACTCCTCCGCAAAGGATCAGCGACTGGGGATGGAATTCATCTACAGCACGGCCTACATTGGCAAGTAAAGCTCGGATTATGGACTTTTCAAAACCTGCCAGAAAATCCTTAAAATCCGGATGGTTCTTTGTAAGTTTATTTTCTCTGATCTTTCTTAGAGCTGCGGTTTTAAATCCGGAAAAACTAAAATCAAGGCTTCCATCTGACATCTGAGGTAAGGCAAATGAAAATTTCCGAGGGTCTCCTTCTTCAGCCAGTTTGTCTATTATGGGGCCGCCGGGATATCCAAGGTCCAGAAATTTGGCGATCTTATCCAGCGCCTCACCAGCTGCATCATCCCGGGTACTTCCGAGAAGTCGATATTCAAGTTTTTTGCTAAGCAAAAAAAGTGACGTGTGCCCGCCCGAGACCAATAGAGCTAGGATCGGAAAGGAAATATTATGGTTCTCTATAAAAGCCGAATGAATATGAGCCTCCAGGTGGTCAATCGGAATAAGAGGCTTCCCCTGCGAATAAGCTAATCCTTTGGCAAAGGAAAGCCCCACCAGTAATGAGCCGACCAGACCTGGGCCCTGGGTAACGGAAAAAATATCGATTCCATCAAGTTCAGTACCGGCTTGAGCAAGACTTTCCTCGATAACATAACTTATAGATTTTATGTGCTGCCGGGAAGCAAGTTCGGGAACAATTCCCCCGTAAGGAGCATGGATCTCATCCTGAGAAAGCACGATATTACTTAGAACCTCAAGTTTATCCGTTAGAACTGAGGCTGATGTCTCATCACAGGAAGTCTCTATGCCTAAAACTATCACCTAAATTTCTCCAGGCTGTCTTTATAAGTAGGATACGCAATGCCGCATTCTGTGATAATGGCTGATATATATTCAGCAGGAGTTACATCAAAAGACGGGTTGCGTACTTTAATATCGGGTAGGGTTATGTCACAACCACAGATTTTTCTGACTTCATCCGCGTCTCTTTCTTCTATGGGGATCTGTTCACCTGAGGAAAGAGAAAAATCTACCGTATTCAAAGGGGCAGCGATATACATAGGGATGTTATTTTCCTGTGCTAGTACTGCCAGAGAATAGGTTCCTATCTTATTAGCAGTATCTCCGTTAGAGGCGATGCGGTCAGCTCCTGTGACAACCACAGATATCTCTCCCCGGCGCATAAGACAGCCGGCCATATTATCAGTAATCAAAGTAACGGGGATATTATCCTTGGTCAGCTCCCAGCAGGTGAGCCTTGCTCCCTGCAGAAATGGGCGAGTTTCGCCGGCATAGACAGTAATGCCTTCATATTCATCGAAAGCAGCGCGAATAACTCCGAGAGCTGTACCGTAGCCGGCAGTGGCGAGCGCTCCGGCATTGCAATGTGTGAGGATGGTCTGTCCCTTTTTAAGTAAACTTTTTCCCCAGGAACCGATCTTGCGGCACCTGGAAATATCTTCCTTTTCTATTGTTAGAGCTTTATCGATCAATTTCTGTTTTAAGGCGGGAAGGGTGAGGCAGCGGCTGCTTTTATAAACTGCATTCATCTGTTCCAATGCCCAGAAAAGATTTCGGGCAGTAGGGCGGGTTCTTTCCAGGCGGCGGTAGACACGCGCAAATTCTGCATCCAGATCATCCCGGTCTGAAATTTGTTTTACTCCTAGAGCAACCCCGAATGCAGCAGCAACTCCGATAGCCGGAGCCCCGCGGATGACCATGGTCTCTATGGCCTCAGCTACCTGCGTATAGTCTAAACACTTGATATAGACTTCCTCTGCGGGAAGCTTTCTCTGGTCGACCATAATAATTTTATCATCTTCCCATTTGATTGTCGGCAGCATTCCTTACTCCTTTTCCCAGTCCGGAATCTCAGGCTCAGGCCATCTCCAGCGTTTTATCCAGTCTAAATATATTTTATTAAATTGTTTCCATTCATCTAGGGGCAGCTCTTTCTTTAAATTACGGTATATATAGATGATCTGATTGTCATTATCCCGGAATAACTCCTGAGAGAGAAGACCAAGTTCCCGGGCCATTACAGCCTGTTCAAAGCTTTTTCGGTATTCGGAAAGGTGGCTGAATATCTGAGACTGAAGATAATGATAATAGCCGCAGCTTAAATCCTTGTCGGATAATTTTTCTGCGGTTTTAAGCAGAGAGGATAGCATTTTGCTGCCTTCCTTCCCTTCTTTGGACAAAGCCAAACGCAAAGAAATATCCGTATACCTCTGGGCTGCCAGGCGGGTGATAGGCCTTATTTTCGATTTACTCAACATATACTCATAAATTTGGGCCGATGCCCCTTCAAGACCAAGCTCCTGAAGGGATGAAGCCAGGCCAAAGAGGGATAGATGCTCTGCCCACTCCTCCCCTTTTTCAAATCCATAAGCAAAAGCCTTTAAAAAACTATCCTCTGCTTCATCCCATATTTCCAGGTTCAACTCTGCCAGCCCCTTTATCATATATGCCTGGGATGAGGGATGTTGATTTACCTCAAGCTCTGCTTTCTCCCGGGCTTTCTTAAAGGCTGCTACAGCATTTTCGCCTTGATAATTGCGGGAAAGACGCTGGCCTTCTGCATAGAAATATTTGGCATCATAAAGGTGAGAGACACAAGCGGAAAATGATATAATCAAGCAGGGCAGGAAAAGTATTGCCAATAATCGATTTTTTTGTTTTAAGTTACTCATCTTTCTCTTTTCTTTTCTCTTTTATGATCTCTGCGATCATCTCCTGAACATCTTTATCAGATAGCATCCCAGCACCTAAAGAAACCACAGCAGCTGCTAGATCCTCCAATCCGTTCAAGAGGCGGGGTTTTCTTTTAAGACTTTTAATATCCTCTCTGGCTTGTATCACCCGGCCATTAAATTTCTTTACAATCCTTTCATAATCCCCTGCTTCAAGCTCGCGCAGGAATAAAGCGGATAGAAAAGGGTCTTCAAGCCCAATTACAGGATAAAGCCTGGCGAAAGCTATTCTAAGCTTTTTTTTATCTCCGGCTTCTAACTCCTCTGCATAAAATTCCTTGAGGCCAGGATGACCTTTAAAAAAACTATAAACATACTTATCAGGTTTTTCTTCGATTATTCCGGGGTCAGGCCAAACCTGGTATGAGAAAATCCTTTCTTTCCAATTTTGAGCTTGGTCTGCAGCCCAACTTATAGCTGCCGAGATCAAAGGAAAATACAAATACGTCTTTTCTGGAAAAAACTCTATAAGCAAGCTTGCAACATTTTCTATCTGCTTTTCTAAAGAAGGTGACTTCATGTTAATGTAATATAATCACTATGACAATGTTAGTAAAGTAAAATATTTGAGGATAAACAGCAAAGGGAACGCTTGACTTTTAGGCGGGAGTCGAGTAATTTTGATAGAGAACATTTGGAGGTTTTTATGTTTTTATTCGGACCTGTAGGACCAATGGAGCTTTTGATAATCGTTTTGATCATAGTGATTATTTTCGGGGCACGCAAACTGCCCGAATTAGGAAAGTCTTTGGGAGAAGGCATAAAGAATTTTAAAAAATCCATCAGCTCAAAAGATAAAGAGGATGAATCACTCAAAGGAAAGAAAAAGCCTCCCTCTGAAGATTGATGAAGCGAACGATTGAAAAACTAACATCTAAGCGCCAAAAAAAAGAAAAAGATCTTTCAACCAAGCTTCAAGGCTTAAAAAAAAAAAGCCAAAAGTATATCGACTCCAAAAACACCCAAACTTTCCGGCAAACCCTTGCCGAGCTTGAAAAAAGCATTAAAACAAAAAAGAAAAGCAAACGTCAACAGCAATTCAATCATCAGATCCTTGACATTCTCAGAGGACTCCACTCTCGGCTGGAGGAAGATCGGAATCAGACCGGAGAGCTTTTTGCTTCCATAGCAGAGCTGGTAGAGTACAATTCTGAATTAACAGACGCTAAAGACAAAGAATGGGATGCCCTAAGCAGCAATCATGTCAGCATGATCTTTAAAAGTATGGAATGGAAGATCGATAAACTGGCGGCAAGCTATGAAGATGCCTCAATCCTTATGAAAAAATTCACTCTCCTGAAAGAAAAACTGAACCGCCTGCTGGCAGTCCTTGAAAAAAAAGATCATCCTACTCCTGCCCAGGTCAAAGAAATCGCCCAGCCCTTGGATGATTTCCAGTACGCAGGATTTGAAAACCGGCACCGCGGTTCTGAAGAAGATGTAAAAAAACAGCAGGAGATATTTCTTCCCTATTTCAAGCCGGGCAAACCGGTCCTTGACCTTGGCTGCGGCCGGGGTGAATTCATAGACCTCCTTGCTGAAAACGGCATCGAGGCTGAAGGCATAGATATAAACGAGCAGATGATAGAGACCTGCACGGATAAAGGCTTTAACTGCCGCAAAGCAGATATCCTTGAAACACTGGCAGCATACCAGGACGGTTCCTTGGGAGGGATATTTTCATCCCAAGTGATAGAGCACCTCCCCCCTTCATATCTTAAAAGAATGATAGAGCTAGCTTACTTTAAGCTGGCTGCAGGAAGCCATATCGTGCTTGAGACCATTAACCCTGTTTCAGTTTTTTCCCTGGTTCAGATATATTATCTGGATATTTCTCATAAACAGCCGGTTCATCCCCGGGCCTTAAAATTCCTCATGGAAAGCGCTGGATTCGATAACGTAGAGATAACCTATTCCTCACCCCTTGAAGCAGAAAAGCTTAAGGAACTACCGGCGTCTGAGGAGCCGGCCTGTATCCTGAACGAAAATATAGACAAGCTAAACGAGCTTCTCTATTCCCCCTCAAATTACGCAGCAATAGGAATAAAAACATAATGCCGTTTTACGCTGGATTCGACCTGGGGGGAACTCAGTTAAAATACGGACTTATCAATGAAGATCTGGACATCATCTCTCATAAGAGGGTTAACACCCCTGAAAAAATCATAGATTTAATTGCTCTTATAAAAATCTGCTGGGAAAATCTAAAAAAGGGAGCAGACGAACCCGTCGCTACAGTCGGATTCGGCTTTCCCGGGATCTTTTCTACCGTCAAACAAAAAATCCTGCAATCCCCTAACTATCCTGGTATTGATAATTTTGATCTTCTTCCCGCTCTTTCCGAATTCATCAAGGTTCCTTTTATAGGGGGCAATGATGCTAATATGGCTGCTTTCGGAGAGTATAAAGCCGGAGCAGGAAAAGGAGCACACAGTATGATCCTGCTGACAATCGGCACCGGTGTGGGCGGCGGAGTAGTTCTTGAGGGAAAGCTCTGGCAGGGCTCAGAAGGATTTGCCGGGGAGATAGGCCATGTAATTGTTAATCCCGAAGGCGAACTCTGTAACTGCGGCAGCCGAGGATGTTTGGAAACCGAAGGCTCTGCCCCAAAGATCGTCAGAAACTACCAGGAATTAAAACCGACTAAAGAGAATCTTTCGGCCAAAGATATTGCTATACGGGCCAAGCAAGGTGACAAAGCAGCCACAGAGGCCTTTGCCCGAGCCGGCCGCTTTCTGGGCATCGGCATCGGCACTGCCATAAATCTCTTTAATCCGGAGAAAGTAGTCCTGGGAGGCGGAGTCATGAAAGCCGGAGATCTGCTCCTTGCTCCTACCATAAGTGAAACCAGGAAAAGGTCATTTAAAGGCTCATTTGACTGCTGCTCGATCGTACCAGCCAGCCTGGGAAATAAAGCAGGATTTATCGGCGCAGCCTGCTGGGCCCGGGAGCAGCTAATACCGACATCATAAGGGAGGAAATTCCATGTCAAAAAAAGCGAACTTTCTTTTTGTACTGACCTTTTTAGCAGTGCTTTCTACCTTTTCTCTCACCATTTCCTGTGGGCAAGCACAGCCATCATATCTGAGCTTCGAAATATCCTTTTCTGCAGAAGCTCACCCTAAAGCCATCACAGGCCGGGTGTATGTTATGCTGACAAAAAATGAAAAATACGAACCCCGACTCCAAATCAGCACCCATGGGATTCCTTTCTTCGGCAAGGATATCAGCGGCTTAAAGCCGGGACAAACCGAAATTATCGATGAGAACGAATTCGGATACCCAGTAGAAAGTCTCCGTAACATTCCGGCCGGTGAATATTATGTGCAGAGTTTTGTAAATATTTACACCGAATTCAAGCGCTCTGACGGGCATACACTCTGGCTGCACAACGATCAATGGGAGGGGTAGCGCTGGAATATCTCTCCGGGAAAGCACAAAGAATCCCTATTATGACGGGACAGTGGAGTATGCGGACCGGAAACCCCATTGCTGGGGCCCCAGGGGAGCAGAGCTATTCAAGCTGTTTGAAAAACACATCACTGCAAATGCTCCGGCCGGAGAAGATACAAGCCTCTGGAAATATTGATAATAAATTGAAGTTTTACACAACTTTCTATTTGCCATTTACAGGATTTAAACAATGGAGCAATGAAGCAATAAGACAATTAAGCTTAGGCAAAGCTGATTGGTTCGATGGATAAAAGCAAACATCTCTATCTCTGTTTGACAGGAGGTTTAGCAACTGGAATCCCATAAATAATATGAAATTACGATATTCTTGGATCTTACGGCTAAGCAGGCTTTGAAACCGGGAAATACCTTTAGATCATATAACGACCAGTTTCGAGTATTTTGGTTTTGGAATTTAATCCTCATCAATCGAGCAGGTTCTCCCGGTCGTAAAGAAACATCAAATTTGTCCAGTTCCAGAGACAAACCCATTTCCATAGCTTTTATAAAGGCTTCTTTCCTTGTCCAGCAGGCGTAAAAAGCTTCAACCCTGTCTGATTTTTCCAGAGAGAACAAGCTTGATACTTCCCCGGGAGAGAAAAACCGTGGTGCGATCGCGGCAAAATCAATGTCAGGCTTCATTTTTTCCAGGTCGATCCCCAGAGGAATCCCCCGCGAAAAAGCATACAACACTTTTCCACCTGAATGGGATAGGTTAAAATTAAGGGGAGGCCTTTGAACTTGTTTTTTTAATAAAGGTTTTCCATAGGAGTTATATACAAATTTAACATCAGCTGGAGGCTGGTTTGAATATCTACCTAAAAGAGTGCGAAGCATCGCCCTGCCGGTTATAAAATTAACCTGGTCTTTTTTAAAACAAAAACGCTCGGCCTTTTCTATTTCATCCGGAGTAAGCAGGCGCCTGAAAACCGGAATATCTTTCTTTTTTATCTCCAGAGATGCTATCCACACATGAATAACATTTAATTCGAGTCTTATTGAACTATTCACTTATTTAAGGTTTTCCTTTCTATCCTGACCTATTCATAAAAAAATGGCGATATGGATGAAATTCAGGTGTGGCTTGTGCTCGCTTCAGCCACATCAAAATTTCATAAGATACAAATCTTTTACCATAACATATCACATATTACAATTCACAGTTCACTGTTTTTTCCAATTTTCCATTTACCATTTTCTGTTTTTCCTGGTGTTCCTGTTTTCCCTATTCTTTCTGATATTTCCGTATCTGCAGCAACCTCGACTCGTGAATAATCCAGGCTTATCAATAGTTTCTAAGCCTGGAGTTACCCCAATTTTTAAGTTTTTTCCCCATTTCATTTCTTTAAACCTCTAAAAAAGTTATAATGACCGGGCAAGAGAAATCGAAATCTGATTATAAAATATTAAGGCGTATAAACAACGGGGAGAAAATGAGAAAAGATCATAATAATTTTAAAACCATACTGATTTTAGTTTGCCTGATCTCTATTATGGGAAACTCTGCAGTAGAGCCATGTACTGTAGCAGTTGTCTCAGGAAAGGCTACAAAAGACGGGTGTCCTCTTCTGTGGAAAAACCGCGACACAAGCAATCCCAACAACAAAGTCGTTTTCGTTAAAGGTGAAAAGTACAGCTTTCTCGGAATAATAAATGCGGAAGATAATCATGTAACATCTGTATGGCAGGGAATAAATTCCAGGGGATTTGCAATTATAAACTCTGCTTCAAGGGATTTACTCTCAGATAAAGGAGTATCAATTGATAATGGCAGGATCATGCGGGAAGCTCTTGGGGTTTGTGCGGATGTAAAGGATTTTGAGGCTATGCTTCACAGGACCAATGGAAAGCGTAAAGTAGCAGCAAATTATGGTGTAATAGATGCTTATGGGAATGCCTGCTTTTTTGAGACAAGCAGCGAATCCTATGTAAAATTCGATGCAAACGACCCTGAGACCGCCCCATCCGGCTATATTCTGCGGACTAACTTTGCCTTCAGTTCCAAGAAAAAAAACAAGGGAGGCGGATTTATAAGACATGATAGAATATCAAATATATTTGAAAATGCCGATGAAAAACAAATTAACTTAGGCTTCATCCTTCAAAAAGCAGCCAGAGACCTTGTAAACGAAAAGCTTCATGCAAATCCCCTCTCGTTTAATCAGAAGCCGGATGCTTCCTCTCCTCTTTATATAAGAACAAACGATACAATTAACCGTATTTCAACAATATCTGTCGTAGTATTTCGCGGTGCTCCAAACCCTGAAAAATCCTATCTTGCCACAATGTGGATTATGCTGGGTCAGCCAATCTGTTCTGTTGCTCTCCCTTTATGGGTACATGGCGAATATGTCCCGATTGTACTGGGAGGCCCAAAAACTGCGCCTATGCAGGACCTATCCAAAAAACTTATCTCTTATCTCTATCATGACCAACGAGGGAACATGAAGCAATACATGGATATCACCCGTTTTCTTAGTTATAAAGACAAGGGATTTCTGCCAATAATTACATCTATTGAAAACAAAGTCATAAAAGAAACAAACCGGAAACTTAGAGAATGGACAATAAATAAACCTCAGAAAAAAGAAGTAAAAATATATATTGAACAAACTGCAAACAAAACTTACAAAGCTCTTCAGAATTCATTTGATAACATAGTAAAAGATTCCGGCTAGCCTGAGTTATTCACGAAAGGTCCAGTAGCTTATTGTTCGGCCTCAGTTTCCAAACGGATTTTAAGTAAAAAGATGGTGTCTTTCTTGAGATTATTTTTCACCCACGCCTTCTGTTTTTCATCCATAAGTTCGCCCATACCGGAAAGAATATTTCGATCGCTAAGAGATTCTACGAATTTAATGCATTTTCTAAGATAGCTTACAAAACTCATCTTAGTTCTTTTCTCCACAATTTTTTTATTGATCGGCCAACATTTTTTCAAAAAATGCCAGACATCATAGACATCCCGATTAGCTGCCTTGGAACGCTCCAACATAGCCACCAGCTTGTGGGCAAACATATCCTCATTAATCATCACTAGCATGGATATACCAAGATAATTTTGAATCTTGTAAAGGGAACCGAAACTTCTGCAGCTGATTTCAACTTTAATATTCTGCGCTTTTTCTTCATAGGAAAGAATGAAGAATAAGGTATTATACTTTCTATACTGTTCCTTAATGGTTCCATATTCCTGAAGAATTTTTTCAACTTTCGAAAAAACAATTGTGCCTTTTTCTTCTCTTAAAAGATCAAAATCAAGATCTACTGAAAATCGGCCAAGTTTGTAAAATAAATGGGCTGCTGTTCCACCTTTAAAACCTAAAAAAGGGCCAAGCGATGTATCCGTGTATATGTCTTTCAGAATCTGAAGCAGAATTGATTTATGAATATTTCGATCAAGCATGTTTGGCCATTTCATGATATGAATTCAATCTTTTCTCCATTGCCTTGTTCTCATATATATAGAGTATTTCAAAGCATCTATCCCAATCTATCGAAGATAGGTTGTCAAAATAATAGTTTTTATTTAAATATACAGTGTCCAAAAAGGCTCTCTCTCTGGATGCGATAAAATAATTATCTTTTTTCTCTAAGCCGAGAGAATTCGTTAAAATCGTATCTTTTATTTTCCGGAAAACATATTTCTGTCCGTCGCAAATAATCTCTCGCGTTAAGTAACTCACCAAAAATATCTGTTCATAATGCTGGAAAACAATACCTTCTCTGGACAGAACAGTTTCAAGGCTGATATAGGAAGGCGTGTATATTCTATTTGCCAGTTCCAGCCGATTATAGTTTTTATCCTTGGCATAAATGCCTTTGCGGATAGGATAGAGCTCTTTGTTTTTTACATAATAATTGATACGTCTTTTAAGAAGAGAGGTATTGGTTTCCCCGGATGACAAAAGAATATCTTTAAATGTAAAGACTGTATTCCCTTCACGAAGAATACTTAGAATACTGGCTTTTTCCATAGATATCAACCAAAGGTTACATGTAGTGTTACTTATAGTTTAAATTTATTTAGGTATATGTCAAGCATGAAATTAGCCTTAGTAATGCTTAGGAAGAGTAAAGATCATCTCACCTATGATCAGCGGGAGTGTAAGGTTTTCTGTGTAAACTCCATTTTACCATCACAAGAAGATGAACTTCCCGAGCAATATCTATCTCTGTCTCTGCTTTGATGGTCGTCGCCACAATCCGAACCCGAACATTGATACCCTGTTTCACTACCACAAACAGTAGAAGAATCATCGTAATTGCATCCATTACTACAACAATCTCCTGAAGAACATTCGCACGATTCAGTACAATTTAATGTTTTGGGAGTATTATTTAGATCCACCCAATCACCATTATTAATATCTTGTGCCTGAACTTTAATTTCATGATCTATGTTGTGAGTAATTAAATCATAAATATTAACACCATAAGCGCAGGTTCCACCAGAACATACAGCCCCTAAGTCGCTTCTATAAGAACTTGCTGTAGTAGTTGCAATCTGAACATCATCAGAAAAAATTCTAACGGATACGTCTGTACTTGTATCGTCTGGATCAGTTGTCCAACCAGCTGCTCTACAAAAAGTTTCGTTTTGTGTTCCTGAATCAGCATCATGCGATCCCGTTGGAAGCTCATTTTCTGGAGCACTTACGGTAACAGTATTCTGACAAGTAGCAGTTATTCCCTCTCGAGTAACCTCTGCTTTGATTGTGCGATTACCTTCTGAAGAATAATCACACAAATTAGCCGCCGTATAAGGATCGTCGCTAGTAGCTGATGAGGTGTGATTCCAAATTGTACTATCAGTGCAATCAAATTTGTAAATAATATTTCCTGTAGCTGTACCGCTAACATCAGCTGTTAAGTCTACATTGTTTAAAGGAGCTGTGCCTGAAGAAGGATTAGATGATAAAGAACAAAAAAGAGTTGGAACAGCACTTACGGTAACAGTATTCTGACAAGTAGCAGTTATTCCCTCTCGAGTAACCTCTGCTTTAATTGTGTAATTGCCTTCTGAAGAATAATCACACAAATTAGCTGCTGTATAAGGATCGTTGCTAGTAGCTGATGAAGTGTGATTCCAAATTGTACTATCGGTACAGTCAAATTTATATATAATATTTCCAGTGGCAGTCCCGCTAACATCGGCTATTAAATCTACATTGTTTAAAGGAGCTGTGCCTGAAGAAGGATTAGATGATAAAGAACAGAAAAGAGTTGGCGTTGGGGTTGTTGGCTCCTCAATTGTAAAAGAAGAGCCAGAAAATTCAACAGTTTTTCCAATTTCATAGTAAGCTCTATAGTATATGCCATAAGTTCCGCTTGAAAGACCAGAAACGTCAATAGTGGTATCCAGCAAGTACACAAAAGAGCTATAAATAGAAGTGAAAGGAGCTATTCCTGTACAGCTCGTTGGAAAAGCTAAACGATCTACTATCCAATCTACTCCTTTTTCAAAATCTATCCAATCTCCCGTATTATTAAAACGATATTGAAACTTTTCAACTGGATCAGCTATCGCTTTTACACCTTCAAGATCGGGTAAATAACAACTTTGGCGACAAAGTCCATCTTCTGTTGATCCTTTAACTGTTAATTCTAAATTAGCACCAGAAAAAGAAAAAGTTGTTTCAGAAAAATCACAATCCTCCCAAAAGTCACACTTAACTGCCCAGACCTTGTTTGGAAAAACAAACAAGGCTCCCATCGCTATTAACAACAAAAAGATGATTTTAATAAGTAAAGAAATTTTCATACTGGCTGAGAATAATTATTTAATTGCTAATTTAATTATACCACAAACAAAAAAATTAAGAAAAAGAGGAGTTGTTTTTTACAACTCCTCTTGATAACTGCCCCAAGGTTCTGAAATAATTGTTCCTTCTTTAGTAAGAACAAAGCAGGCTATTCTTCCTTTTTCTCCGGGTTGAGGATTAAAAGAAAAATGGTTTTTTCTAATGTCTCTTAGCTCTTTTTCAAATCCAGTTTGTTTTACTTTAATAATAAGTTTTTTACCAACAATAAACGAGTCGCTAGATAAACCGTCGCCTCTTGCCCAATCAGACATCTGAAGAGCATAAATACTGTTGCCGCTATTGCTGTAAATCTGATCAAATTCACCCTCAAACTTGTAGTTATTAATTCTTGTCAAATGAGAAATTCTTGTTATCAACGTGCTGACATTTGTGTTTACATAAAAAAGATAAATAGAGGGATTACCCGAAATCCGAGAAAGATTTATGTTTCCTACACGAATATAGGTTAATTCCAGATCATATTTTACTACTGGCTCAATCGGATCTTCTGGTCCAACTGGGGAATTGCAAAAACTCAAGCTCAGCATAAACACCATTACTGAAAACAGAAAAATCATTTTTTTAAACATTTTTAACTATAAGAATTTGCTTTTTATATTGATGATGATATTCCCTCAATTTCATCAAACTTTCATCTACTAAGCAACTACCTAAACAATAATACCTAGGAAAAACATATAATTCAACAAGAAATCCGCAGGAAAGTAAGAATCTTTTAGAATTAGCCTGGAAAAACCTTCATTGAATTGTTTCCTACTAAAATAGTGTTTATAAAAATCCTATTTGGATACAGAGATGTCCATCCATATCTAAAGCTTAGATTTGTCATTTCTCTACCCCTAACATGGGGTAGAGATTTGCCATCCGTTTGCCATTTTAGGCTGAAAATAACCCAAAATAGCATAATAAGGCTTAAACTGTACTCTGAGGAAAACGTTGAAAAATAAGGGTATTAAGGAATGACCCGTGAAGGAATCGAACCTTCAACCTGCTGATTAAGAGTCAGCTGCTCTGCCAATTGAGCTAACGGGCCCTAAAAACTTCAATAGTTTAGACGACTGCACGTTTCTTGTCAAATAATCCAGGTTCTCCTGCGAAGATTGTTTTGAGTTTTGAAATATTTCATATATAATGGATAAAAGCGAGTATAAAATGAGTTTAAATTTGTTTCTGGTCATTCTGGCAGGGCTTGTACTTCTTTCTTTGCTTTTTCTGGTCTATTTATTAAAAAACAAATTGAAAAACACTTCCTCCCAGATCGAAGGGTTGAAAAAATCTCAAACAGAAAATAAATCCCTGGAATTGATGCAGCAACAGATCGGCCACCTTACCAAAAGCGTCAATCAACAGCTCCATAACATGAGCGGGCAGTTCCGGGAAACAACAGGTTATATCGGGAGCACTCTGGGGGGTGTTAAAAAAGACTTAGGAAAAATGGAGACTGCCACCAAGGAAGTCCTTAATAAAGCAAAAAGCATCTCGAACCTGGAAAACCTTCTGCGCGCCCCGAAATTTCGAGGAGGCCTGGGTGAGCTTTTTTTAGGCGACCTGCTGGCCCAGATTCTCCCTCCTGCCCATTACAGCATGCAATACAAATTTAAAAGTGGAGAGATCATAGATGCTATCGTGAAGATCGGCAGCAATATAGTCCCCATAGACGCAAAATTCCCTCTAGAAAACTTTAAAAAATATTTAATCGAAGAGGATAAAAAACTAAAAAAAGACATACAAAAAAAATTCGTCTCCGATGTAAAAAAACATATCCAGACCATAGCTGATAAATATATCCTCCCGGATGAAGGGACCTACGATTTTGCCCTGATGTATATTCCAGCGGAAAATATTTACTACGAGACTATACTTAAGGATGAAAATATAAGTGAAGAGCGAAGTATATTCTCTTATGCGACAAAGAAAAGAGTGATCCCGGTTTCCCCAAATTCTTTTTTTGCTTATTTACAGGTTATAGTATTGGGGCTTAAAGGATTACAGATCGAAAAATCAGCTAAGACTATCTTCCAATCCCTGTCTCGACTGCAGGGTGACTTAATCCGGTTCAAGGATGACTTCAACTTGATCGGAACCCACCTTGGAAACGCCAAGACAAAATATGACCATGCAGAAAAACGTCTGGAGAAATTTACCGGCAAACTCGACCAGATCGGAGGAGAAGAGGCAAAAAAACTGCCTGACTAACCTGTTATCTTTTCCAGCTCCTGATGCATATCCGGGGTAGCAATAACTATGAGTACATCATTCGCCAAGATTTCCGCCTCTCTGGCCGGATTGTATTCAAAATCTCCGGTCGCGGCCCTTTTGATCGCTACGATCAAAGCACCGGTCTTTTCTTTGACTTTGGATTCACAGATTTTTTTCCCGATCAGATATGAACCTTCCTTGACCACTACTTCTTCGAACCTTAATACTTGGTCACGGTCACGCAGCATCATATCAAGAAAAGAAACGACAGAAGGCCGTATCATCTCCGATACCATTCGCATTCCGCCGATATATGCGGGTGAAATAACTGAATCAGAGCCGGCTTTTTGCATCTTTTTATGGGATTTGATCTCTATTCCTTTGGTTACTATGCGAATATCAGGATTAAGGCTGCGTGCAGTAATAGATACAAAAAGATTGGCTTCGTCTGTGGGCAGAGAAAGAAGGATTCCCCGGGCCTTTTTTATCCCCGCAGAGACCAGCACTTCATCTTCAGATGGATCACCTTGAATAAAGAGCACTTCTCCCAGAGATGTAAGTTTTTCAATCCTCTCTTCTGAAGGCTCTACTACTACAAATTGCTTTTTAGTAAGTAAAAGCTCCTGGATGACGGTGAGGGCCGTTTCACCAGAACCACAAACAATAAAATGATCTTTTAACCTGGAGACTTTTTTATTCATTTTCTTTCTCCCGAGAATATCCTTTAGTTCCCCTTCCACAATAAAAGAAGTAATGGAAGAGACTGCAAAAGCAATGGTTCCAAGACAAAAAATAATAAAAACAACAACAAACACACGGGCCGCAGGATTAGCACTAAGGTCGATCGTCTCTGAATATCCAACTGTGGACAATGTAATGACCGTCATATAAAGGCTGTCAAGCAGAGACCACTCATCTCCCCCGATAACTTTGAATCCAAAAACTCCGATAAAAAACACAACAAAAAAAACCCATAAAGAAATATACAAGCGCTTTTTTCCATTCATGGACTATCCTACGTTATTCGTTGTTTGGATATCTTAACTTTTTAAAAAGCATAATAAAGGTTGTCCCTCCCTCACTTTTTACTTCCATTTCCCCCTGAAGCTGCTGGGTCAGCATATCAACCAATTGAAGTCCGAATGACTCGGTATTCTTAAAGTCCAGGTCTTTTTGCAAACCAACACCTGTATCCTTCACTATCAATTTTATTCTATCTCCCTCATAAGGCGACATTTCTATACTTAACTCGCCTTTTCTCCCTTTGGGGAATGCATGTTTTAATGAATTTGACACCAGCTCACTTACCAGCAGGCCGCATGGAACAGCAGTATTGATATCAAAAAACACATCTTTTACATCGATTTTCAGACGGACCATACCTGGGTTAACTCCGTACATTTGGAATAAACTACGAGTTAGGCTTTTCAGGTATTTACTAAAATCAACTTTGGAGAGATTTTCGCTCCGGTATAATTTTTCGTGCACTATAGCCATAGACTTGACCCGGCGGCGGCTTTCCTGGAAGATTCCCAATAACTTCTTATCTTTAATATGCCCGGATTGAAGATTAAGCAGACTGGAAATAATCTGGAGGTTGTTTTTGACCCGGTGATGGATCTCACGTAAAAGTACTTCTTTTTCATGAAGGGAGGACTTGATCCGGTCCTCAAATATTTTACGTTCAGTAATATCCCGGAGATGGGCTACTGTCTTCATTCTTTTTTTTGAATCCCTAATTACAGTAGAACTAATCTCAACCCGCCTTTTCTGTCCATCTTTCCGGACAAGATTAAACTCATATATCGAGGGGATTATTTTTCCTTCCTGCCGCTGGAGATAGCGTTTGGCAACAAGTCTTTTGCTCTCCCCATCAAGAAATGTCCGAAAATCTTTTCCTATCAGATCGTTTTGAGTGTAGCCAAATATTCTGGTACATTGGTCATTCATATAGGCAAACCGGTATTGATCGTCAACAATAAAAATGCCATTATGAGAATTTTCCACCACTGAACGGAATAATTCCTCATTTTCCTTTAGAGCTTCATCCGTTTGCCGGTGGATTATTTCCAGAGCCACTTGCTCAGAAATAAATGTTAAGACAGCCTTTTCTTCTTCGCTGTAGCGTAGACCTTCAGTATAGCTCTGGACTACAAGTACCCCAATGATTTTTCCTTTATCTTTAAGCGGCACACCCAGCCAGTCAACAGAAGGGGGACCTATAGATACGACTTCTCCCTGCTTCACAAGTTCAGCAAATACTTCAGGAGATGCCAGCAGCGGCTTTCCCGTCCGTAAAACATACTCGGTCAGCCCTTTCCCAAGTTTCTCAGGACCCGGCGGTTCCTCAAATTCATCGACAAAATAAGGGAAACTTAACATTCCTTTCTTTTCATCGTGGAGAGCTATGTAAAAATTGTCTTTGGCAGGCATAAGCTCGGTTATGACTTCATGGATAGCGTGGAATAGCTCCTGCAGATTTTCTGCGGAATTAGCAGCATTTGAAATTTTATAAACCGCATTCTGTATTTTTTCTCCTATTTTTCTTTCGAATATATCCTGCACAAAAGCGCAGATGTACTCTTTGCCTTTATGGGTTATATGATTTACTTTCAATTCTACCGGGAAGACTTTTCCCCCTTTAGTGCGATGAAGAGATTCCACTGTTACAGTCTCTTTTTCTTTAAGATTTGCCCAGCGGGCTCTCCACTCTTTTCTTTTATAATTCTCATCTATATCATATACTTCCATCTTTAAAAGTTCTGCCTGGGAATAACCTAAAGATTCGCAGGCTTTCTCATTTACATAGACAAACTTTCCCTTTTTGTCGATCCAGAATACAGCCTCAGGGGCTTTATCCATGGCAAAATGGAATAACTGTAATTCTGATTTATCTTTCATGACCTATTCAACCTCATCCTCATCTTCCATCTCAGCAATTTCAACATTCACTCTCTCCGTCATATCTCTTAGCTGTTCTATAATTTCCTCAACTTCTTCTATGGGAAATATTTCCCAATCATCAAGTGCACATGCTTCTTTTCCTTTTTCCAGAATACTTATAGCATCTTCCAGGCTTTCCAAGAGGCGTCCACATGCCTTATCTCTATCAGTCATTGTTACCCTCCATCTGGCATTTAAAATCCTCTGGAGAACATACCCCAAAATTTATCCCCAAGTTCCCAGTATTTATGCATTGCCGCCCGGGCAAAATCATTTGTATATTTGGTCAGATATTTCTTTACTTTTTTAACACTTTCTTCGGATTTTCCGTTTTTGTAAAGCTCCAGTATTTTTTCCTCTATCACAGGAAGCTCAGTAAAAACTTTATCTTCAAATCCATTTACAGCCCCTTCAATATATTCTTTAGTGTCTCCCCAGCGAACCGTTGCCAATCTATTGGCTCTCCTGAACCACCAACAGGCAGAATCCGTACGGAACCTATGCTGGCCGCAAATCTCAAAACTTGCCGGAAGTTCACTGACACCAGCAAAGATCGGTATGCGGGGACTCTGAGCAGGATTATCAAAGGCAAACCAGGCAATACCGCCGATCTCATCAGGCAGCCAATCCCGGCACTGGAGAACTTCGGAATATGAACAGGCAGAAATAGCGATAGTACGCTGACGCTCAACTACTCCGGGCTTTAAGGTGTTAAGCAGGTTTCTTAAATAAGAGGACATCCAGGGATTGGCAACGGGGCTTTTCATCATTTCCTCACTTCTCCGCTTTTTTACCATGAGATTCTTTGTCATATCTAATTCAGTTCCGGCATATGTCTGCCGGTAAAAAGCCATAACATCCCGCACAGAAAGCTTTTTCTCAGGTTTTACAGAGAAAGGGAGCTCATCTGCATTTCTGTCCAGATTAAGAGAAGGAGCAACCGAGCTTAAAACAAAATATTCCCGGGTAGAAAATGCTTTTCTCCCGCTATAAGCCTTCCAGAATTTAAATTCCTCACCGCTGTCAGGGTCCCACCACCCCATCTCTTCTGCTACAGAAAAAACATTTTCTGATGCCATATAATTATCAGGGTCATCCAGGTCCAGTTCAGCAATTCTGGGAATATTAGCAGAGACACCTACATGATCATCCGGTATGCGCACGGCAGCCCAGACTCCGCCGATAACAAGCGGTCCGGCTCCAAAAACCTCAAAATGCCAGACTTCCTTAGGGTCAGCAAAAGTAAGGCATTCGCCAAAATCACAATACCCGTATTTTTTTATCAACTCTCCGGCAAGCTTGATCGCTTCCCGGGCGGTCGTACATCTTTCCAGGGTGATGCGCTGGATCTCTTCAATATAAAACATTCCTTCCGTATTTCTCAACTCCCTGCGTCCACCGATTGTGGTCTCCCCGATAGCAAGCTGCTTTTCATTCATACAGGGATAGGCGGTATTTAAAAAAGCATAAGTCTTTTCAACTTGAGGGATTTCCCCCTTTTCCCTTACTCTTCTCATGTCCCAGGGGGTTTCATTATGAAGAAATCCAGTATAAATTTTAGCCTTAGCTCCCTTGGGGTACTTTTGGGGAGGATTTATCCTTACCCAGGTCCGGTAATTTCCATCACAGCTGTGAGCTGTTATGACCGAACCATCCGTAGTCGCCAGGCGACCTGCCATAATACTAGTACATGCATCCGGCCATATTGTCTCCTCTTCAGGGACATCTGCAAAAATAATAAATGAAATAAAAACAAAAGACAGAAGCAACAAGATAAATCGCTTAGACAAGAAATGGGGGTTGTTTTTATTCATAAAAATCCTCCTCTAAAATTTACACGTTAACTTCTTAGCCTGAACTATTCATAAAAAAATGGCAATGTTTTTCTACATATTAACTTCTTAGTTTTATTTATTATCAATATTATTTTCCCATGTCAAACTATTTTCAACTATTTTCCATTTTCCATTTTCTATTCTCCATTTTCTGCCTTTTTAATAATCGAGTATTCGATAGAGAATAAAGGATAAGTGCAACCCAGATAAAAGAAAAACTTATCAGGTGGGTTGATGTAAAAAGCTCCTTATAGACAACTACTCCCAAAAATAACTGAAGGCTGGGGGCTATATACTGGAGGAATCCGGCTGTAGAAAGAGGTATTTTCCTGACTCCATAAGTAAACCACAACAAAGGAGCAGCAGTAACAATTCCAGCCCCTAAAAGCAGCAAATGGATAGAAAACGCCGCATGCCCGGTAACTCCCGTACCTTTTATTTCTTCTATCACCAGGAAGGTAAAGACTATAGGTGAAAGTAAAATCATCTCAGCAGAAAATCCTACTAAAGATTTAATATTAGCTTTTTTTCGTAAAAGGCCATACACGCCGAAAGTAAATGCCAGAGTGAGTGCCACCCAGGGAATTTTTCCATATTGCAGCGTCTTGTACATTACCCCAATAAATGCCAGGATCAAAGCAGCTTTCTGCCAAAAATTGAGGCGCTCTTTTAGAAATATAACTCCCAGGAGAACACTTAAGAGAGGGTTTATAAAATATCCCAGACTGGCATCAAGGATACGTTCTGCATTTACAGCCCAGATATAGGTAAACCAATTAGCTCCGATAATAAAAGCGGTCAAGATACAAAGGCGCCTGTTTTTTCCTACTGAAAAAGTTTTTTTAAACTCAGGCCAGCGATTTTGTCCCCAAAGCAGCAAAATCACAAAAACAAAAGACCAGAGGATCCTATGGGCAATGATCTGAGCAGCAGGGACTTGATTAAGCATTTTCCAGTATATCGGGAGTAATCCCCAGGAAACATAAGCTGCAACAACATACAAGGTCCCAGCGGTTTTACTTTTCATGGATTTGTATTAAAGAATCTGTTTCAGTCCGGAAAGATAGCCCTCCAGTTGCTTTTTTATATCCTTTAAACGCAGATAAGCATCATTTCCCGGCCTCTGGTCTGCCTGAGTTGTCATGCCATAAAGGTAAGTCAACTGCCGGAAAAGCATTGGTTTAAGCTGAGCTCCGACTTTTCCCTCTTTTACCTGAATTAACTTCTCTTCAACAGCGGTTAATTGTCTGATAAGCGATTCTTTCTTTAAGCCGGTTTGCGCTCCGGACTGGATAATCTTTTTCCGTTCAGTACGGATTCTTTCCAAAGCCCAGGTAATTTTATTTATTGTCTCTCTTATCTCAAGGTTAAGCGCCAGCTGTTCTTCCAGGTCTTTTTGCGTAACTCCGTCTTCCGCTACCCGCGGGTCGATCTTTACATGAAAAGTCTGAATCTGGCTCCAGTTCCCTATTAAAAGTTTGACCATATAATTTCCGGGAACCACTAACGGCCCTCTTCCTCTTCTCGAACCTGAATCAGGATAATCAGGTCCGGGATAACTTAAATCCCAGACAAAACAGTGCATGCCCGTTTGAGTGGAAATACGGCTACCCTCTCCTCTGCTTCTACTGGAAAAACTCCTCACTCCATTCCCTCTTTCATCCATAATCTTAATCACAACTTCTTTCTGCGGTTTTTTTGCCAGATAATAATAAATCAAAACACCCTTGGGAGGATACTCTGGAACATCAGGCCCAGACCCGAAGCCTGACCAGCGCATCCGCAAAGTCTCTCTGGGCATAAATAAAATAGCTTCTGAAGCAGCAGTTTTTTCATCTAACTGGTGAAGCGGAGTGATATCATCAAGTATCCAGAAGGAACGGCCCATAGTCGAGAGCACCAGGTCTTTTCTGTGCACTTTAATATCAGTTATCGGAGTCACGGGAAGGTCAAGCTGTAAGCTCTGCCAGTGTTTGCCATTATCAAAAGAGATAAACAAACCGAACTCGGTTCCTGCATATAAAAGTCCTGCTCTGTCAGGATCTTCTCTTATAACCCTGGTAGGATAGTCAGCAGGAATTCCATTTGAGCCGTCTGTAAGAAGAGTCCAGGAGTCACCATAGTCATCGGTCCTGAATATGTAAGGCTTCCAGTCATCCAGCATATAACGGTAAACTGCAATATATGCTGTTCCGGGTTTATGCGGGGATGGCTCAATAGTCTGCACTCTGCCGCCAGGAGGAAGTTCTCCAGGTGTAATTTTTTTCCATATAGCCCCCCCGTCCCGCGAAATGTGAAGCACTCCGTCATTTGAACCTGCCCAGAGAACACCTTCCTCAAGCAGTGACTCTCTGAATGCATAAATAGAGCTGTATATCTCTTCACCAGTTATATCACGTGTTATAGGCTCGCCTGAGTATCCCTGCTTATCCGGCTCCGCAGCAGTAAGGTCGGGGCTTATTATCTTCCAGTGCACGCCCTCATCTATAGTTTTATGGACCACTTGGGATGTATGATAGATGACTTTGGGATCATGAGGTGAGATTTCTATAGGAGATGTCCGCTGGAAACGAAAAGGCATTTCCCTGGCTGCATGACCGTAATTGAAATAGGGGTACACCCAATACTGTTTTTCCTGTCCTGTGGCATGATTATAGCGGCTGAACCGGCCTTTGCATCCACCATAAACAATATCGGGATTATCCGGATGGACCGCAATAGGGCCAGTCTCACAGCCTGCAACCGTCTCCCAGAACTGCACAGGGCTTATAGGACGGCCTCCGAAAGGCGGAATGCTGGGGATCCGGATAGTACTGTTGTCCTGCTGTTCACCATATACCCAGTAAGGAAAGCGGTTATCTACTATAACATGATAAAGTTCTGCAGTAGGCTGATTATACTGAGTAGACCATGTTTTTCCTCCATCCAGAGTAACATTTGCCCCGCCGTCATTTGATTGAATAAAAATATCCGGATTATCCGGGTTTATCCACATTCCATGGTTGTCTCCATGGGGAGTTCGGAGCCTGTGGAAGGACTTTCCTCCATTTATCGATTTATAGAATCCTTCATTGTTTATATAAACTGTATCCGGATCCTTGGGGTCAGCATCTATATAAGTGTAATAAAAAGGACGGTAAAGCAGGCTTTTCTGCGGATTGATATACTGCCAAGTACTGCCTGCATCATCTGAACGGTAAACCCCTCCTTTATCATCGGCAGCTTCGATCAAAGCATAAACCCGTCTAGGCTTTGGCGGAGACACAGATAGGCTGATCTTTCCCACCAATCCCTGAGGAAGCCCTTCTGTCAACTTATCCCAGCTGTCACCTCCATCTTCTGTCTTAAAAATCCCTCCATCCCGGGAACCGCTTATGATAGTCCAGGGCTTTCTTTCTCCCCGCCACATAGCAGCATATACTTCTGAAGGATTCTTTGGGTTTAGGGAAAGGTCAATAGCTCCGGTCTTATCTGAGACAAAAAGCACCTTTTCCCAAGTTTTACCTCCGTCTTTTGTGCGAAAAACACCTCTCTCTGGATTAGGGCCAAAAGCATGCCCCACAGCTGCACAATAGACAGTATCAGGATCAGTCGGATGAATCACAATCGATCCGATCTGCCCCGCTTCTCTAAGCCCAAGAAAGGTCCATGCCCTGGCTCCATCATAAGATTTATATATACCACGTCCAGTTGAAACATTACTCCGGATCGCAGCAGAGCCTGTGCCGACATAGATCACTTCAGGATCAGAATCAGCCACATCAATAGCGCCGATAGAACCGACTCTAAAGAATCCGTCTGAGGCATTCCGCCAGACTCTGCCATAGTCGGTTGTCTTCCACACTCCCCCACCTGTGCTTCCCATATAAAAAACAGCTGGGTTGGCAGCATGTCCAGCTACCGCAGTCACTCGTCCGCCCCGGTGCGGACCGATACAGCGGAAATGCAGGCCATTATAAAGTGCCTGGCTATAAACCATGTTTGGATTTTCCTCCTGTATATTATCTGAATATCCCATTCCGCAGCAAAGACAAAGAATTATCATAATTATTGCCCAGCCAGAATATTTTCTTATATCCATTGTGACTCCTTTTTTTTAAAAAATATAAATACAAATAATACTAACTAATAATTAAAAAGTGAATGAAAAAATCAAAACGGCAGAAAAACCAGAGTAATTCATAGTTATTCATGGTTATTCGTAGTAATTCATAGTGATTTTAATAACGCGGACTTTGGTCCGCAAATAACTATGAATAACGCAGGCTCAGCCTGAAAATAACCTACAATTGTCATTATTAAAACCGTTGAATAGTAAATGATAAATGGAGACTTGACAATGGCGGTACTTTGACCTATATTAACCAGACAGTTAAACTAACTGGTTGGTTAATCCCATGAAAAAAAGCCAAAGCTCTAAAGAAAAAATCCTCAGGGTTGCTTTAAAAGAATTCGCCGCTTACGGCTTTGGCGGAGCCCGGGTAGAGAGGATCGCCAGACAAGCTGGAGTCAATAAAGCCATGATCTTCTACTATTATTCCTCCAAACAAAACCTGTACCGGATTATTATTAAAAACTCCCTGCTTGAACTTATCCCCAAGATCCAAGAGGCTATAGCAGTTTCAAAAAGCCCGGAACAGTTCTTTGAAAATCTGCCAAAGGTCTATATCCAATATTTTGTCAAAAATCAGGCTGTTATGAGAATGATCGGATTCGAGCTGATCCAGGACCCCGGTAATATAACTTCTGTTGTAAGAGATATATTCACCAATATCCCTGAATCTCCGCCTGACCTTTTAAAAAACAAAATTTCTATCTGGTATCAAAAAGGGCTTATCTCAGAACCTGACCCAGTTCATCTTATCTTAAACATAATCCCGCTCTGTATCTTTTCTATTTTGGGGAAGCCTATGGTTGAAGCAATATTAGATATTAAAATAAAAAACAATATAGACTTTATTGATAAACGCATTAATAGCATATCAAATCTCTTAAAAAAGGGGATGTTAAAATGAAAAAATCCTGGGCTATCTTTCTTATGCTCTTCTCTTCCCTATCTTATTTCCATGCCTCTGACAAAATTCCTCTTGAAAAAGCCATCACAGAAGGGATTAGAATAAGCCATGAATTTAAAAATAATTTATTGAATGAGCAAACAGCAGAGCTGCAAAGACAGAGATCGGAAAAACAAAAACTTTTTCACCTTGATTTTAACGCAAATTATCTTTTCAGGTCAGAAACAATGGTCATAGATACACCCTCTTTTTATATTCCGGGAATGGGCACTCTCGCAGGCCAACAAATCGAAGCAGGGCTGAAACACAATTATGATATGAAGTTATCAGCTGTTCAACCCCTGTTCACAGGAGGTGTCCTCTCTAACATAGTAAAAACAGATGAGCTCCGCAAAGCAGTGGAAGCAAATCGCAGCAATCTTAAACAAAATGAAATTGCCGCTAGAATAAAGACTTCCTTTTTCAACTACCTTTATCTTATCCATAAAAAAGAATCTCTGGCTGCCCTGCAAAAAACCTTAAACCTTCACCACCGGAAACTAAAAAACCTTTTTAGGGAAGGCTTGGTCAAAAAATCAGACATACTTGAGACCCTTTCCAGATTCGAAGAATTAAACCTCAACATTGCGGATATAGAGCAGGCCATAGAAAGCGAGAGAATCCATTTCAGAAATCTTTGCAGCTATAACCCTGAAGAAATAGATCAAAGCTATACCGAAAAAACCGGAAGCATAGAGGAATCATTATTCTATTTCGAACACTACCACCCAGTCCTAAAAACGCTTCAGAGTCAGATAGAAATGCTTACTCTTAAGCAAAAAATTCTTGCCGGAAAATACCTTCCCCAGGTAAACAGTTTCGCAGAAATCCATTACGGAAAACCGGGTATCGATTTTTTTAAAAAAGAATGGTCCTTTTATTTTCAGGGCGGGATCACTCTAAACCTGCCGGTTTTTGACTGGAGCAGATTAAAGGGAGATAAAAAGGTCCTTGATATCCAGATACGCAAGCTGGACAACCAGCAAAAAAACATAATAAAAGAAGCAAGCAAGAATCTTGAGCAATTATACGCTGTCCGGAAAGCTATTAAAAACAAACTTACCAACATTGAACAGCTAATCGATTATTCCAGAGAAGATGCTGAACTTAAAGCCGGTTTATATCAGGAAAAACAGATCCCTAACATCGATTTGCTGACAGCCCTATCATCCGCAGAAAAATACCCGCTGATGAAACAAGAACTCCTGATCCAGCTCGAGCAAGTCAAAGTAAAGATAAATACGCTTATCAGCCTGAATTATTCACGAGTCGAGGTTGCTGTAGATGCGAGGCGCAGGGGATGAAGCTGTGGTATTTCACCGCGAATCCGCTGCAACAAAGCAGATGCAGTAAGATCGACTCGCCTATAAGGTAAAAAAATGGCGATTAAAATAAAAAATAAAAACGAGAAAATCGTTACAATAATCATTCTCGAAAAAAATTTTGTATATCGCTGTAAAGAAATTAATAATATAAACATCGCCATTTTTTTATGAATAAATCAGGTTAATAAAGCTAAGGAGGAAAGATGAGAAAAAAATACATGATATTGTTTTGTGCCCTTGTTCTTGTATCTAGCTGTACCAAAGAGCAAGCGGATTACATCAAAGTTGCTGGGATTGTAGATGGAGATATTTTTACTGTCAAAGCTGCTGTGGCTGGAAAAATAGAAGTGATGAATATAAAAGAAGGCCTCCCTGTAAAAAAGGACGATATCCTGATAGAGGTAAACAGCGAAAAACTTTTGAACCAGCTTGAAGGGCTTTCTATCCGTAAAAAAGAGATCAATGTAAATAGAAAGAAAATCAACAATAAAATCAAGCTTTTAAAATCCAACCTTAAATACTGGAAGCAGCAAGTTGAACGCTTCCAACGGCTCCGGGAAAAAGAATCGATCTCAGGAGATAAGCTGGAAAAAGCAGAGTTACAACTCGAGGAAGTGGAGACCTCGCTTTTTGACGCTCAGCAATCTTTATCTTCTCTTTCCATCCAATCTGAAAACATCAGCAATCAGGAGCAACATCTGAAGCTCCTGCTTGAAGACCATGTCATCACCTCCCCTGTTTCAGGTGTTGTCTTGGAGAAATTCCTCTCAGAAGGAGAAATCGTCTTTCCAGGGGCGGCAGTTGCCGACATCCTGGACATAGAAAGCCTCTATGTAGAAGCTTTCATCGAAGGTGAAGAAATATCGCAATTAGAACTCGGCCAGGAGATATCTATCCTGCTAGACGGCCTGGAAGAGAAGGTCTTTTCCGGCCGGATCTCCTATTTCGGCCGGAAAGCGGAATTTTCCCCAAAATACATAATTTCTGAAAAAGAACGCAAATCACTTCTTTATCAGGTAAAAATAAGGATTGATAAAGACCGGGAGTTCTTCAAGATCGGCATGCCGGTTACAGTGCAGATCAGGAAATAAAGCCCTGGATTATTCATGATCCCATTTTTATAAATAGTTCAGGCTAAGACAATGCTAAAGCTTGAGAGCCTCTGCAAATCATATGGCAGCATAAAAGCTGTGGACAATATCTCCTTATCCGTTGCTCCGGAATCGCTTACTATTCTGGCAGGAGCAGACGGTGCCGGTAAATCCACTTTGCTTAAGATGATATTAGGCCTTGTAAAAAAAGATAGGGGCGAAATTTATCTTGACCAGGAACCTATAGGCAGTGATTTTTCTAAAATAACCTCGATCACAGGTTATATGCCCGAGCAATTCTCGCTTTATACAGACCTGAGTGTCGAGGAGAACATGAATTTTTTTTCAGATATCCAACAGGTCCCCCGCCGCCGAAGGGAGGATTTGAAACAGCGGTTGCTGGAAAAAACCGGCATGCTTCCCTTTAAAAAAAGGCGGGCCGGTGCTCTATCCGGGGGGATGAAACAGAAGCTGGCTCTATCTACAATTCTTCTTTCCTCGCCTGATATCATCATCCTCGATGAGCCTACAACCGGAGTCGATCCTCTCTCGCGTATCGAATTTTTCAATATCATCGAAGACCTTAAACATGAAGGGAAAACAATCATAGTATCCACTCCTTATCTTGATGAGGCAGAAAAGGGAGATGACATAGTTTTTATAAAAAATGGAAAGATCATTAAGCAGGGCTCTATCCAGTCTCTTAAAGAAAATTTTCCAGCCCGGCTGTTCAGAATACTGCCGGAGGGAAATATCTTTGAAGCAATTGAATCTATTCGGGCAGACGACGAGATAACAGACAATGTATATATGCGGGGACGCTATATTAAATACATGCAGGGTGGAACAGCCGGTTTTATTGACAGAATCCCGGCAAAAGAGGTTAAAAAAGTAAGCCCCACCCTTGAAGATATCTATCTTTATTATGAAAGGAACATACATGCAGGTTGAAGATATTATCCGGGTAAACGAACTTAGCAAAAAGTTCGGCGCTTTTTATGCAGTCAACCGGATAAGTTTCAACATACACCGCGGTGAAATATTGGGATTTTTAGGGCCGAACGGCGCCGGAAAAACCACCACCATCAAAATGATAAACGGCCTACTGCGCATAACCTCAGGCAATGTTTTTGTCAAAGGCCTGAATGTTAAAAAACAGATTAAACAGATCAAGGCCTTTACCGGTTATATGTCACAGAAATTTTCCCTTTACCCGCTTTTGACCTCATTGGAAAATATTGAATTCTTCGGAGGGATTTCCGGGCTGTCGAGAAAGGAAATAAAAAAGTTTCAGCAGCAAATTGAAGACACGATACCTATAGAGATTCTTAAACAAAAGATCATGGACATTCCCCCGGGAATAAAACAACAGGTAGCGCTTTTTACCTGCCTTATGCCTGATCCTGATATTATATTTTTAGACGAACCCACATCAGGAGTAGATCCGAAAAACCGCCGGGATTTCTGGATGCAGATCTATAAACTGAAAAAAGCCGGGAAAACCATACTTGTAACCACTCACAATCTTGATGAGGCTGAGTATGCCGACCGAATAATAATCATCCATAACGGAAAAATCATCCGCCAGGGAGAACCATCCTCTCTCTTAAAAAATGAAAATATGGACTCTATGGAAGACCTGTTTAAAAAGGCAGTAACTGACGATGAAACGAATTAAAGCCATTATTATCAAGGAATTTTTTCATATCCTCAGGGATCCAAAGAGCCTTACTATAGTATTTGCTATGCCTGTGATAATGATCTTTATATACGGATATGCAATCTCCTTTGACCTAAACCGGGTCGATACTGCCATTCTCGATTATTCACACAGTGAATTGTCAAAACAGCTGGTTAAAAAGTTTTTTAACAATAAATACTATTTTCTCAATCCCTTACCTTTAAATGGAAAGAAGACCGGAGCCATAGAACAGGCTGAGGAAATGCTGAGGTCAGGAAGCATTAAACAATACATCATAATACCGCAGGATTTTTCCGGAGGTTTTAAGGAAAATTCAGGCTCCAAGATAGGAGTAGTAATTGATGGCAGCGACTCCAATATTGCCAATATCGTCCATCAATACAATGAAAGAATCCTTTTTGATTTTATCTCAGAAAGGCAGGACTTAAAAGACACACTTAAGATCAATACCAAGATCTATTTTAATCCGGAAAATAAAAGTTCCTATTTTATCGTGCCTGGCTTAGTGGCTGTGATAATGATGATGATCTCCGCCATGTTGACTTCTCTGAGTGTTTCCCGGGAAAAAGAAACCGGATCGATCGAGCTGCTTTTTATATCGCCTTTAAAATCCCGGGAAATAATCCTGGGAAAGACAATTCCTTATATATTTGTAGCTCTTATTGACGGCATCATCATCATGCTGTTTGCCAGATTCTGGTTCGGAGTCCCGCTTAAGGGCAATATGCTGATCCTCTTATTATTCTCTCTCCTTTATATAATCTCCGGACTGTCTTTGGGAATCACAATATCCACTATTGCCGTCTCTCAAAAAGTCGCTATGCTATCCACTCTGCTGGTGACCTTGCTGCCATCTATATTACTTTCCGGCTTTATATTCCCTCTCGACTCCCTCTCTCCGGTATTACGGGCATTTTCATATATTGTGCCGGCGACTTATTTTCTAAAGATCATCCGGGGGCTGGTATTAAAAGGAGCAGCTCTTGAGCATTTTATCCGGGAAGGGCTGATCCTTCTAGGATTCAGTCTGCTGCTTATAAACATCGCATCAGTAAAATTCAATAAATTGAGGAAAGCCGGCAGATGAGAATATTCTATCTCCTAAAAAAAGAACTGATCGAGATATTCAGACAAAAAGAGATGCTCGTTATAATGTTTATCGCCCCTATTCTCCAGACTATTATTTTGGGCTATGTAGTTACAACTGATGTTCATAATATTCCGGTAGAAGTCATCAACCTTTCAAAAAATAAAGCCGCCTACAGAATAGCAAACCGGATCAACAGATCCGATCTATTTGATGTAAAAAAAATCACAAATCAGCCCGGGGATCACCTAAAAACTTTAAAACAAGGCAAGGCTAAATCCATCATTATCCTGCGAGACAGTTACGATAAAAAACGAAAACCTCTCGCCTACCCTGAGATCCAAATCCTGATGGACGGCATAGACTCCAACACTTCAGTCATTGCAGCAGGGTATTTTAACGGGGTTGCCAGACAATATATTCTTGAAGATATGCGAAAAAAAGGATTTGAGCTTCCTCTGGAAAGCCAAACCCTGATCCGGTTCAACCCGAATTTAAAAAGCATAAACTATATGGGCCCGGGAATCGTGGCTCTGCTTTTAACAATAATATCCATGTTTTTAACCTCCATCACCCTGGTCCGCGAAAAAGAACAGCAGACAATGGATACACTTTTGATATCACGGCTTACTCCTATGGAAATCTATCTGGGTAAATCCCTCCCTATGGCCCTGCTCGGCTTGATAGAGATGGGAATAGGCATCCTGGTAGTGATCCTTGTTTTTGGGATTCCCCTGCGCGGCAGCCTGCTTTATCTATTTCTGGCTGCAGTAATCTTTCTTTTTGCCATACTTTCCTATGCCCTCCTGATATCCACTTTATGTTCAAGCCAACAGCAGGCGCTTTTTTTCTCCTGGTTTTCTATGGTGACTTTTCTCCTGCTTGCAGGGCTTTTTACTCCGGTAGAAAACATCCCCAAAGGCCTTCATTGGGTAGCTGATATCAATCCGCTGCGGTACTTAATAAAGATCATTCGGGAAATTTTCCTCAAAGGAAACGGGATAGAATATTTTTACAAAGACCTGCTGATATTAGGCGCCATTACAGTAACTGTACTTTCTCTCTCTCTTCTAAATTTCAAGCGCCTGATTTCAAAATAATCAGTAATCAAAAGATTTTATTGCAATCTACCCAAAGAAAAATAAAATAAAAGTATATATGCGCAAAAACATCTCTTTATAACCAAAGGTATATTTAAGTCCATTTGAGGAGGAATAAACTGGCAGTCCCTGCAAAACAATCTCCCCCACGCACCTGTACACTGGCTGACTGTACAGGAACATTTTAATGACCTTATAGTAGCTACCTACGGACGGGGTTTCTGGATCTTAGACGATCTGACTCCTCTCCAGCGGATGACACCGGAAATTTTAAAGTCTGATGTCCATCTCTTCCCTCCCCGGCCAGCTTACCGTTTCAGAAATGTAGCAGACCCAAGCAAACAAACCAATGAACAGTGTGCCGGAAAAAATCCTCCATACGGAGCTGCGATCAATTATTACTTAAAATCAAAACCAAAAGATAATATAAAGCTCTCTATATATGATGAAAACGGCAAAACCGTAAGAACTTTAAAAACAGAAAAAAAAGAGGACCTTGACCAGGGCGGGGGGAGGACTGCCTCAAAACCCTTTAAAATGCCCAGCAATACCGGGATTAACCGCATCTTCTGGGACCTAAGATATGACAAGGCAAAAAGAATCAAATTAAGAACAAGCCCTCTAGGGAACGACCATGTAAAGGTCGGGCCGAAAGGATGGCGGCCCCTTGGACGGGGACGGGCAAGCGGACCTTTAGCTCCCCCCGGTGTCTACACCCTGAAACTTTCAGTAGGAGATAAGGAATTCACCCAAAAACTTACAGTAAAGAAGGACCCTCATTCCGCCGGGACAGGGGAAGATATCAAGGCTCAGACAAAAGTACTGCTGGAAATTTTCGAGAATGTAAATACTGTAGTGGATATAATAAATAAGGCCGAGCTGATCCGAAAACAACTCTATAATCTAAATGAACTAATCAAAGAGAACAAAGAAGCAGCCCCTGTCATAAAAGCAAGCCAGGAACTGGATAGTCAATTCATTGCAGTGGAAGATTTCTTCTTTTCTATGGGGCTTACAGGCTCAGGCGACGGCCTACGCTGGCCGGATAAATTCTATGTCAGGCTGAACAGCCTGGCTTACGGAATCGGACAGTCCGATTTCCCGCCTACTACCCAGCAGCTTGAAGTTCATGCGAAATTTACAAAGCAGCTTGCAGAATATAAGATACGTTTCAACAAGATTATCAAAGAAGACCTGGAAGCTTTTAACCAATTACTAAAGGAGAAAAACATCCGGAATATAATCTCAGCCCTGCATTAAAAGGAGAACATAACTACGGCTGATTTTATTCCCGCTCCGGCATAGCCCGCCGGATGCTGTGACCACATAAAATGTATACAGCTGGGATTATAGAACAATCACATCCAGTCAACAAGAAGTCCGCTGCAATCCCATAGAATTGACAACAATCTCCTTCTATGATATATATTTTCAAGGTTATTGGGGATAAATATAAAATTAAACATTTTTAACCTGGATTATTCACGAGTCGAGGTTGCTGCATATGCAAGGCACAGGGTGCGAAGCTGTGGTACTTCACCGCAAGCGCCCTGTAACGAAGCAGATGCTGTGAGATCGGCTCGCCTGAATGGTAAAAATGGCGATTAATATTAAAAACAAAAACGAGAAAATAGTTAAAATAATCATTCTCGAAAGAATCTTGCATATCACTGAAAATAAATAAATGATAAAAACATCGCCATTTTTTTATGAATAGGTCAGGTTAAATAACTCATATGAGTATTTAAGCAAGGAGAGGTGCAATGACTATTTTACATTTTGTTTTTTGGGCTTTAGTTGGTTGGTGTGGGACTCGGCTGCCAAAACCTAAGCCAAGGCCAATTCCAGATCCACTCAAATCACTAATTTGTGGAATTGTTGGTGGAATCGGTGGTGGTCTGGCTTATTACTATGCCTTTGCTCTTAAAGGCGCCCTGACAGCCCCTGTCTTTGCCGCCACCTGCCTTGGGGCCTTTGTCGGCGGATTTGTTCTAACTGAGATTGTTCTCTTATTCACTCCAAAAGAGGGATAAACAAGCTAATAAAAAGACCTAAACCATATTCGGGTAGAGCAGTAATAATCTTTCAGATAGACATCCGGCCATAAGGTAGAAAAAAAGCCTTTTAAAGGCTTTTACATGATAGTTCAAGTCTAATTTACGAGCGGATTATGACACTTGTCGGAAAAACCATAGGACATATTCGGATTTTAGATGTTCTTGGAAGCGGAGGGATGGGGGATGTGTATGTCGGCATTGACGATACTCTCAAACGAAAGGTCGCAGTTAAAGCAATTCGGGCGAAATCTCGCTTGGATCCCCAGGCTAAAGCCCGATTTTTAAGAGAGGCGAGGGTTCTTTCTCAACTCAAACACCCTAACATCTGTCAGATCCACGACTATATTGAAGGGGAAACCAGTGATTTCCTTGTCCTAGAATTCATTGATGGTAAAAGCCTCCGCCAAGTCATTCGCAAGGGTCTCGAAAAATCACAAAAATTGAGGATCTCTGAACAGATCGCCCAGGTGCTTGTGGTCGCACATGAAAAGGGTGTGGTTCACCGGGATCTCAAGCCTTCCAATGTTATGTTGACAGAGAACAATGAAGTTAAAGTCCTGGATTTCGGTCTGGCCCGTTTTATTAAATCCGAGGAGAAAAGTTCAAGGTCGAAAAGCGCAAACGAATATATAATCTCTGAGATTGTAGCGGATAAAACACCTAATCTTCCTGATCTAACTCTCACTTTACCTCTCAAGCCAGAGGATAAAGATAGAGTATCTCCCCCACCTGAAATTCAGGCGGAATCATTCAAAACCAAACATGGAACAGTTATGGGGACGCCCCTTTACATGAGCCCGGAACAAGCTAGAGGAGCAGACATTACCGCTGCCAGCGATATGTATTCGTTCGGGCTTCTACTCCAAGAACTTTTCACCGGCCAGGAACCTTATGATGTAACCGATAATGCCTCTGAGATTATAGAAAAAGCCAAAAAAGCCGAAACTAGACCTTTTTTTGGTTTGAGCTCAGACCTGACTGCCTTGATCAATCGACTCAAATCATTGGTCCCGACTGCCCGCCCATCTGCCGTGGAAACGGCCTATAGGCTGCATCAAATCAGAGGAAAGCCAAAGAAACGTTTAAGAAATGGAATCATATCCGCTGTTGTGGTTGTGTTTGTGCTTATGGGTCTGAAGTACACAATTGATCTTCGTCAAGAGCGTAGACTTGCCCTGCAAGCCCGCGATGAAGCCACGAATGTCGTGAAATTTATAGTGGATCTGTTTGAAGTGTCAGATCCAGGTGAAGCACGGGGCAACACCATCACAGCTCGAGAGATTCTCAATAAAGGTGCTAAGGAAATTGAACAGGGCCTGCAGGAACAACCTTTAACCCGAGCTAGATTGATGGATACCATCGGAACAGTCTATATGAAGCTGGGATTGTATGAAGATTCCGATGCCCTTTTACGAAGGGCCCTGGAATTGCGTGAGGAGCTTCTTGATGATAAAGATCTCCAGGTCGCTGAGAGCTTAGTAAGCCTTTCTCTTCTTCTTGAACAACGCGGGGATCTTAAAGAAGCAGAGCAAATCGCAGTTCGAGCTCTGGACATCAGGGAAAGAACCTTGCCGCCTGATCATCCGTATATTGCTGCTAGCCTTCATGGGCTGGCCCGCATCTATTATAGGCAGGTCAAACTGAAAGAATCTGAACCACTCTATAAGAGAGGCCTCAGGATCCGGGAGAAAGTCTTTGGGTCCAATCATCCGGAGGTTGCCGAGAGCTTGAATGATTTGGGAGTTCTTTACTATGCTAAAAGTCAGTATGAAAAGGCAGAAAAATGTTACCAACAAGCTTTAACTATCAGAGAGGCAGTCTTAGGTTCTGATCATCCGGAGGTAGGCCGCAGCCTCAACAGCCTGGCCAGTCTCTACCTCACCCAGAACCGTTTTGATGAAGCCGAGCCTCTTTATAGAAGATCATTGACCATCCGGGAAAAAACCCTGGGCCCGGTTCATCCCGACGTTGCCACTTGTCTCAATAACATTGCCATCCTTTTCTATTATCAAGGCAATTTTACAGAAGCGGAAAAATATTACCAACAGGCCTTGAAAATCAGGCAGCAATCCCTGGTAGAAAATCATCCTGATATTGCCCAGAGTCTGATGAATCTGGCTACTCTTTACCATGAAATGGGAAATTTGGAGGAATCCAAATCCTTCTATGAGCAGTCCTTAACCATTATGGAAAAAGCCTATGGCCAAGACAACTCCGAAGTGGCTAAATTCCTTAACAACTTAGCGCTTCTCTACATTGACATGGGTGATAATATTAACGCGGAAAAACTTCTCAAGAGAGCATTAAAAATCATGGAAAAGGCCTTTGGCCCTGACCATATTCAGGTGACAGAAAGCCTTGCCTTTCTTGGTTATCTCCATGCCAGTACCGAACGATACAACGAGGCCGAACAGGTATATACAAGAGCTCTAATCATCAAAGAAAATGAGCTGGGCCCTGAACACTCAGATCTGGCTGATATTCTTATTGGTCTTGGGCATGTCCTGGATAAAAAGTTCCAGTTTGCCAAGGCGGAAGAATATCTCATGCGCGTACTGGATATCTGTGAAAAAAATCCGGAGGCTAACCAAGATGCCAAAGCGACCAGCCTTCACAATCTTGGGCTCATCAATTTCCGCGGTCTGAGTCGGTATGAAAAAGCTGAGTCTTTTTTTAAGCGAGCATTGGTTTTCCAGGAAAAGATCTATGGCCCGGACAGTGAAGAAATAAAAGAGACGATCATGGAATACGCTGATCTGCTTCGTGTTTTAGACCGGGAAAAAGAAGCAGAGGCACTGGAGAAAAAACTGAAGTCAGCATTTTTCCTATAAAGAGAAGTTGTCGTTTTATCCTTTGAAAATAAACATTAGTTTACAACTTCTTACTTTAGCCTGAAATCGAGCTTAGCAGCTAACAGGAGGAAATAATAGGCAACACGAAAGCATTTAAAATATAATGTGTCCCTATTTATTATTTTTTTCTTCTTCCTTTTTTTCCTTTTTATCTTCCTTTCGCACCCAGGGTTTCCAATCGATTTTCGTGACGTATTTCTGCATCCATTTGATCTCTTCAACGTCTCGTATGCGTTGGTGACGGGGTTCCCGAAATCCGTGGGGTTCACGCGGAACCCGGATATAGCGGACAGGGGCTTTGCCGATATCTTTGATTGCAGCGAAAAACAGCATACTCTGGGTTTCGGTATCTGTGGTGTCTTTCATTCCATGGATTAAAAAAGTAGGTGTACTGACATTCTTGACATGGGTAAATGCGGACTGCTCTCTGTATTGCTCTGGGTTATCCCAGGGAGTACCTCCGATATGCCAGAGGCGGACATCATAGTTGAATCCCGGGCCGTATTCCGAAGTCCAATCATAGACTCCGGCTCCGATAGAGGCAGCTTTAAAGCGGTTTGTCTGGGTTATGGTCCATCCCCCCAGAATTCCCCCATAACTCCAGCCGCGCAGAGCCAACCGATCAGGGTCTGCATATCCCTGCTTGATAACATAATCGACTCCATTCATAAGATCCCAATAATCCCCTTTACCGATCACATCATTTCCCTGGATAGAGTTGCCTTCGCGCAGTTTGTCAGTATAGCCGCTGGAGCCGCGGACATTAGGTGATAGAGAAGCGTATCCCAGCCCGGCATAAACGTGGTAAGAAGCACGGAAGCTGTTGACAAAGCAACCGGCGGGCCCCCCGTGGATGTTGACCATCAACGGAAGCCGGTCTCCTTCTTTGTAACCTGCCGGCAAATGCAGAAGCCCCTCGATCTTAAATCCTCGCTTGCTTTTCCATTTAATTACTTTCATCGAGGCCAGCAGCAATTCCTCTTCCACCCAGGGATTTACGTTTGTCAGTCGAATCGGTTTGAACCCAGCCACAGAAGTCATATAGATATCTGAGGGTGAATCATAATCACTGAATGTGTAAACCATTCTTGTCCTGTCCTTTGAAAATGACCTGACCTGAAGTGTCCCTGAAACATCTGTAAGTTGAGAGTATTCTCCGGTAGAGACGTCTATCTTATAGAGATTCGAGTTGGTCCTCTGCTGTCCGTTAAAAAGGATGTACTTGCTATCTTGAGTCCAGGTAACTCCTCTGATACCCCCTTCAAATTTCCCCGAGAGAAGCCTATACTCTTTTGTTTCGGGATTCATTATATATATCTTGGCATTGCGGTTAAGCCATTTTTTATCATCAGCGGCCAGATAAGAAAAACTTTTCCCATCCGGTGCCCAAGTCACTGAGCTTTCCGGCGCATTGTTATTCGTCAGCCTGACTTTTTTCTTATCTTCTATATTGATCAAATAGAGTTCGCTTTTATATCCCTCATTGCGGCGGTTGGAGAATCGAGCGGAGAATACAATCTTCTTCCCACAGGGAGAAATATCAAAATCCCGGATAAGCATCTCTTCTTCTGTGATCCTTGTTTCCTTTTTTGTCTCGATATCAAACACCCAGAGATTTTGCCACTGGGAAGCTATCTGTCCATTCGGTCCTTCATCCACTAAAATCACATCTTCTCCTGCCTTATACTTTTTTTCTTCTTCTTTACTGCGCTGCTTTTTTGCTATAAAAAAGATCTTTTTAGAATCATGAGACCACTTGTAAGAGCCCACACTGTTTTTATGTTTGCTGTATTGGACACCTTCACCCCCGGATGTCGGCATTAAAAATATCTGACTGACCTTCTCGACAGTTCGTTTAAACGAAAGGAATTTTCCGTCAGTAGAAAACTGAAACGAGCTGCCGCCGGCTTCACCGATAAACTGGAAATCTTTGCCGCCCTGAGCAGATATTTTATAGTATTTTGTCTTCCTTTTGTTTTTTTCCCAATCCAGTTCTGATTTGGAAAAAAAGACCCATTCACCGTCAGGGGACATCAAAACACTGCTGATACTCACCATATTAAGGGAATCATCAGTAGTCATAGGCCGTCGTTCTTTTTCCTCCGCCAATAAAGGGTTCATTACAAATAAAATCAAACCTGTAAGCGCTACCAAACAAAATAGCTTCCGCATCACTCCTCCTTATAAATCTTAGAATATCTTTTAACCAATAAAATCATCCATCAATTGCTAATACTATATAGAATAGTCACATCCAGTCAATAAGAAAGCCGCAAGAATATACAATCCCATAAAAATGGCCTGTATAGAACGGCCTTGTAATATAGTACGCCCTTAATTGCTGATCAAACCTGGCACGCTCAAAGGAGTGACAGAAGAAGGATTTCCTGTATAAAGGTTTTAGAAATACTTCCTTCAATTATATTCTTTGACAAGACGTACGTAATAACGTATCTTATGAACAGATATCACCTTGGAGGTTCGCAATGTCAGTAATCAAAGTGACAGACGCACGGGCAAAGCTTTACCGGTTAATCGATGAAGTAGCTGCCTCCCATGAACCTATTACAATTTCTGGAAAAAGAGCTAGTGCCGTTTTAATATCAGAAGATGATTGGAGAGCAATTCAGGAAACTCTTTACCTGCTGTCAATCACTGGTATGCGAGAATCCATCCTAAAGGGCCTAAAAACACCTGTTAATAAATGTTCTGAGGAACTTAAGTGGTGAAATGGAAGGTCGTATTTACTAAACAGGCCCAGAAAGATGCCCGGAAATTAGCTTCTGCCGGATTTAAGCCCAAAGCTGAAAAACTTATTGAAATTCTTAGATCCAATCCCTATCAAAAACAACCTTCATATGAAAAACTAAAAGGCGATTTATCAGGAGCTTATTCCCGCAGAATCAATATCCAGCATCGATTAGTCTATCAAATCCTGGAGGAAAAACAAACTGTTAAAGTAATCCGAATGTGGACGCATTATGATTAATTAGGATTTGGCGTTCCATTTAGAGCACCGACAACGTTAACTTATTGGAAAAACCTGGCACGCCCGGAGAGATTCGAACTCCCGACCTTCGGATTCGAAGTCCACTGCTCTATCCACTGAGCTACGGGCGCACCTTTATTTACATTGTTATTATACCAAATTCTACAGCTGCAATCACTTCATACCTTCAGCAGGGAAGAATCCCCCCTGCTTTCTATATCTATTACGGATTTGGGCATGCTTTCACTGCGTATTCCGGACAAAGCACCCACCCATTCCGGAGGGAAAGTCCCACCTGATTCCGGTTCAAAGTCCCACCTCCTCGCCGGAGCGAAGCGACGAGATTTTATTCTAGCATAAAGTGGGTACTTTGTTTATCTTTTTTCTCATGGAACCTCCTTTCATAT
>JAUVXM010000120.1 GCA_030603565.1 Candidatus Aminicenantota bacterium
CTATTCATAAAAAAATGGCGATGTTTTTATTATTATTTTCTTTTCAATGATATGCAAGATTTTTTCAAGAATGATTATTGAAACTTTTTTCTTGTTTTTATTTTTAATTTTAATCGCCATTTTTTTACTCTCCGAGCGAGCCGATCTCACTGCATCTGCTTCGTTACAGGGCATTCGCGGTGAAGGACCACAGCTTCATACCCTGTGCCTTGCATCTGCAGCAACCTCGACTCGTGAATAATCCAGGCTAAATACAATGTTATCTTCAGACCTGTCGGTGTGTTAGTTTTACCGACTGAACATGATGAACTTGAGAGTGATTAAGGAGAAAGAATGAAGGTCCGTAATTTCTTCCGGCAGCCTTGCTCCTTTTGTATCGAATATCGAGATTTTTAACCTGAAAACTTTAGGTAATACAGACTGCGACTCTTTTTTATTTAATTCCACTCTTTAGCCTCTTTCCTTTGTTAACCCTAAAAGGCTGCAGGATCTTTTTGCCGCCCTTGATTTCAAGTAAAAATACGCCTTTTTCTTCAGCCGGGAGTTCTTCCACTTTAAAAATCATAAAATCCCTGTTTTCGTACACAAGCTCTAAAAAATGGCTTTTTTGATATTTCAGGGTCTCTCTGGCACCTAAATCTGAGTAGCAGATAATCCGGGCTGCCATATTTTTATTATTCTCAGGAAGATCCGAAGGTTTTCCGAATAGGACATAGGAAACATTATAAGAGACAAAAAATTTAGCATTGAAAGTCGGGTCTTTATAAAAACTTTGGATATCTCCAGCTCTTTTTTTTATTTGGGGGGGCGTCAGGTGAAAAGTCAAATAAGAATGACTAGAGTTATCCATTACAACTCTTCTATCAGCAAAGTAGCACACATAACGCAACTTTAAAGGATGGAGAAGCACTGATTCCGGGGAAGTGTTTTTGTTGACCCATTCTGCTGTCTGAAGGAAGGCAGGCGAGAAAGGCCTGGGCTGGGGAAACCTGACTTTTACCCAGAGAAACTGAGCGGTATTGGGGATGCTGATTGCTGCAACACATAGTAAAATAGCCATTCCTGCAAATTTTTTTTGTCTGGATATAAACTTGATGATTTTCTCAGCCCAGAATATAGTCAAGACGATAAAGCATAAGAAAAAGGCATAGATGTGAACATAATTTCTCGGTCTTCCCCCCAGAAAAAGCTGGATGAAAAAAAAATAAAGAAGGTTTCCTCCAAAAAAGCAAGCGAGAAAATGTCTCTCCGGCCTTATTTTTCGGAAAGAGAAGAATTCCTTTATCACGGAAGGCAGGGCTGCAAAGCCCAGGCCGAAGCTGCCCAAAAAAAAGATCAATAAACAGGGAATTAGCATTACAATGTTAATAAAAGTTATCTGGGCGTGCTGAATTGTCTCTTTCCATATTAAAAATAAATACGTCAATTTTAAGTTAGATAAAGAAAAAATGATCCAGTCTACATAGCCAACCTTGAAAACATAGGGAAGTCCCCCGGTATTATGTGTATAAGCGGCATACAATAAAGGCAAAGCCAAGACAGTCGTCAGCAGCCATACTTTCAGGATGGAAGAATCTCGGGACCTTATAAAAAGGATTAATCCGGAAAGAAACAGAGCGCCCACTAGCGGGCCTATAACAAACGTTTTGAATTCAAGAGAAAGGGCAAAAAGAATACCTGAAAAAAGCAGCCAGGGAAAACAATGGGTTTTAAGATATTTAAAAAGACAGAAAAAACCCCCGAGCAGAATCGATATAACAGGAAGAAAAGAATTGATATTTGTAATGTTGAAAAAATAAAAAGTATAAAAAATATTTCCCCATTGAGAAATACCCAGAAGCCAGGTCGATAAATACGCCAGACCGCCACTGCCAAAAACAACAAGGAATATTCCTAAAAGGGCCGCATGATCAGAAGAAGTAAGTTCTTTTATTAAAATAAACAACATCAGGATGAGCAGCGCAAAGAAAAAAGTCAAAACAAAACGGTGGTTCAAATCAAAAATATTCAGGCCAAAATATCTGTAGAACAAGGAGACAAACATATCCATCCCGTAATGGTAACTCAGAGAAAGGTCTGCAACCGCAGGTACCTGAGGCGGCACTGTATGAGAAAGCTCGCGGCTTACAGCATTTCGATAGAACCCGTCATAATAATGCATATTAAAAATGATCGAGCCGTCTTTCTGCCGGACACCATTATGATAGTTGTCCACAACAAGGACGGAGAAAACAAGAAGGACAATTAAGGCAGCACTGATCCCAACCGGCGTTATTCGAAAAACGAAATCTTTTTTCCTAGGGGGATTTTTTATTAACCGGAAAACAAAGAAGACCAAGCAAAAAATCACCCAGAGATAAAATAAAAATTCCGCATGAAACCACCGGGAAAATTTATTTATAACAGTTGTTGTTACAAGCCCCAGGACCAGAGAAAGGGAAAATGTTTCAACTCGGCCTGCTTTCAATTTTGAAATCAGGAATAAGGTTTGTCCCGGGATATAAACAAAGAGCAGAAAGCCTGTTATAAATTTTAGAAAATCCGTTGGAGATACTCCGAAATGAAAAAAAATAAAAAAAAGAATAAAAAGTCCGAACCCCACAAGAGCAAAAAAATAATAAATACCAAATTCTTTTTCAGGGGAAAAAAGCTTTCTTAACATGCTTTTCCTACACTTAGAAAAATTTTATCTTTCTCATGGCAAAAAAGACCATCTTAAATAACAAAAAACCATGTCGCCATCTCTGAATGTTTGTGTCCCCGTATGTCCTGGCTTGATACCGGACCGGAATTTCTTTTATTTTTAAATTCAACTTGCTGGCTCCAAAAAGCAGGTCATAATCCCCAAATGGATCAAAATCCCCAAAATATTCTCTGTTTGCAACAAGATTTAAATAGTCTTTTCTTAAAAGCATTTTTGTGCCGCACAGGGTGTCTTTAATAGGTTGATCCAACAGCCAGGAAAAGGCCAGGCTGAAGAACTTGTTCCCCAGAACATTAAAAAAACGCATAGCCTTTTTTTCCATGGGGTAGACTAAGCGGCATCCATTTGCAAAATCCGCTTGCCTGGAGGCGATAACATTATAAAACTTGGTGAGTTCTCTAGGATGAACGGTTAAATCCCCGTCCAGGATTGTAAGGATATCGCCGCTCGCTTCCTGAAATCCCCTGCGAACAGCATCCCCTTTCCCTTTCCCGGACTGCTGTATTATTTTTATCCTGTGAGACTTTTTATACTTTTCAGATACACGCTTGATTTCATTCCAGGTGTCGTCTGTGGAATGCCCTTCAACAAATATCAGTTCGGTAAACTTACCCAGAGAAGGGGTAAGTTTGACAGCTTTTTCGATGTTTCCGGACTCATTCCTTGCCGGGATTATCACAGATAGACTGTAATCCTGAGGCTCTAAATCTTGTCGCTCGGCTACAATATATTGAATAAGGCCCAGATGCCTTAATAGAGGCAAGCGGACAATAAACTTGTTCATTATCCACGAAAGAACTGGTATCCTCGGCGGAAACATAAAAGCAGTTCCTTTTTTAACGACTCTCATGCCGGCTAATTCGATTAAATTTTTGATATCCGCCATGGAAAGCCAGTTTTGTCTGAATTGAGGCATTTTAAGATAAAGTTTTTCCAAAAGCTTCAAAGCTGGTTCCCAGAGGAAAGAATAATAGGTAATGATTAAACGGGATCCGTCATGCATGAGTTTTTTGCTTTCCTCAAAGGCTTTCTGTACATCGTTCAGGTGTCCTATTAAGTCACTCATGAAAAGATAGTCATAAGGGGTGTTCAGTCTGTCCTGGTCTAGATTGTCTGCACTCATAACTTCAAAATGGATCTGAGGGTATTTCCTGGCTGCTGTTTCCACCATGCCCTGACTGATATCCACTCCCGCCATTTTATCCCGGTTTAAGCGGCCCAATACATCACCGCTTCCACACCCTACTTCAATAACAGACGCATGTTCCGGGATAAGAAACTGGAATATCTTCTGTAATTCATCATGGTAATAAAAATTTCTCTTTTTCCATTTGTCATAGAATTTTGAAATCAGGTCAAAATACTGAATTTTTCTTTCAACTTCGCCCAATCTTTTTTCTTGGAGGACTTGAGATGCCTCCCTTAGCTCCTTTTTTCGTTTGATATAAGTTACCAGACCAACAGATATAAGTAAAACGCCAAATAGGATCCATAAGAAAAGTAAAAACTTATGGTTTCCTGCTCTGATGTTTTTAATATCAAGCCACGAGAAAAAAGACTCTTCAAAAAGAAAAGCAAAAACACATAATACTAGTAGTTTTGCGGCAGTTCTCATTTTTATTATTACGACTCTTTACCCATGATATATTAACCTGAACTATTCATAAAAAAATGGCGATGTTTATATTATTAATTTCTTTTCAGAGATATGCAAGATTTTTCCGAAAATGATTATTTTATCGATTTTTCCGTTTTTATCTTTAATTCTAATCGCCACTTTTTTACCATTTAGGCGAGCCGATCTTACCGCATCTGCTTTGTTACAATGGATTTGCACTGAAGTCCACAGCTGCATCCATTCTGCCTCGCATCTGCGACAACCTCGACTAGTGAATAATCCAGGTTTCCTGAACTATTCATAAAAATTGCCAATGTTATACTAAAAAAAACAATAACAAATTTTATCATTGGCACTTTTTTACCATTTAGGCGAGCCGATCTCACCGCATCTGCTTTGTTACAGGGTACTCGCGGTGAAGGACCACAGCTTCGCACCCTCTGCCTTACATCTGCAGCAATCTCGACTAGTGAATAATCCAGGTTTCCTGAACTATTCATAAAAATTGCCAATGTTATACTAAAAAAAACAATAACAAATTTTATCATTGGCACTTTTTACCCTCCAGGCGAGCCGATCTCACCGCATCTGCTTCGTTACAGGGTACTCGCGGTGAAGGACCACAGCTTCGCACCCTGTGCCTTACATCTGCAGCAATCTCGACTCGTGAATAATACAGGTCATTCACTCCTGTTTTTTTTTACAATAAAAGAATTAAGAATCTTTATTTAACCTGGAAAAAAAATGCAAAAAAATGCAAAAGAAATGTTTTGACATGTTGGTATATTCGTGGTATAAACATTTTAGGAAAATTAGAATGAAGAAAAAGGATTTAGATTTTACCCGCCCAATGTATTGACATCAATTATGTTTTATTTAACCCTCCCATAGAAATGATCAGATGAAATACTTCTTTTTTGTTTATTATGTTTTTACTAAGGAAATGACCCGGCTTTTTAAGGGTTCTGCTTTGCTTGAAGGATTTATCCTCTACCGCAGGTGCGACCTTATGCCAGGGATCTAATACAAATTTTATTAAGGAGGCCGTACTTTGGCTCAAGGAACAGTTAAGTGGTTTAGTGATGAAAAAGGTTATGGTTTTATTGAACAGGAAGATGGCAAGGATATCTTTGTCCATTTTTCCTCGCTTGTAATGCCCGGGTTTAAAACTCTGGGTGAAGGTGATGTGGTAAGTTTTGATATTGAAGATGGAGATAGGGGTCCAATCGCAAAAAACGTAGCAAAAGTTTAATTATTTTCTAAGATTATATTTTACGCCTTTTTCATGTGATTAAGGCGTCCTGCTGATTAATTCCAGCTTGTTATGAAAAGGTGCTTCTCTATCTTGAGTAAATAAGTTTCCCCTAATTATAAGTTTTTCTTGACTAAATAGCCGCTAAAAACATATATATAAAGTTGACATATAAAGACGAGGTCTACAAGAGCTATATCAAAGTCAGGGAGGACCACTTATTAGGAAAAAGCAATTGAATAAGCATTTGGCTTGGTTTGTTGTATGCTGGATTGTAATATCCGGAACTTTTATTTCCTGCCATAGGAGCGAGGACCTAGATGAAGTCAGCAATACAGTCAAATTTCAGATAATATCTGAGATAAAGCTGGACAGCAGCAGCCCTTTTTATATTGATTTCAAAAAGTATCCTGCTGTCAGGAATGACCTGCCGATTGGGATATTTGATTCTGGTACCGGTGGATTGACAGTGCTTGATGCTATCATGCGGATGGATAAATTTAATAACCAAACTCAGGAGGCCGGAGCTGATGGGGTGCCGGATTTTATATCTGAACATTTCATTTACTTAGGCGATAAAGCTAATATGCCCTACGGCAGATATGATTCCGAGGGGAAGAGTGATTTTTTAAAAGAGCTCATTTTAAAGGATGTTCAGTTTTTATTGGGAAAAAAATATTATTCTGTCCCAGACAATTCTGAACCTGATACAGATAAATCCCCTGTAAAAGCTATTGTGATAGCTTGTAATACGGCTACTGCTTATGGGCTTGATCTTGTTCGGGAGGCCTTGAATGAATGGGAGGGGGGGATTGAAGTCATCGGCATAATCGAAGCTGGGGTGAAGGCCGCAGTATCTGGTCTGGGATCTGTAAGGGAAAATCATGTTATCGGTGTTTTTGCGACTGAAGGAGCTTGTGCTTCAGAAGGATATCCCAGGGCTATTAAAAGGCAGTATTTACAGTTCTTCCAGGGTACGATCGGAGTAGTACAGCAGCCTGGATTTGGGCTGGCCGGAGCTATCGATGGTGACTTAAGTTATATCGATCCTGATGCAACTGAATTAAGAGGAACTGAGAATTACCAGGGACCTGGAATCGGTCATCCTCGTTATCCCATCGACATTTCCTTAATGCAGGCATATAATTTCAGAGGTGGAAATGAACTCCATATAAGAAGAGATGAGGAAGGAAATATTATCGAGATGGAGCTTAATTCCATTGTAAATTATATCCGGTATTATGTAACTCATTTGGTAGTCAAAACGAGGCGGGAATATCCCGGAGGGAATCTGGATGCAGTCATACTTGGATGTACTCATTACCCTTTTTTCCAACAGGAGTTTAAAGACCATTTTTTATATCTCAGAAGCTTAGATGATTCTTATGCGCAGATCATTCCTGAGGAGATCAAGCTTATAGATCCAGCCATTTCTGAGGCTGTCGAGCTATATAAATATATGCAGGGGGAGGAATTATTAAGCACTAATAATTTCCAGGGCAGCCGTTTTTTTATCTCAGTTCCTAATCCGCTTTTGAAAAGTAATCAGATTGATAAAAAAGGAGAATTTCCGCTAGTTTATAAATACGGCCGCTTGATCAATCAGTCTCTGGAATATGTAAAGAGAGTCCCATTTTCCAAAAAATGGATAGGGGCAGATGTCCTCGCTCGAATAAAGGCTAAAATGCCGGATATTTATAAAAGTATGTTTGAAATAGAACAATGAAAAAAATTGCAATCTTAACCTCGGGGGGAGACGCTCCCGGCATGAATTGTGCTATCCGCAGTGTTGTCAGATATTCCTGTCACCGGGATCTTACAGTAATCGGTGTTTCCCGGGGATACCAGGGATTGATAGAAAAAGAGTTCAGAGAACTCGGCCCTCGTGACGTCAGTAATGTTGTATCTGTGGGGGGGACTTTTTTAAAAACTGCTCGTTCGAAGGATTTTTTTATCAAAAAAGAGAGAGATAGAGCCCATAGAAATCTTTTGCAGGAAAATATTGAAGGGCTGGTTGTTATTGGCGGAAACGGCTCCTTCCGGGCCGCTGATACTTTTTTTCGCGAGTTTAATTTTCCGGTCATAGGAATTCCCGGGACTATTGATAATGATGTCAACGGCACTCAGCGTACGCTGGGATTTGATACCGCCTTAAACACTGCTATGGATGCAGTTGACAAGATAAGAGATACAGCGACCAGTATGGATAGGGTATTTCTGGTTGAGGTTATGGGCAGGCATTCCGGGGCAATTGCTGTATATTCTGCCCTATCAGGGGGAGCGGAGGATGTTATTTTGCCGGGGGAAGGCCGGGATATTGGAGAGATGGTGAAAAAGATTAAACAGGGCCGTAAAAGAGGAAAGAAAAGTTGGATAATCATTCTTGCCGAAGGTGCCGGCTGGACCCAGGATTTAGCCAGTAAACTAAAGGAATATGTAGATGAAGTGAGAGAAGTGGTGATCGGGCATATACAGAGAGGAGGAAAGCCCAGTGCTTTTGACAGGTTCCTAGGGGCAGTAATGGGTAAAACAGCGGTTGACGGCCTGCTGGATAACAAAAATTGTCATATTGTAGGCTGGGAGAATGATAAACCTATAATTTTTTCCCTAAGCGAAGCGCTTATGGAAAAAAAGGAAGACTATTCCGGATTGTTAGACTTGATTCAAATCCTCACTTAG
>JAUVXM010000034.1 GCA_030603565.1 Candidatus Aminicenantota bacterium
GCGCGGAAAATCCGCTCGGATACAGTCTTCGCTCTCTTCTCCTTAAAGGAGAAGAACCAGGTCCGCTCATCTTTGCTCACGGTTTTCTTAATCAATTGACCTGATTCTTGCTTGTTTTTGATGTAATCTATTATTTGTAATCTATATTTTTTATGAATGGTTTAGGTTAGAGAAAAAAATCGGCACGGAAAAAAATTATTCAATAAAAATACCTTCGATTTCTGCAAAGATCTGATTGTCTTTGAAGTGTTTCTGCTGGGATGCACCGCTCGGGCAGGCGGACACACACGTTCCGCAGCCTTTGCACAGGGCGTCATTGATCTCGGAGATAGCTTTCTCCTCGTTGTAGGTTATGGCTGTAAAAGGACAGAGTCCTACACATATCTGACATCCGGAGCAGAGGTCCTCATCGATCTCTGCTGTGTAATCGGCTCGAGTTCAAAAGTTCCTTTATCTGCTAAAGCCAGAGCTTCAGCTGCGGCAGCGCCTGCTTGAGCTACAGTATCTGGGATATCTTTGGGAGACTGGCAGGTTCCTGCCAGGAATATGCCATCTGAGAATGTTGATGCAGGTGCCAGTTTCGGGTGTCGCTCCAGGAAAAAGCCGTCCTGGCTGCATGCAATATTGAATTTCTTGGCGATATCATTTTGGTCAACACCTGGTTCGAGTCCGGTGGCCAGGATTACCATATCAACTGGAATTCTTCTCACCACGCCTAAAAGTGTGTCTTCACTCCGTATTATTAGCTTGCCTTCCTCTTTTTCAGTAAGAGCTAAATCAGTGATTTCTGCAACGCGGCCCCGAATGAATTTGGTTCCTTCATCCAGCAGGCGGTGGTAAAATTCTTCATAGCCTTTTCCGAAACAGCGCATATCAATATAGAAGTCATAAATATCAGCTTCTGTCTTTTCTTTTAGCAGATGGGCAAATTTTAAGGAGTACATACAGCATACACGCGAACAGTACTCATTATAATTTTCATCTCGGGATCCGACGCAGTGGACTATACCTACTGCTTTTGGCTCTTCGCCATTGGTCATAAGGATCTTTCCTCCGGTAGGGCTGGAAGCATTAACCAGCTTTTCAAACTCAAGGGCTGTGATGATATTTCTATAACGGCCGTAGCCGTAAGCCGGAATTCTTTTTGCGTCAAAGGATTTAAAACCTGAAGCAATAATCACAGAACCAACTTCTATTTCCATTTCTTGGTCCTCAGCTTCGTGGTTTATTGCTTCCTTCTCACAGACTTGTTCACAGAGTTTGCATTTTCCGGTTTTAAAATGGATACAGGATTCTTCATCTATGAAGGGAACCATGGGAACTGCTTGGCGTATTGGGATACGTACTGCGGTTGAAGGCCCCAGTCCGAGTTCTTCGTGGATTACTTTTCTTCCGTGCAGGTCCTCTGATGTTATAGCTCCAGTAGGGCAGAAAAAAGCACAGGCGGTACAGCCAATACAAGATTCAGACTCTTCACCGAAAGGAGTAGATACTTCCCGGTTGGCGCCCCTTTCAACAAAGCTTATCGCACTGGCGCCCACTACTTCTTCACAGGCCCTTACACACAGGCCACAGAGAATACACTTTTCTTCTGTGTCTGTTATCTCAAAGCGGGTTTTTTCGATTCCAAGCTCTTTGGCGAGTTCCTGGACCGGTTCAGCTGCCGGGGCCTGGGCCATAAGCATCTCTACATTGAGCTTTCTGGCTTTAAGAGTTCTTTCTGATGCAGTCTGAATGTCCATACCTTCTTTGACTTTAGTATTACAGGAGGTAACGATGTCTGTTTTTTTATTTAGAGTAACTTCCACTACACAAACGCGGCAGGCAGCATAAGGTTCGAGCAGAGGATGGAAACAAAGAGTCGGTATCTTTATCTCGAGCTTCTCAGCTGCCTGAAGTATGGTGGTCTCTTCTTCGACCTGAATTTTTTTATCGTCTATTCTGAGATTTATCATTTGTTTCTCCTTAGTCGACCTTTACGGCGCCAAAATTACACACATCATAACAAACGCCGCATTTTATACATTTATCTTGAATAATTTTGTGTGCTTGTTTCTTTTCACCCAATATGGCATCTGCGGAGCAGTTTTTTCGACAGAGATCGCAGCCATGACCTTTGTTTAAGCATATATCTTCGTCAATGGTGTAGGTATTGAGCTCTCGGCATATATGGGCAGGACATCTCTTTTCTTTGATGTGAGCTTCATATTCGTCCCTGAAATAACGAAGAGTCGTAAGTACTGGATTGGGTGCGGTTTTGCCCAATCCGCAGAGAGCGGAATCTTTGATGGATTTGGCCAGGTCTTCAAGTAGAGCCAGGTCTTCTTCTTTACCTTTTCCTTCGGTTATTCTGGTCAGGATCTGTTGCATAGCCTTGGTTCCCTCTCGGCAGGGAGTGCATTTTCCACAGGATTCATCCTGGGTAAAGGTAAGGAAATATTTCGCCACATCCACCATGCAGGTATCTTCATCCATGACCACCATTCCACCCGAACCCATCATAGAGCCGGCTTCGGCCAGGCTCTCATAATCTATGGGGAGGTCGATTTTTTCTTTCGGAATACATCCCCCGGAGGGCCCTCCTGTTTGAACAGCTTTAAACTCTTTACCACCAGGGATTCCCCCCCCAATATCCTCAATGATTTCCCGCAGGGTTATACCCATAGGAACTTCGACCAGGCCGGTATTATTGATCTTTCCGACCAGAGAGAAGACTTTGGTGCCTTTACTGGTTTCGGTGCCGATACTGGAGAACCATTTAGCCCCGCGATTGATGATACGGCATATATTAGCCCAGGTTTCTACATTATTGATACAGGTCGGTTTATCCCAGAGTCCTGATGCAGCAGGATAAGGAGGTCGTGGCCGAGGTTCGCCTAATTTTCCTTCTACAGAGGCAAGTAGAGCAGTCTCTTCACCGCAGACAAAAGCTCCAGCACCTCTGGTTACTTTTATGTCAAAATCAAAGCCGGAGCCAAAGATATCTTTTCCTAACAGGCCGTATTCCCTGGCCTGTTCAAGAGCTATGTTCAGGCGTGATACTGCCAGCGGGTATTCATTCCGCACATAAACAAATCCCTGGCCGGCTCCTACGGCTTTAGCGCCGATTAGCATGCCTTCTATGACACAATGAGGATCGGCTTCCAGGATACTACGGTCCATAAAGGCTCCCGGGTCGCCTTCATCGCCGTTACAGATGATATATTTTTCGCCTCCGTTTGGGCTGGTTGCATTGCGGACAAATTCCCATTTAAGGCCTGTGGGAAATCCGCCGCCCCCTCTTCCCCGAAGCCCGGATTCTTTAATTTCCTTTACAATTTCTTCAGGAGTCATTTCAGTCAGGGCTTTAGATAAAGCTCGATACCCGTCTCGGGCGATGTATTCATCTATTTTTTCCGGGTCGATCAGCCCCCGGTTCTGGAGGGCTATAAGCACTTGCTTTCTAAAAAAGTCTATGTCGTTCAAAATAGGTATAGGAGTTTTTTCTTCAGGAGGGGAATACATTAATTTTTCAACAGGCAAAAGGTCAGCTTAGCCTTATCAGCATACATAACTACATTCATCTCTGCTTCATAAGTGGCAATGGCTGTTCGCCGGATAATCGACATGGGAATCCCGAGTTCCTGCATGATTTCTTTGATCTTGGTCGATATGGTTCCTGCTTGAGAGAAGTTTCTGCCTTTTATTTCAAAGTTCAGGGATAATTCCACTTCAGCGTGCATTAGGTTTTTTTTCCTTAAACTCATTGACTCCGGGGAGACTGTGACTAAAAAGGTGCCCACAGGCGGTGAACATCATAAATTTAGTTGAAAGGAGCGGGATTTTTTTTGACTGGGCGAATTCAATTACATCCTTGCCGGGTTTTTTTCCTCGGACATAGACAATTGCTTTAGCTCCGATGATATCTGCTGTCCTAACCGATTGGCTGTTAGTCAATCCTGTCAGAAGGAGAAGGCCGGGTTCTCCAAAAGCCAGGGCATCGCTCATGAGGTCCGTGCCTCCAGCAAACTGTATTTCTATATCAAGCAAGTCTTCACCACAAATGATCTCGGCCTGCAGAATTTCCTTAATTTCCTTTAAAGTCATTTTAATTTTCTTTTGTAACCGTTTTTATTACAAGCTCTCCTTTTTTGATTATTCGTTCAGATGGAGTAATGGTCGTAGGGCAGTTCTCCCAACAGGCGCCGCAGCCATTACATATATCGACGTCGACGAAGCGGGCTTTTTTCTTGATCTTGGCTTTAAAACTGCCTACAAATCCCGAGATCTCCTCGACTTCACTCCAAGTGATAAGTTCAATATTTGGGTGTTTGCCGATATCGGACATTTTAGGAGTAAGAATACAGGCTGAGCAGTCAAGGGTGGGAAAGGTTTTGTCCAGCATTGACATATGCCCTCCGATGGAGGGTTCTTTTTCCACGAGGTAGACTTTCTTTCCGGAATTTGCATAAGTCAAAGCCGCATGGATTCCTGCAATCCCTGCGCCTACTATCAAAGTTTCTGGTCTTACAGGAACTTCTTTTTTTGTCAGAGGGTCATGTACGGCAACTCTGCGTACGGCTGCAGAGATCAGGGCCTTAGCTTTTTTTGTTGCTGCAGCCGGGTCTTTTGTCACCCAGGAGACGTGTTCTCGGATATTAGCCATCTGAAAGTAAAAGGGATTAAGGCCGCCTTCTGCAGTGGCCCCTCGAAAGGTCGGCTCATGCATTAGAGGTGAACATGAAGCGACTATCACCCGGTTGAGATTGTGGTCTTTTATTTCCTTTTTTATCAGTTCCTGTCCTGGATCAGAGCACATAAATTTGTATTCCTTAGCGACAGCAACATCATCTAGTTTTGAGGCAAATTCCGCTACTTCATATACGTTTACTTTGCCGGCTATATTATTGCCGCAGTGGCAGATAAAGACTCCGATTTTTAATTGGCCGTTATTACTCATTTGCTCCTCCGTTTTCGAGTTTTTTCCACATTGTCTTTAGTGGAATAAGGGAACGGGAAAAACCAAGTTCTTCTTTAGGCAGGCCGAAAGCTAATCCCATAAGCTGGCTGAAGAAAAGAATGGGCATCTTGACATTCTCTTTAAATTTTTTTGCGATTTTGCTCTGCATTATCTCAAGGTTGAAAAGGCAGAGTGGGCAAAGAGTGATGATGGCATCAGCTCCTTTTTTAACAGCTTCTTTAATTAATATGTAATTCAACTTTGACCCTACCTCCTCCAGGTTGGCAGCCAGGGCCCCGCCACAGTAGCGTGTCTTGGCCGAATACTCCACAGGTTCCGCTCCTATTGCTTGCATAAGTTTGTCTATGGACTCAGGATAATCAGGGTCATCAAAATCTGTAAAAGGGCGTACGACCTGGCAGCCGTAATAGCAGGCGACCTTAAAGCCGGAAAGTTTCCGCTGAACTTTTTCTTTTATTTTTTCCAATCCGACTTCATTTATCAGGACTTCCAGGGGATGTTTCACTTCTATTGTTCCCTTATATTCTAAGTCTACATCCTTAAGCCTGGCCAGGATTTCAGCAGCTTGGTCTGTCCCTTCGGTGAGAAATGAATTGGCTTTCTTTAGAGAAAGGTAGCAGGCGGCACAGGGAGCGATAATATCTTTTTTTGCTGTTTCCGCTAATGATAGGATGCGGCCGTTGATAGCAGCAGCTTTTTTTCATCGACAGACATGGTTGCAGTTGCTCCGCAGCAGTTCCAATCATCCATTTCTTCCAACTCAAATCCCAATTCTTTAAAAACCGGCAGGATAGATTCTTCGTAGTGTTTGGCATTTGTTTTTGCGGAACAGCCTGGGTAATATATGTAGTTGTTCATCAGGTTCCTCCCTTTACACTCCTTAAGAGCTTTAGTAACTGCTTTTTATTTTTTATTGATTCCTTTTTTAAACTCAGGCGGCCTGTTCTCATAAGGCTTAAACCGAGAGGGGCCATTTTAAGCAGACCCAGTGGGTTTAGTGTTTTTAGAAAAAGATTTAGCATGAGCCATAATTCGGAACTGCGGCCGCTGGCTGTACGGATTTTATCCATTTCTTTATCCATGATCGCAATGGGAAATCGGATGGGATATACATTTTCTGCGATGGCCTTTCTTTTTAAGGTGTACATGATATCTGTGATTTTAATTTTGGAGGGGCAGCGGACTTGACAGTTGTAGCATGAAGCACACAGCCAGGGAGTAAAACTTTTCAGAGCTTGGTCTTTAAAGCCGCCTTTGATCATAGCTATGATCTTCCTGGGGCTGTAATCCATGTATTCCGCACTGGGGCATGAACTTGTGCAAGTCCCGCACTTGGATACAGCGGTCGATCTCCTCACACAGGGAAGCTTTTTTGATGTCGTCTAAAAAATTTCCGTCTAACTCTTCTTCAAAGATGACCTTTTCCTGGATTTCCATGAATCCTCCTTTAAAGAAATTTCTTTATATTTACGTTAGAAAGGGGATGTTTGCCTGATAAATAAAAGGCCAAAATATATCCATTTGTTGAGGCACTTATGCCTTTTGATACTTTATCCTGAGTAAATATTCAGATATACCCGATCTGAAGCTCCGAATAGTTTCCATTCCTGCATCAAGGAAACTGTAAATTCTATTCAGAATAAAATAGCTTGTCAATAAAAAAAATATTTTTAGAATAATTTTTATTTGTATTTGCTTTTTAGCAAAAAAAAAAGTAAAATCTAATTAATAAAAAAAAAGAAACAAATAAGGAGGAAGGATGAACAGAAAGATTCTTTCAATTATAGGGGTTGTTTTGGTTGCTTTTACATTTTATAGCTGCTCATCAAATCCGGAGAAAGGATTGCTGGATAGATATTTTAATGCCCTTTCTCTGGATGATGTAACTACCCTTTCTACTATGGCCCTTGAACCTGTTGATTTCAAGTTTAAATCATGGAAGATCGCGAGTGTTAGTGAAGAAGTGATTAAAGCAGCAGAACTTTTTGATATGAATACCACGGAGCAGGAATTAAAGAAAAAGAAAGACGAATCGGTTGGAGTGACCTTGGATGCAAAAGCTATGTTGGATGATGCGTCTTTTGAGAGGGATAATGCCCGTACTCGGGCAGCCAGGAGAGCAGCGCAGAAAAAAGCAGATGAACTTCAGATTGCATATGATGAGCAGTATGAAAAACACCAGGCATTGCAAAAAGAATACAATCTTGCCAAAGAAGCAGCAGCTAGAGAAGAAGAGATATCCAATTTTTCCATAGGCGCAGAATACCCGAATATTCGTGTTTTTAATGGAGAAGTGGCTTCAAAAGAAGTGGAAGTTCAGATAACAGGTGATGATGGAGCGGTTAAAAATTATAAGATATACTTGAGGAAATACACGCTACAAGACGAAGATAATAATCTAAGCCACCGGGGAAGATGGATTATTATTAAGTTTGAAAAAATCTAATTTGATTTAATTAATCATTGACTCTTTTCGTAAATTCCTTTATAAATACTACTCTATTTTTTTGGATGGGCCGTTAGCTCAGGGGTAGAGCACCGGCCTTTTAAGCCGGGTGTCGCTGGTTCAAATCCAGCACGGCTCACCATCCATAGTGTGCTCCTGTCGTCTAGCCTGGCCCAGGACACCGCCCTTTCACGGCGGCGACACGGGTTCAAATCCCGTCGGGAGCGCCATTCAATTTACCTGAACTATTCATAAAAATTGCCGATGCTTTATTCAAAAAAACAATACTTTATTTTATCATCGGCACTTTTTACCCTCCGGGCTCGCGCGAAGAGTAAAAAAATGGCGATTACAAATAGAGATAATATTGTGAACGAAATGGTAAATTTAGTTATGCATGAATTAACATAACATACTGATTAAAAAAGATGTATCATACATATCGACATTTTTTATGAATAATTCAGGTTACCAGAATATTATATAGAGGATCAAAGTGGCTGCTATAACCACTATTCCCAGCCATTTCACTACAGGAGAGGGAGTCATGTCAAGCTCTTTCCTGACGGGCATTTTTACAGGAATTTTTAGGGGCTTTAATTTTGTAATAACAGCCATTATTGCAACAATCATTACAAATGTGATGGCTATCCTGTTAAGGAAAGCTATGTTGCCTAAGGTGACTCCCATGTCATTAAAAACCGGAAGATTCCCAAAGAAGACCAAAAGAATACCATAAATGATGGGATTTAATATTAAAGAGGAAACACCTGCAGCTGCCGGGGCGCGTTTAAATATCAGCCCGAATACAAAGGCTGCCAGTATCCCGGGTGAAATAAAGCCTTGGAATTCCTGGATATAAGTGAAGATACCCTGGAGGCTTGGATGGTCGAGTTTGGGTGCTATCAGGCAGCCGATTACTACAAACAAGAGAGTCGTTATCCTTCCTGTGGTTACAAGAGAATGGCTGGATGCGTCTTTTTTCAAGAGGCGCTTATATATATCCATTGTAAATATTGTGGAGGCTGAGTTTAGCATTGAAGCCAGCGAGCTTATTACCGCTCCGGCAATGGCTGCAAAAATTAACCCTTTTATTCCGGAGGGAATAAGGTTCCTTATAAGGAGTGGATAGGCCGCATCAGTAGTGGCGCCCGGGGCTGTAAGCTGATCAGAATAAAGCTGAAAAGCCATTATACCTGGAAAAATGATAATAAAAGGGATTGTTAATTTTAAGAAGGCGGCAAACAATATTCCAGTTTGCCCCTGTTTGAGGGTTTTTGCTGCGAGGGTTCTTTGTGAAATGTACTGGTTGAGCCCCCAGTAGTAAAAGTTAGGTATCCAGAGCCCTATGACAAGAGCAGTCCAGGGCAGCACTGAATGGTTGCTGGGGAGTATAACATGGAGTTTATCTGCATTGTGTTCAAAAAAGCTGCCTACTCCGCCTACAGCAATGAAGCCGAGTACCATGGTAATAGCGCCACCTAAAATCAAAGCTGAGCCCTGAAACAGATCAGCCCAAGCAACCGCTTTCAGCCCCCCCCATGCGGTATACAATGCGGCAATTCCGCCTATCATCCAGATGGCATAAGTCATTTTAATGTCAAAAATGGTGTTAAGCGTCAAGCCGCCGGAATATATGACTGCCGAAATAGTTACGAAAACGTAGATAAGCATAGTGTAGAATGCCATAAGGCTGCGGGCAACTGTGTTATAGCGGTACTCAAGGAATTCCGGGATAGTAAAAATACCTGCTTTTAGGAATTTGGGTAAGAAGAAGATCGCTACTACCACCAGGCAGATGGCCGCTATCCATTCATAACTAGCGACCGCCATGCCGGCGACACCAGCTCCTTGCCCTGCCATTCCTACAAAGTGTTCAGTGGATATATTAGCAGCTATTAATGAAAGGCCAATAAACGGCCATAGAAGATCTCGGCTAGCCAGAAAAAAATCCTCTCCGGTTCGTTCTTTCCGGCTTTTGTACATACTTATGCTTATGACAATTAAGAAAAAGGCCAGAAACAAAAAAATATCAATCCAAGTCAGCTGCATTATTATTTCCTTTCATTTTATTATTGGGTTCTTCTTGATCCGGGTTTGAAAGTTTTTGTTTTTTCTTTTTATGCAATCCGAAAAGAACTACGGCCGGAATCTGATAGCAGGCAATAATGACGGGAGCAAGAATCAGCCGGAAAATGTTAAAATCAGGGATAAAAAGGATAATAAATCCGGCGAATCCGCCTAAGGAAGCCAAGATTGAACCGATAAGTAATAAATCTAAATTAATTTTCTGCAAACTCTTACAACCTGCTAGCCTGAATTATTCATAAAAAAATGGCTATGTTTTTATTATTAATTTATTTTCAGTGATATGCAAGATTCTTTCAAGAATGACTATTTTAACTTTTGTCTCGTTTTTGTTTTTAATTTTAATCGCCATTTTTTTACCTTTCAGGCGAGCCGATCTCACTGCATCTGCTTTGTTACAGAGCACTTGCGGTGAAGTACCACAGCTGTGTACTCTGTGCCTCGCATCTGCAGTAACCTCGACTCGTGAATAATCCAGGTTAGTCGAGTATAAAACTCTTATTTTTAAAAATAGTCAGACATGCGTTAACCACATTGGAGTCATATAGTTTTCCCCGGTTGCTTCTAATTTCATTGAGAGCTTCTTTGATGGTTAAGGCGGCCCGATAAGGTCTGTGTGTGGCCATAGCCTCGATAACATCGGCGACAGCCAGGATCTTTGCTTCCAAGTGGATTTCTTTTCCCTTTAATCCATTGGGGTATCCGCTTCCGTCTATACGCTCGTGATGCTGAAGCACGATTTCTGCAATCGGCCAGGGGAAGTCAATGGATTTCAAAATATCGTAACCGACCTGAGAGTGGGTCTTGATGATATTATATTCGACCTCAGTTATTTTTCCGGGCTTGCTGAGGATTTCAGATGGGACATAGATCTTTCCGATGTCATGCAGGCCGCCTGCCATACGTACTGCTTCTATTTGCTTTTCAGATAAATTCATTTCTTCGGCAATAGCACGGGCCAATTTGGTTACACGGCGTTGATGACCGGCTGTGTACGGGTCTCTGGTCTCAATGGTAGAGGCCAAAGCCTCTACAGTCCCTTCCATAGCTCTTTTTTGTTTATCCCAGCTTTCTTTGAGATTTTGTTCTGCTATTTTTATGCGGGATATGTCAGAAAAAGCCAGCACGATTCCAGTGATTTTACCGGCATCGTTTCGAGTTGGAGAAATGTTTTCATGAATAAAGATCTCCTCCCTTTTTTTATTTTTGTACAGGACTACCTCTTTTGTTAACTTGAATTTTTTTCCTTTAAGGATTTTTTCTGTGGGGAGGGACAATTTTTTTCCAGTTTTTTCACTTTTGATAGCAAAAACTTGCTGTAATGGCTGATTCAGTATGTCTTTCTGTTTCCACCCAGTCAGTTTTTCTGCATAAGGGTTTATAAAGGAGACTGCTCCCTCTTTATCAGTTGCGATCACTCCCTCGTCAATGCCATCTAAAATGGTTGTGAGAAAACGTTCTCTGTTTTTAAGCTTCATTTCCATCTCGAATTTATAGAGAGCGATCTCGATCGTAGTTTTTAATTCTCTTTCTTCAAAAGGTTTAAGCAGGTAGCCGAATGGTTCGGTTTTTTTTGCACGATCCAGGGTTGTCTCGTCTGTGTAGGAGGTCAGATAAATAATGGGGATATTGAGCTTAGTATAAATTATCTCTGCTGCAGTGATTCCTGTCTTTTTTCCCTGCAGCATGATGTCCATTAAAACTAAGTGCGGGTTTTCTTTTCTAGAATTCTTAATCGCTTCTGAAGCGGTCTGGACGACTCCTGTAACTTTGTACTTTAAACTTAAGAGCATATTGAGGATGTCGTTGGCAACAATGCTTTCATCCTCAACTACAAGTATTTTTGTATCTGCCATTTTCGATGCCTGTAATATGGTGGGCGGTACTGGATTTGAACCAGTGACACCCTGCTTGTAAGGCAGGTACTCTACCGCTGAGCTAACCGCCCACCTGGTTTTTATCCATAATTGTAATCTAAATTATTCATTAAAAAATATTTATTGTCAATAATAGATAAAGCCAGGAGTTCCCCCATTATTTTTAAGCTTCTGAGCAATAAGTAAGAATCTTTTAAAAAAAAAGGGGGATTATTGACTTATTTTTAGGCTTGTGTTAAATTTATGGGGATTTTTTTGATTGAAATTTATATATATTAAAGGTTGTGAATATGGATATGTTCGCTGTAATTAAGACTGGAGGAAAGCAGTATAAAGTCCAGGAAGGAGAAATTCTCCAGGTTGAGAAACTAAATATTGAGAAGGGCAAGAAAGTTAAATTTGAGGAAGTCCTTCTGATCGAAGATGGAGATAAGACTCAAATCGGAACTCCCTTTGTGAAAAATGCAGTGGTAGAAGCGGTGGTCGTTGAGAATTTTAAGGATAAAAAAGTAATCGTTTTTAAAAAGAAGAGAAGAAAGCAGTATAGAAAAACGAGAGGGCATCGGCAGGAGTTAACAAAAATAAAGATAGCGGGAATTGTTTTTGCAGGGAAACAAGCTCCCAAGAAAGCCGCTCCAAAGAAAAAGGCTACAGCAAAAAAAACAACAAAGCCTGCCAAAGAGACTGTGGCCAATAAACCTGCTGCAAAAAAGACTTCAGGTAGTAGTGGAAAAGCGAAAAGGCCAGCAAAGAAAGCCACAGCAGTAAAAACAAAAACAGCAGTAAAAACACCTGCGAAGAAAAAGGTTGTGACTAAGACAAAGAAAACAACCCCTGTAAAGGAGTAAAAAGATGGCGCATAAAAAATCAGGCGGAAGTGCAAAAAATGGAAGGGATAGTGAGTCGAAACGGCTGGGAGTAAAAAAATCAGGTGGCCAGTTTGTAACAGCAGGTTCTATTATTGTACGCCAACGCGGAACTCCTTTTAAGCCTGGATTAAATGTCGGAAGAGGTAAGGACGACACTCTTTTTGCCAAGGCTTCCGGTTTAGTACAGTTTGAATCCAAGGCGAAGAAAAAAATTGTATCCGTCTTGGCTAGCCTGGATTATTCATGAGTTGAGGTTGCCGTAGATGCAGTAAGATCGGCTCGCCCGGAGGGTAAAAAGTGCCAATGTTAAAATTAGATATTGGTTTTTTTAGTACATCATTGGCAATTTTTATGAATAACCAGGATCCGCAGGCGCCGAGAAAAACGAAGAGGAATGGCGTTAAAAATCTGAAGCGAGCACAAGCCACACATGAAATCCATGAACATTGACATTTTTTATGAATAGTTCAGGATAATTCAGACTGATATGTTTATTGACCAGGTCAAAGTGACTTTAGTTGCCGGATACGGGGGGAGGGGTTGCCTTAGCTTTCGCAGAGAAAAAGGGGTTCCCCGGGGTGGTCCGGATGGAGGTCGTGGAGGTGATGGCGGCAGTATCTATCTCATCTCTGATGAAAACATCAATTCGCTTACTTATTTTCGTTATAAACCTATTAATAAGGCAAGCAGAGGTGCCCATGGTGAGGGAGCGAAACGCTATGGAAAAAGAGGGGAAGACCTTGTTCTGAAAGTGCCGGTAGGAACGGTCGTCAGGGAAGATAATAAGAAAGAAATTCTATTTGATTTTACCAGGTCAGGACAAAAAATATTAGCTGCGAAAGGAGGGAAAGGCGGACTGGGAAATGCCGCTTTTGTCTCCTCCACCAACCGGGCGCCGCGAATATATGAAGAAGGGGAATCTGGGGAGGAACGTAAGCTTGCTCTGGAATTAAAACTTATTGCTGATGTTGGGTTAGTGGGATTTCCTAATGTGGGGAAATCGACGTTAATCTCTAAAGTATCTGCTGCTAGACCGGTGATTGCTGACTACCCTTTTACAACCCTGATACCGAATCTGGGGGTAGTTGATGTTGATGAGTTTAAAAGTTTTGTTATTGCTGATATCCCTGGTTTGATCAAGGGAGCTCATCTCGGTCATGGATTAGGAATTCAGTTTCTCAAGCATATAGAGAGAACTAAAATCCTTGCTCACATTGTGGATGTCTCCCCTTATTCGCAAAGGAATCCCAGGGAGGATTATTTCATAATAAAAAAAGAGATCGAATCCTTTAATAAAGAGTTAATAAAAAGACCCCAGATACTGATTGCAAATAAGATCGATATGTTAGACAATAACAAGACTAGGTTAGCAGCAGTCAGGCAGTTGGCCCAAAGGCAAGGAATGCCTTTTTTTGCAATTTCAGCATTGGAAGAAAAAGGGCTTGAACAATTGATATATGCAATCAGTCGAGAGTTGCAGAAATAAGAGAAAGATATAAATTAAATCAGCAAGAAAATAGAATATATTCACATATGGATAAAACAAAAATCGGTCTTTTTGGCGGAACATTCAATCCGGTTCATCAAGGGCATATAAAAGCAGCTGAACGTGTCCAGCAAAAGTTCTGTCTTGATAAGGTGCTTTTTATTCCCTCCAATATTCCGCCCCATAAAAAAATGGATGCCGTTGCCCTTCCCGAGCACCGTTCGCATATGGTTAAATTGGCTATTGCTGATTTTCCCCGGTTTGAATTGTGTTCTGTAGAGATGGAGGCAGGGGGGAAGTCTTACTCGATCTATACTCTTAATAAGATAAAAAAAACGTTTCCTGATAATGATGTTTTTTTTATATTAGGGATTGATGCTTTTTCAGAGATAGATACTTGGAAGGATTATGAAAAAGTTTTGCAACAATGTTGTTTTATTGTAATCAGCCGTTCTGGTTTTCGTCTATTGGATGCTAAAGAGGTTATTGGAGGAAAGTATGGGAGCAGGATTTGTGATGTTTCCGGAGTACAAATTGGAAGAGATTACAAATTTCTCCCTGGAAAAATATTTCTTTTCCCGATAAATGCGCTTGACGTGGCTTCAACCGAGATCCGAAAAAGAATCAGGGAGGGGGCTTCATGGGAGGGAATGGTTTCTGAAAGAGTTGAATATTATATAAAGGAGAATAGACTTTATCAAAAAAATGAATAAAGAAAAGCACCCAAAGATATCCAAAAATAGCCTTCCCCAAGGAGTTAGAGTAAGTGTAATGGCCTCTCAAGCTAAAAAAGCCGAAGGAATTATTGTGCTGGACCTGAGCGGGATATCCTCTTTTACGGATTATTTTATTATAATGCATGGTAACTCAGACAAACAGAATATTGCCATATGTAATAGTGTTGCCCGGGCATTAAAAAAAGCAAACTTTAAGCCTCTTAGCATTGAGGGCTTAGATAAAGCAGAATGGGTATTAATGGATTATGGGAGTTTCATAATTCATATATTTTCTGAGCAATCTCGGGAATATTATTCGTTGGAAAAACTGTGGGGAGATGGACCAAAACTATACATAAAAAATGAAATTAAAAATATTATGGCCGGGGAAAACAAATAATAAGGATATCCGGGATCTTCAGGAATTCTATCTCGATAAAATTGACAGGCTGGGAAAATTCAAACTGATAGAAACCCAGGAGGCGAAAGGAATTCCAGAAAAATATTCCGAACGGATTAAAGAAATTGAGGCCAAAGGGTTTGAAAAATATTTAAAAGATGATTATATTATTTGCCTCTTTGATAGAGGCAAAGAAATGAGCTCGAAACAGTTTGCCAGCTTTTTAAGTAAAACCTCGATGAATTACCCGCATTCTATCACATTTATATTAGGAGGATTTGCAGGTCTGGCTGATAGCATAATTAAAAGAGCAGATCTTCTGTTATCATTATCTCAGATGACTTTTTCTCATGAGTTGACCAGAGTTGTTCTTTTAGAACAGATCTATCGTTCTTTGTCCATGATCAAAGGAATGAAGTATGCTAAATAGGGAGTGTGAACTTGATAAAAAAAAGACTGAAGGCCATCCTCTGGACACCGCCTTGTATCAAATATCAGATTAATCAAGAGGAAGCTTCTTCTTGACGCTTGGTCTAAAAGGATGGCGGCCGGCTTTTGCAAAATTAGCAGAATTACTATTTTTCCCTTCTTTTTGTCGTATATGTAGGGCGCTGTTAGAGAAACCTGGAGAAAAGGTCGTTTGTAATAGCTGTCTGAATAAAATTAAACCGCACAGTTCTCCTTTCTGTTTGAGCTGTGGGCGATTTTTTGATGCTCAGGGGAAGCCCCATCTATGTGCTGCCTGTATTCGCTCAAGGCCAGCATTTTCATATCATCGCTCATTTAGCTTATACCAAGGGATTTTAAAGGATACTATTCTTCTTTATAAATACCAAAAATACAAAGTATTGGGAAGGCTTTTGGCCCGTCTTGTTTATCAAGGCCTAAAAAAGGATGATCGTCTATGGTGGGGTGTAGAAGTTATCATACCGGTGCCTCTACACCCAGCCCGGAAAAAAGCCCGTGGTTTCAACCAATCCAGAGTGTTAGCCCGGGAACTTGGGGAAATAGCAAATATTGGTATTATTGAAAGAGTTCTTGTCAAGCATGTTAATGTCCCTCCTCAAACCACACTGACCGCAAGGGAACGGAAAAAAAATATTAAAGGGGCTTTTAAGGTCAGAGATAAAGCTAAAATAAAAAACAAAACTATCCTTCTCTTAGATGATGTGTTCACAACAGGCGCTACAATCCAAGAGTGCAGTGCTGTTTTAATTAATGCCGGTGCTAAGGAAGTCAGAGGGATTACAGTCGCCCAGGCTTGAAATTAAAAAATGAGATAGAGTTCCTACCTGGATGAGCCTTGGATCAGGACTGTTACTTCCCCTTTGATTGTTTTGGATCTAAGCTTATAGAGCAGTTCCTCTGCAGAGCCGCGGATAAATTCTTCAAAGATTTTGGTCATCTCCCGTGCGATTACAATCTGGCGGTCGCTGAGTGTGTGTTGGATAGTATCAAGGAAGGATATAATTTTTCGGGGTGGGAGATAAAAAACAAGAGTTGCATCAATGCTTGAGAGGGATTGCAAAAGTTTTTTTGTTGCTTGTTTTTTGACCGGAGGGAATCCCAGGAACAGAAATTTATGAGTGGGCAGCCCGGCAGCACTAAGGGCGGTAGTCACTGCAGAGGCGCCAGGAATAGGAACAATCTTGATATTCTCATTTATTGCAGCCCGGACAAGAGGATAGCCTGGGTCTGAGATACAGGGCGTTCCGGCATTAGAGATCAAGGCTACATCAGTCCCCTTTTTTAACAGGTTTATGATCTGTTTTGCTTTTTGCTTTTCTTTGGGCTGATAATAGCTGATGAGTTTATTTCTCAGCTTGTATTTATTAAATAGCTTTCTGCTGTGGCGGGTATCTTCACAAGCAATTACCGGTACTGTTTCAAGAGTTTTTAATGCTCTTAATGTCAGATCATCAAGGTTCCCGATGGGCGTGGCTATAATATAGAGAGTAGCGGTCATGCTTATCTGTCCTGGTCATAGGGGTAGAGAATATCACTGCCGGCTGTTAGTTTTGATAATTTAGCAATGAGAGGCATTCTGCGTTTGAATTCTGAGTTTTTTATCATATTGATTATTTTATCGACATTTTTTTTTGCGAAACCAGAAGAAATAAGTTTATCTCGCGACTTTTTTTTGTCAATTAGTTGAAGCAATATTTTATCGATTTCATCGTATAAAAGGCCAATATCCTCCTCATCGGTTTGTCCGTCCCAGAGGCCGGCAGTCGGTGCTTTGGTAAGGATATTAGTAGGAACTCCCAGATGACGCCCCAGTTGCCGTACCTGTGTTTTATAAAGGTCTCCGATAGGGTTAATAGCACAAGCCGTATCACCGTGAATAGTCCCATACCCAATTAAGAGCTCTGTCTTATTGCTGGTCCCAAGGATCAGGGCGTTTTGGCGGGCAGAAAAATCGTACAGGATCGACATCCTTTCCCGGGCCATTTTGTTGCCAATAAGAACTCTATTTTTTGTGGGATAACGGGAATAGAAAGCATTGACTGAGGGAGAGATGTCTATTGTTTCAGAATGGATTCCCAGAGTATGGGCAACATCTTCGGCCTCCTCTACATCTTTACGGAATGAATCTCCATACGGCATTATCAGTCCGGTTACATTATCAGCCCCAAGTGCCCGGGAAGCAAGAAATGCTGTGACAGTTGAGTCAAGGCCGCCTGAAAGGCCGAAAATTGCTTTTTTTATATTAAATTTATATAGTTCTTTCTGGATGAATTTTGTTAGAAATTTTTCAACATCCGCTTCGTTGATCTTCATTCTTATTATCCTTCTTTGATATTTTTCCTTAATATTGACTTCCGCTTTCCTAGTTTAAAAATTATCATAATTTCTTATTCTTTTCAATTTTTATCAATAATTCAGGTATTATAATTTTGATATTTACTTGAAATATAATATAATTAGACATTGTTAAAATGAATATTGAGCATATTGGGAATTATCTTAGGAATATTTATTTTGAAAAGAAAATGGGACAACTCTCTTTTCGACATAAAGGAATTCAAAAATATCTTTTTTTTATGAATGGGGATTTGGTTTATGCCCAGACAAATCAGTCCCAGGAATTGTTGGGAGAAGTACTGTTTAAATTAGGTAAACTTTCTGAAAAAGACCATAATAGGATTGATGAATATATAGAACCAAAAAAAAATCTCGGAGAATCATTGATCGAGAATAATTTAATTTCCAGAGAAGATTTAAAAGATGGCTTGATTTATCAGATGAGAGAAATCACGCTGAATATTTTTTCTGTATTTGACGGAATATTTAAATTTCAAGCTAAAGACAAGTTTTCCGAAGATACTTTTGATGCCAAGATCTCCATTCCTGTACTTATTGAAGATGGCATTAGGCGGATGAAATTTGATGTGCATTTAAAATCTTTTTTGGGGCAGAAGTTGATTTATCCAGGGGAAAAAAGATTTTATTTCCGTTTGACCGAGGAGGAAAAAGAAATATTCGAGCTAATTAAGGAAAAGAATTCAGCTGAAGACCTGCTGAATAATTTCCATTTTGATGAAGAACGTTTCTGGAAGAGTCTTTATCTTTTTTACTGCTTTTGTTTGATCGATGTGTCAGAAGAAAGTCAAACAAAAAAGAACAAAGAGAGCGAGAAGACGCCAGAACAGGGAGAATTGCAAAAACGGATAGATGAGGTTCTGCTATTCGGGCAAGAGATTTCAGCGTTAAATTATTATCAGATTTTACAGGTCTCCTCAGATTCATCCGCAAGTGAGGTCAAGGCAGCTTATTTTAAGTTGGCCAGAAAATATCACCCTGATCTTTTCAGCAGAAACCTTTCGACTGAGATGAAAAATAAGATCGATGATATTTTTGACAAGATAACAAAAAGCTATCATACCCTAAGCGATGATAATAAAAGGCAGGAATATAATAAAAAGCTTGATTCCCCAAAAAAAGGCAGCAAAAAAGATCTGGAAAAACGGGCTGAAATTAAATTTCGCCAGGGTAAAACTCTTTATAACCAGGCCAGATATAAAGAGGCTCAGGTGCTTCTGGAAGAAGCAGTCCGGTTGAGTCAGAATAAAGGAAATTACTTCTTACTTCTGGCTATGTCACAGTCAAGGATTCGATTATATCAACGGAAAGCAGTGGAAAATTTCAAGAAGGCAATAAAGCTTCAACCATGGGTTCCTGATGCCTACTTTGGGCTGGGGATGTTATACAAAAAGGAAGGAATGCCTACTCTAGCCTCCAACCAGTTTAAAAAGGTATTAAATATCGATTCGGATAATAAAGCGGCATTAAAAGAATTGGGCTTAATCGATCCTAAGTCAAAGAAAAAAAGCCTGAAAGATATTCTTTCAATGAATTTTTTCTGGCAGGGAAAAAGGAAAAAATAATAGATTTTACTTTTCTTTTATCAGGTCAAGGAATTTACTTTCTATGAGAGTTGCTGTCCCAAGTTTTTGTGCTTTTTGTAATTTTGATCCCGGTGCACTTCCTGCAACAAGGTAATTAGTTTTGCGGCTGAGGGATGAGGTGACAATTCCACCTAAATTTTCGATCTTTTCCTTGGCTTGTTCACGAGTCATGCTGCTGAGACTCCCGGTTAATACGAATAACTTCCCGTTCAGATAGGTGTCTTCTCTGGTTGATGATTCCAGCGAAGAAAAATTTAAACCTGCTGTTTTTAATTTTTGGATAAGTTTTATATTTTCCGGCTGTTTAAAGAAAAAGATAATGCTTTCACTAACTTTAGGCCCTATATCTTTTATGGCAAAAAGTTCCTCAGGCTCGGGCTCAGTAAGTTTTTTTATGTTTTTATAATGGGAGGCCAGGATTTTAGCTGTACGATCTCCTACATATCTTATCCCGAGAGCAAAAATTACCCGGAAGAGATCTTGATTTTTCGATTTTTTGATCTCATCCAGTAAGTTTAGGGAGCTTTTTCGCCCCATCCTTTCGAGTTTATCCAGGTCTTTGAGCCTCAATGAATATAGGTCTGGTATCTCTGTTACCAACTTCTCGTTTATTAACTGGTCTACCAAAGCATCTCCCAGACCTTCTATGTTCATTGCCCGGCGGGAGGCGAAATGAAGAAGAGATTTTCTCATAATCGCTGGACAGGAGGGATTAATGCAGCGTGAAACCTTTTCTTCTTTGGGTTTAAATATTTTTGTTTGGCAGACCGGGCAGTAAGATGGAAAGGTGAAGATTTTTTCCTGCCCCGTCCGTTTTTCTTTCATCACAGAAACTATTTTTGGAATTACGTCTCCACTGCGTTCGATTAAAACTGTATCTCCTTTTCTAATGTCTTTTCTTTTAATTTCCTCTTCGTTGTGAAGAGTAGCCCGGCTGATAGTTATGCCGGATAGCTTGACTGGCTCTAAATACGCGACCGGAGTCAATGCTCCGGTTCGGCCGACTTGGATTACTATGTCATTTATTTTTGTTGTTGCCTGACGGGCGGCAAATTTTAAGGATATTGCCCACCGAGGGAATTTAGAGGTCTGGCCTAATATTTTCTGCTGCTCAACATTATTTACTTTAATAACGATCCCGTCGACGTCATAATCAAAATTATCTCTTGATTTTTGCCATTCTTCGTATACCTTCATTATTTCTTCAAGAGACAAGCTCAGCCTTGAGAGAGGGTTGGTTTTAAAACCAAGGGCTTTTAATTTCTTTAAATTATCCCACTGACTTTCCTGTTCTTGCTCTTCTATATATACTGAATATAAAAAGACATCCAGGCCGCGGGCAGCAACTATTTTGGGGTCAAGGAGACGGATAGAGCCTGCTGCCGCATTTCTGGGATTAGCAAACAAGGGTTCATTTTTTTCACTGCGGGTGTGGTTGATTTTTTGAAAGGAATGAAAGGGTAGATATATCTCTCCTCTGACTTCTACATCGTTATTTTCTGGGATTGCAAGTGGAAGGCTTTTTATGGTTTTAACATTGGCAGTGACATCATCTCCTCTGATTCCGTCACCTCTGGTAACTGCCCGGGTAAATTTTCCATCTCGGTAAATGATTGAGATTCCAAGACCGTCGATTTTTAGTTCAGTAATATATTCGATTTTTTGTGAAGGCAGATTTTTTTTTATTTTTTCCTCAAATTTTTTCAGCTCTTTGCTGTTGTAACAATTATCCAGGCTGAGCATAGGGGTGCTGTGTTTGATGCTGGCGAATCCTTCCAGAGGTTGTTCGCCCACACGCTGAGTTGGGGATTCCGGAGTTATGAGTTCCGGGAATTTTTCCTCCATTTTCCGGAGCTCAAGCATAAGCGAATCAAACTCAAAATCAGCGACCTGAGGGTTATTGTCCAGGTAGTATTTTTTTTCGTGGTAAATGATCTCTTTTCTTAATTGTTTAATGCGAGTTTTAGCTTGTTGTAAAGAGGGGGTGGGATTCACCTTTTATATCTCCTAATATTTATATGGAATGATATATCAGAGCTATAAAAATGCCAAGGATTAATAAATCCTGGAGTTTCTGTTTTTGGTGATTTTTGCTGGGGCTTATTACTTAATATCCAGTTTCTGCTTGGTTTGTTCGATGAGTTGATTGAAAGCGGCTAAAGTAACCTGCTGTTCTTCCTGAAGCTTTTCAATTGTTTTGTGTTCTGATTCTATTTTTGCAAGTATAGACTCCATTTCTTTTTTTTGTGCATCTGATAGGTCTTCTTCGTCTTTTTCCCCGAATTTGTTGTTAAAGGTATTGGTGAGTTGTTCAAGGTTTTTGCTTTTGGCCTGAAGAGCTTTTACTTTATCATTATATTCCGGATTTTGGTTGAAATAAAGACTTTCTGCAAGTTGCATCGCATTTTTTGAATTGGCAGGAGAAAGAAAGCTTGCATTGAGCAGGTATTGGATGGTTTCTTTAGCAAGAGTAGAATCGTTTTTAGCCTGAGGGGCAAGGAGGATGCCTATATTGTAAGCGATTTCCCCGGTTTTTTTCATAGTGTAAGATTGTTTATAATATTTCAGTGCTTCATTTTTATTTCCGAGGCGATGGAGGGTTTTGGCATAGAGAGTAATGCTTCCAAAATCTTTTAGAATCGGAACCACAATTTTTAAAGCTGCTTCAGCATTTGCATAGGATTTTGTTTTGTAAAGGGTTTGTCCCAGCTGGGCGAGGGTAGTTATGATCTGCTTATTTTTAAGGATCTTATAGGAATTTGAATATGCAGCGACAGCACTTTTGTATTTTGTATTTTTTTCCATTGCATGGGCCTGGGCGAAATATCCGGCGCCTCTGAATTGATTCCAAATTTTTTCCCTCCCGGCTTCGGACTCTTTTCCTTTTGCTGTATTGGCGATACTTACAACCTGCCCTGCATATTTAGCTGCTTTTGCGAGGTTTTTGTCCTGATGTGAATATATAGTCGAAACATTGAGCAGGACCTGGCATGTGGTTGTATCGTCTAGTCCTCCCAGGGTTAAAGCTTTTTCTCCGTATTTGATTATATCAGCAGGAGTTTTTCCTTTGTATTGGTCATTACAAAGGCTGGCACAGGCGAAATTTTCGTACTGACTTCCCTGTCCTTCATATTTAGATACCCAGTCTTTTAATAATTTTGCGCGCTGGTTTACATCAGTTGAGTTCATTGCCTTGATATAAGCATCATTCGCTGAATTCTGAGCAGGAAGAGATGCAAAGAAAATAAGCATTATACTTAATGTGGATAGGAGTGTCTTTTTCATTTTACGTCCTCTTAAATTAATTATTTTGGCATAATATCCTTAAAGAATATAAAAGTCAAATTTACCTTAGTTATATACCATTCTTCCAATAAGCCTGACCTATTCATAAAAAAATGGCGACGTTTTTATTTTTAATTTTAATCGCCATTTTTTACTCTCCGAGCGAGCCGATCTCACTGCATCTGCTTCGTTACAGGGTATTCGCGGTGAAGGACCACAGCTTCATACCCTGTGCCTTGCATCTGCAGCAACTTCGACTCGTGAATAATCCAGGTAAGTAAAGTATAATAGCAAAAAATATGCCAAATTTAAAGCATAATTCAAGGTAGTTGAGTTTTAGACATTTTACTGTAATTCATATAAAATAATTTTATGTATGCAGAAAAACCTGATTTTGTTTCCCGATTTCCAGATGCGGTCGGCAGGCCCTGCCAAGAAGGAGTATTTCTCAAGAATTATTCAAACTTCAAGGTCGGAGGAAGCGCTGATTATTTTTTTGAGGCCAGGACTGAAAAAGAGATTGTAAGCGTTTTGCGGTTTGTAAAAACCTCTTCTCTTCCATATTACATAATTGGGGGGGGTTATAATATTTTATTTTCAGATGAAGGATTTCGCGGTCTTATTATCCGTAATTCTATAAAAGGGCTGAATAAAGATGACAAGAAAGTAATCAAAGTCAAATCCGGAACTCCTTTGAAGGAGTTGGTTGATTTCTGCCTGCATAAACGGGTGGGAGGCCTTGAGTTTCTGGCTGGCATCCCGGGAACTGTTGGAGGTGCTGTTTGCGGTAACGCCGGAGCATTCGGCTGTGATATCGGTAGTCTATTGATGAATGCCCGAATTTTGACAGAATTCGGGAAGATACTCCAGGTCGAGAAGAATTATTTTAGGTTTGAATACCGCTGGAGCAGATTAAAAATTAATAAAGATGTGCTGCTTGACGTAAGGCTTCAGGGTAAAACTAAAGCGCAGGAAGAGATTAAAAAGAGCATGAATGAAAGCCTTCAAACAAGAAAAAAAAAACATCCTCCCTATGGGACAGCCTCTGCTGGAAGTTATTTTAAAAATCCGGTTCTTCCTTCCGGAGAAAAAGTAGCTGCTGCTGCTCTTCTTGACCAGGTGGACGCTAAAGAAAAAAAAACAGGAGATGCAGCTGTATATTCAGGGCACGCAAATTTTATTATTAACCAGGGGAATGCGACCTCGCAGGATATCAGGCTTCTTGCAGGAGAGCTTAAGCAGAAAGTTTATAAAAAATTTAGGGTTAAACTCGAAGAAGAGGTTATTTTTCTTCCAGCAGAGCCTTAAATATTTTAGCATTCTGCGAAGAGATTTTATTTTTCCGTATTGCCATTTCCAATGCCTGTGACGCCAGTTTTAAAAACATTTCATAATGAGGGGGGTGCTTACGGAGAGCCTCAAGCTGGCTGGAAATCGTCTTTATATCACCGCGGGCGATAGGCCCGGTAAGTGCTGATCTGGTGTTAAAATTCTTTACATTCTGTAAAGTTCCTTGGACAAGAGGAAAAAGGATTTTTAGAGATTTTTCAGGCGTATTTCCTGATTTCTGGAGCAGAGAGGAAGCGGATTCCAGCAATACTAATAGAAAATTAGATGCTATACTGCAGGCAGCGTGATAAAGAGGTTTATCTTCTGCCTTGATTACAAATGAATGTCCGCCGAGTTTTTTAATAATAGTCTTAGATGCTTGCTGGGCTTCAGGGTTGCCTTCCATGCTGAAATAGACGCCTTTGAACACATCGGGATCAGCATTTTTTTTTGCAAATGATTGAACAGGATGAACAGATGCAGTCAGGGCTCCTTTGGCTTTAAGCGGGTCTAAGATTCTGGAGGGCAGCAGGCCGCTGCAGTGCCAGACAAGCTTTTCCTCCCAGTCCGGGATTCCGGATGCCAGTTCCTCTGCTGATTTTTTTATTTTATCATCAGGAACGGTAATGATTATTATACGGCTTGTTCCTGCTGCTTTGAGATTGTCTGTACATGGCCGGCCTTCTCCGATAAGCCGGCTGCTTTCTCGGGCAGATGAAAGGCTGAGACAGGAGAGAGCTTTGATTTGGTATCCGGTTTTTTTTAAGGCATTCCCAAGAGAAGTCCCCAATCTTCCGGCCCCAATAATTGCGATGCTTTTCATTATTTTCCTTTAAAAATATCAGACCAGATATCTACTTCAAGTGGAGAAGGCGGGGTTGTGTTTTTATCCATTTCCGCAATCTTGTCATATTTTTTTAAGGCGGCTTTAAGCCTGCGTAAGAACTCTATGCAATCCAAAGGTTTTGCACCTTTAGAGCGGGCAAAATTTTTAATCTCCCAGTCAGAGCTCACTACAAAAAATTGTCTAAGGTCAGTTTGCCGGCAGACGATCTCTTCAATAACATTATCAGCAGTTTGGGAAAAGGGAGGGAAACAAACCTTAAAATGTGTGTCTTTGAAACTGCCTTCTGATATATCTGGGTCAGGCGGGCCGTCAAAAACTACAATCACCCGGGTCTTTTTAACTTCCTGGAAGATCCGCAAGCGGGAAACAAGAAGTTTCCGGCTCGCCTGGTCTTTTAGATCAAGAGAAGGAATATGTCCGATAAGATTATTACCGTCAATTAAATATGGCATTTACTGAACTGATTAAAAGGTGTATGTCTCTCCTGGTTTAAGGATGATTACTTCTGCCATATCTCCTATTTTTTTCTTGAATTCTTCCGGATCAGCTTCGATCGGAGGGAAGGTGTTATAGTGAATGGGAATAACCTTTTTTGTCCGGCAGAATTCTACTGCTTTCGAAGCGGAATTGATGCCCATGGTGTACCTGTCGCCTATAGGAATAAAGCTGAGGTCAGGATGAAAAAATTCACCTATCAATTTTATATCATATGTAAGACCTGTATCTCCCGCATGATAGAGTGTTTTATTATTGAGTTCAATTATTACTCCTGTCGGGTCACCTTGCCCAGCTGTGTGGAGGGCCTGTACCATATGGATTTTAACACCCTTGACTTCAATTGTTCCTCCAATATTCATTCCTTCCGCTGTGATTCCTTCGGATTCGGCCATAACTGCTATTTCATGCTGAGATACCAGAGTTGCACCGGTCTGTTTGCAGAGAGGGAAAGCATCCCCCAGGTGGTCACCATGGTCATGAGTGACTACGACAATATCTGCTTCGGATATTTCTTCAGGAGTAATTGAAGCAGCAGGATTTCCGGAAAGAAACGGATCGATAAATATAATTTTATCCCCTTTGATTTTTACTGCAGAATGCCCTAACCATGTGATTTCCATTATTTTCCTCCTTAATATCCTGAACTATTCATAAAAAATGTCGATATGAATGATATCTTTTTTCAATCAATATTTTACACCGACTTCTGCGGATAAACAATTAATCATTTCGTTTTTGCTGTAATCTATATTTTAATCGACATTTTTTACCTTTCAGGCGAGCCGATCTCACTACATCTGCTTTGTTGCAGCGGATTCGCGGTGAAATACCACAGCTTCATCCCCTGCGCCTCGCATTTGCGGCAACCTCGGCTCGTGAATAATCCAGGTTAAGTAATTAGCCAGGAGGCCAGGTCATCTGTCTTCCTCCCAACAGATGGAAATGGATATGGAATACTTCCTGTCCCGAATTTTTTCCAGTATTGAGGACAATTCTGTATCCCTTATCTTTAATTCCTTTTTTTTCTGCGAGTTTGCGTGCTTTCAGAACTATATGACCTAGCAGCTTTTGTTTATCAGCGGGGATATCATTTAATGAACTGAAATGATCTTTTGGTATGATAAGAACATGAACCGGAGCTTGGGGATTGGTGTCTTCAAATGCAACAATATATTCATCTTCGTATATGATTTTTGCCGGGATTTCTTTGTTGATTATTTTACAGAATATACAATCTTCCATTTTTCACCTATTAATCTAATCTTGCAAGCGTTCTATACGGGCGCCAAGAGATTTCAGCTTTACTTCAAGCTTCTCATACCCGCGGTCAAGATGATGCGCTTCATTGATTACAGTTTTGCCATTAGCGATCAATCCTGCTAGGACAAGAGATGCTGAAGCTCTTAAATCCGTAGCTGTTATTTCTGCTCCGGAAAGGAAAGTCTTGCCCTTAATTATTGCTTTGTCACTTGATATTTCGATATTAGCGCCCATGCGGAGAAGTTCGTTGATATGAGCAAATCGTCTATCAAAAATAGTCTCTGAGATGATCGATGTCCCTTCGGCTTGGGTCATGAGAACAGAAAACTGCGCCTGCATATCAGTGGGGAAACCCGGATAGGGGGAAGTCGTGATATCCTGGGGTTTGAGTTTATCTGTTCCGGTTACTTGGATGGAATGGGAATTCAATTTATTGATTTTTACTCCAGAATAACGCAACCTTTCAATTACTGTCGTTAGGTCCTTAGGTTTGGTGCGGGTAAGGACGATACTTCCTTTAGTCAGAGCTCCGGCTATCAAGAAAGTACCTGCTTCTATCCGGTCTGGGATAATCTCATGGGTTGCACCTCCGAGTTCTTTGACTCCTTTTATAACAAGCGTTTCCGATCCTATATCTTCAATTTTTGCTCCCATTTTAAGTAAAAGCTTGCAGAGGTCTACTACTTCAGGTTCTATAGCACAATTTTTCAGAATTGTTTCCCCCGTGGCTAAAGAGGCTGCCATAATGAGGTTTTCTGTCCCTCCGACTGATTTTTTCTCAAATTCTATTTCAGTGCCCTTCAGCTGTTTAGCCGTTGCATTTATATAACCGTGCTTGAGCTGGATAGATGCTCCTAACTTTTCCAGACCATGAATGTGAATGTCGGTCGGCCGGGAGCCTATTGCACATCCCCCTGGCAAAGAAACCAGTGCCTTCCCATACCGGGCTAAGAGGGGGCCTAGAACCAGAATTGATGCCCGCATTGATGTTACAAGCTGGTAAGATGCCTCATCTGATATGATTTTTTTTACCTGAATGGATAAGGAATTTTTCCTGATATTGGATTCTGCTCCGAGTTCTTTCATGAGAGTCAGCATAGTATGAACATCGGTAACCAGGGGAACATTTTTCAGCCGGATTTTTTCCTTGGTCAATAATGCAGCAGCAATGGCAGGTAGAACAGCATTCTTAGCCCCACTGATCTTGACTTTTCCTTTCAGTTCAGGATTGTTGTTTCCGTAAAGGATAATTTTTTCCATCAAGTTTTATTCTAAAGTAACAAGGCGGAAAAAACAATACTGGAAATAGTGAGGAGTTCCTCCATTTTTTTCACGCTTACAAAAGTTGAATGGCCTGGACACTGGTAAGTCCCTTCCTAGTCCTCGCAATAATGGATTAAGGATTAGATGAAGCTGAGAGTATGGATACGCTCGCTTCAGATTTTTAACGCCATTCTTCTTCGTTTTTCTCGGCGCCTGCGGATCCTGGTTATTCATAAAAATTGCCAATGATGTACTAAAAAAACCAATATCTAATTTTAACATTGACCATTTTGTTTTAGATGTGATCTATATTTATAATCGACATTTTTTACTCTACGCATTATATTAAGTTATATAATATCTTTTTTCATTATTTTAAAGGAGG
>JAUVXM010000024.1 GCA_030603565.1 Candidatus Aminicenantota bacterium
GAGTAAAAAAATGGCGATTAAAATTAAAAATAAAAACAAGAAAAAAGTTTCAATAATCATTCTTGAAAAAATCTTGCATATCATTGAAAAGAAAATAATAATAAAAACATCGCCATTTTTTTATGAATAGGTCAGGTTAGATAGCGATGAAATAGAAATAGAAGATAATTTGTTAAATAGTTTAAAAAGTTTTGTGGAAGGCAACTAAACTATATTCGGCAAGGTAGCATGTCTTCCTAAGTGAACAAAAAATCTAATAATAGAGGGTGAAAAGTTATGACTCGATCCATTAATTTTTTGCTATTATTTTTCCTGCTGAATTTCTCTGCATATATTTGGGCTCAAGATCCAATAATGTATTGGGATTTTGAAAAAAACGTGAAAGGGACTTCCCTAGAAGTGGTCAGTGGCTTGGCTGATGCATTGGAGGGTCATTTTATGGAAGCAGAAGGAGTTAAGGGTATTGGTATCAGGCTTGATGGTTTTACAACTTGTTTACGCCGCGATGCTAAAAATACTAAAAGACCTGATGATGAGTTTACCATCGAGGCCTGGGTTGCATTAGGAAATTATCCCTGGAACTGGTGTCCTGTTCTAACCACAGAATCGCATGAGATCAGGGGTTATCGTTTGATGCTGGGCCCGCTTGGACAAGTATCATTACAAGGCGCAATTGATGAACAATGGGTGTCCTGCAGCAGCGAACAAGAAGTTATGCCCCTACGTAATTGGATGCACATAACCGGTGTCTACCGGGCAAATAAAGAAATGGTTTTGTATCTTAACGGAAAGATCATAGCTTCGATCCCTATTCAGGGAAAAATCCAATACTCCCGCAATTCTGAATGCCGGATCGGTATGGTAGCTGCTCCGGATAAACCTTCAGATATTCATCGTACCTGGGGTACTATCGCAGCATATTATGGGATCGATGGTTTAATAGATGAAATTAAAGTCTATGAAAAAGCTCTGACAAAAGAACAAATTCTGAATAAATATAATTCCGTTTCTATCAGTAAGGCTGATATCGCTCCCCGCAAATTACCCACAATAAAAAAACATCCGGGACGTTTTGGAGCTTTTTATACAAAACTGAAATATTACCCTGGGTGGGATAATCTGTGGCCGGTTGAACAGGATCCTGATGTTGTTGTCTGTTTTGAAAATTCTCCGGTTAAACTTATATTTTGGCGGGGAATACGATATGCTGCTTCCTGGGTTTCAGAGAATGAAAACTGGATGACAGACCAAAGCGTAGAAGCCTGGGAGCACGGAGAAAAAGACAGAGAAGGTTGTTTTGAACACATGCAAGACCGCCATTGCAGATTTTCTCATGTCCGCATAATTGAAAATACTGATGCAAGAGTTGTCGTACATTGGAGATATGCTCCTGTCAGCGCCTATAATAATACCTGGAGACCTGATCCTAAAACAGGCTGGGAATGCTGGATCGATGAATATTACTACATCTACCCGGATGCATCAGGTATCCGAAAAGTGTCCTGGAAAAAAGGCACTCTGGGCAATCCAAGGCAATTTCAGGAGACGCTGGCTTTATTGCATCCCGGGCAAAAAGTATCTGATCTATTGGAAAAAGATCTAGCTTATGTTTCAGACTATGACCATAACACCAGTAAAGTCATGTTTGTAGATGATCCGAACAGTCCTCCATATGGCCCTTTCAGCTGGGATAAGTCTTACCCTTATACAATACAGCAATATAATTTCAAATCGGAGAACAAACCATTTATTTGTTTTGAGCCGGGAAATGAAATGTTCATAAAACATAGCAGACTCAGTTCTTATGAAAAAGCCAGAGGATGCAACCATTTTCCGGTTGGACAAGCGCGTTGTGACGGAAGGACCACAAGGATGTCAGACCGTCCCTCTCATTGCACTTCTTTTCCTATTTCTGATCCGGTTATTCATGAAAATGGTAACAGGTACTATTGGTGTGGTCTATACGGCATGAACAATATGGATCTTGATCAATTAATCCAAATGGGAAGGTCATGGGCTTTTGCCCCGGAATTAGCAGTTATTGGTTCCAGTACAGTATCCTTAGGTTATGACAGAAGCAGTAAATGTTATCAGTTGCAAAACAGCACAGAAAAACCCAATAAGATCGAGATCACAATAAACGGAAGCAAGGATTCTCCAATTATTAATCCTGCTTTTTACATTAGAAACTGGAATGCAGATAGCGTTAAAGTGTTGGTGAACGGAGATGAGTTTAAGGATATGGAGGCGGGATTAATTCATAAACTTGAAGGAACAGATCTTCTTATATTTTTGCGGCTTAAAAATAATTCAAAAATGAGTATAAATATTATTGGGGATCAATTCCTTTCGTAAAGTAAAACACAGATTTGACCCCACACAAAGGAGACCAAGCATGACAACTGAAAACCAACCACAACTCGATATACCTCAGCTGGTGCTGGATGCACACGAAAGATGCCTGGAACACCTATCGCCTACACCGCTTGAATACTCTCGGTATCTCAGCGAGAAGATCGAGGGTGAAGTGTGGCTCAAGTTAGACTCGATGCAGAGAACGGGTTCATTTAAGTTCCGGGGTGCCGTCAACAAGATTCTATCGCTTTCCTGACCTAAATGCAGCCCTCTTTGCCTGCGGGGCCGGGGGATTGCTCACCGGTTCGGCAGGGTGGTTAAAATCCCTAAACCCAAAGATAGAAGCTTTTGGCGTTTCTCCAGAGAACTCCCCGGTGATGTATGAATCTATGCGAGCCAATAAAATAGTAGAGATGGAAACCTACCCAACCCTAGCTGACACCTGCGCCGGCGGCGTGGATCTAGACAGTATCACTCTCGATTTGTGCCGGCGATATGTGGACGAGATTATGCTAGTTACCGAAAAAGAGATTGAAACATCCATCCGCCTTTTGTTCGAGCAACATAGTCTGGTGGTTGAAGGTTCAGGCGCGCTAAGTGTTGGCGGCCTTCTCAAACGAAAAGAACACTTCAAAGGAAAGAAAGTGGTCGCAGTTGTTTGTGGGCGCAACATTCCTCTGGAACTGTTCAAACGCATTATTGCGTAAACACAAATCAACAAGCTGCCTTCGCCAGTGAAAACAAGGTATCCAACCCCATTTTGTCCCTCTGATCTATCTGGATATAAATATTATAAGAAAATACTGCGGTAAAATCACGATAAATTAGAAATAATCCACAATATTTAACAATCCCGGGGAGCCTATGTATGGCGACGATATCTTTTTTGTTAGAAGATCACATAAGTTGTTAAAAATCTCAAAAACGCCTCTTAGAATTCGTTTGAAAAATATTAATCCCCTTTATCCCCCTTGGGCAATCAAGGAGAACCTGAATAAGGAAGGCGTTCCGGGAAAAAAAATGGTGGGCGATACTGGATTTGAACCAGTGACTTCTACCGTGTGTAAAAGGAGTTCTTGACAAATTTTGGTCACAGTTTGGTCACAGTTTTTATCTCATAGCCCATCATTTTCGAGCCCGGCCCATGCTGTATTTTATCATTGTAATAAATTATCATTTATGATAAGTTAATTGCATGAAATGGAGTGAATTTCTCTACCAGTTTGCAGATCAACCTCTATTCCATTCCTCTATGCTTCAAGTATTTAGGGAATCTCAGGCGTATCTCCGGGTTCAGCTTTCGCGCTGGGTTGATGCAAAAAAGCTTATACAGATCCGGAGAGGATGGTATCTGATTGCTGAACCATACCGTTCCCGTGCAATTCCTCCCGCAGTGATCGCCAATAGAGTGGTAGCTCCATCCTACCTCTCGTTGGAATGGGCTCTTTCCTTCCATGGGATAATCCCAGAGGAAACTCCTAATACTACATCTGTCACTACAGCTCGTGCAGAAGATTTCCAAGCTGCCGGACGTCTTTTTATTTACCGCCATATCAAGCCTAGTTATTTTAAGGGATATTCCAGAGTGAAGCACGATGACCATGAAATCTTGATCGCTTCGTCAGAAAAAGCTCTTTGGGATAAGCTTTATCTATATCTCCGCGGCCGCTGCTTTTCCATCCGATGGTTGGAAGGACTCCGTCTGCAAAATCTTGAGGAATTCAAACTTTCCCAATGGAAAGAGTACACTATGATGAGTCCTTTAGCCTCTCTTCACCGAGCATCAAAACAGGTGGCTGACTATATTCAGGAGATTCGCCGTTGAGAGACATTGCATTGCAGATTGCGAGTGAATCTAAAGGAAGGCAGAGACATGTCCTCCGAGAATACCTCCAGAATTACCTTCTTTTCTTGATGCAGAAGACGAAAATGAATGAATCCCTGTTTTTCGTTGGGGGGACAGCACTCCGTTTCCTTTACGGGATCCGCCGGTACTCTGAGGATCTCGATTTCACAGCAGGAAAGAAATGGATGAGTCCCAGCTTAAAGCTCTTTACAGATAAAATCGATCGTGAACTTGAAAGGGCGGGCTATGATATGACCATAAGCTTAAAAGATGATAAGACGGTACAACGTATGATGGTCCGATTCGCGGGATTGTTGTATGAGCTCGGCTTGTCCGGGCGGAAGAATGAGAATTTTTCTATTCACTTAGAAGTCGACTTGAATCCTCCTTTGGGTTGGAAGGAGGAAAGGACAGTTGTTAACATCCATCTTCCTGTTTTGATCCGACACTACGATCTACCCTCTGCCTTTGCCGGTAAGCTTGCAGCCATTTTGCTAAGACCCTATACCAAAGGAAGGGATATTTTTGACCTTTTCTGGTTTAAATCTCGGTGGCGTAATTTGAAACCGAACCTAACTCTTTTGAATAATGCATTGAGGCAGCAAGGATCGAAATTAGAGCAGCTCGATGAAAGTAATTGGCTCCTGGTTGTCCGGAGCAAGATTGAAGCTTTGGATTGGCTCAGCGTTGAGGAAGATGTGGTACCCTTTTTAGAGGCTGAGGATGACCTAATAACTTTTTCTCGCGACTCCATCTTGACTCTTTTAACTTAAATAACCAGTCTTAACACCAATCACTGCCACCTTGATATTCTCGGAGGTATGCTTCCGATTTAAATTCTCTCGTTTGACACAACTCTTTTGATTTACTTCTTTTATCGCACAGCTCTTTTGAATAAAATCCACAAACTCCAGAGGCTATTGAGCTTGTTGTTAGAACTTTTCAATGTTGCCACAAGGGCTTACGCACCAATAACATAAATGAATTATAAAATTCTCCAATTTTGTGCTTGACAATTACGACATTATGTCGTATTCCAGCGTCAACCTTAAGGGGGCCGAGCATGAAGCACCCACAATTAAAAAGGATGTTTAAAATGAAGGGTAGACTGGCTTTATTGTTTGTAGTAGTTTGCGCAGTGCTCGGAGGATCATCCGGGCTTTCCGCTCAAAAATTTCGTCTGGATATTCCTATTGTAAAATCAAACCGGCTGATTTCGATATCAATATTGGAGAATTTGAAGATTGTATTGGACTTGGATATGAATTTTAGTATCGCAAGTTATAGAAAAGAAAATGGTGGGCGATACAGGATTTGAACCTGTGACTTCTACCGTGTGAAGGTAGCACTCTTCCACTGAGTTAATCGCCCAGCCCCCTTTATTTTTATGCGATTTTTACTCTGATGTCAATCTGTTTGGTCAACATATGATTGACAAGATCTCTTTTTCGTTTTATAAATAAAACAGTGGCGATTAAAAAGTGTCCTTATTGTAAGGCAATGATTGATGATAGTGCAGAATTCTGCACTAACTGCGGAACCAAACTGCTTTTTCCCGAGGATGAACTGATCGAAGAGGACATCCCCGGAGAAAAAGTCCTGGAGGCGGATGTGAAAGAAAAAACTTCCAAACCGGCAAAAAAACGCAAACCAAGAAAAAAGAAAAGCGCTCTCAAGAAAAAGAAAGAAAAAGAGATAAAAGCAGCAGATACAGGTCAAGCAGAAGAAGTCGAGATCATTGACGATGAAAAAGAGATAAGCGAAGAAACGGAAATATCCGAGCCGTATGATAAAGTAGAGCCCTGGGATGTAGACGCAGAAGGCGAACCGGCAGCAGAGGGGGAAGACAAGGAACCGGAGGTAGTAGAAGAAAAATTAGATGCTGAGGAACCTGAGCCTGAAGAAGAAACAGAGAAAGAGGCAGAAGCTGAGCAGCTTGATCCGGATGAGGGGCCGGAGGAATTGGAGGAAGAGGAGCCGGCCGGTGAGGAATTAATCGATGTAAATGAAGATATTTTTACTGAGGAAGATAAATCTGAAGAAGAGGAAGCAAATCTGCAGGCCGAAGAAGAAGATATTATCGATGAACCGGAAGAATCCCAACCTTCGGATGAAGAATGGGATGTTGATGATCATATAAAGGAAGTCGATACCGAAGAACTCTCTAATTTTGGAGAGGAAGAATTACCTGGAGAGCCCCCTGATGAAACAGAGGATGAAGCAGAAGAAGAATCACCTGAAGGCCCGGCGGATGAAATTATTGAGGAGCCTTCTGAAGAAGCAGAGGAAGAGATAATAGCTGAAGAGAAAGAAGAAAATGATGAGATGCTTTTTCCAGAGGAAATAATGAAAGAGCCCGGTACTGCAGACGAAGAGATCGATTTTAAGACCGAAGATCTGGAAAAGATGGTAGACCCTGCTGAAAAAGAAAAAGAAGATATAGAAAGTTTTTTAGATTCACTTAAAAAAGAACGTCAGGAGATAAAAGAAAAGGCCGCAGAAGAAGGAACAGGGGAAGAAGAAGACATCCCCCCCCGGGCGGCTGAAATAGAAGACAGCGGCTCTATGGAAAGTCCTTATGATGAAGAGGAGATCCCGGCCGAAATGCCCCAGGAGGCTGAAGACCTTTATGAAGACGAAGATAAACCGACAGAGGAGCCCCCCCAAGAAATAGAAACAGAATCAGCAGTTCCAGAAGCTATAGAACAGTCGTCTTTTGAATTTTCCGAGTACCCGTCAGAAGACAAGAAAAAAGAACGGCGGAAGTTCAAAGCAAAGCGGCCGCAGATCAAAATTCCTGCTGTGCTAAAGGCCCGTGTTTTTGATGGCTTGTTAATAGCTGCTTTCTGGTTTATTTCTGTCTGGGCAGCATCCTTACTTACTTCAGTCTCTGTATTTCAGTTGGTATCTGATTCTGTCCTGCCGACAGTTGCTTTCTTTATTATACTCCTGGCTATTTATTTTTTCTTTTTCTTGGTTTTTCTGAGGGAGACCCTGGGCAATTTGATCTTTTCTCAAAAAGACTGACTGCCTGAATTATTTAGCTTTTATTTCTGTTACAATAAGGGCAAAAGAACAAACTATCTGTCTTCTTCAATAACCTCGAATAGCGAAGATTTGACAATCCTCACATATATCCTTATACTTGGTTATAAGAGGTGACTATTAAGATGGTCAAATTATATAATCATAAAAAGAGCATTACAGTCAGTATTGCTGAAGGGAAAAAACGGTTCAGTCGAATAATCAATGATGCTGCAGGAGAAAAAAAGGAAATAGTCGTGACTAAAAGAGGAGAACCGGTTGCAGTTATTATCCCATACAAAGAATATAAATACTCAAAACGGGTAGAAGGCTACAGAAAAATAATTGCCGCAAGAAATACGTTTGCAAGTAAAGGCATTTCTGCTGAAAATATTTTTAAAGAGTCGCGAAAACAACTGGAGAAAAAGAGTTGAAAAGGATAGTTATTGATGCGAGTGTAGTATTAAAATGGTATCTGGATGACGAGGATAATGGTCGACCTGCTCTCTCCTTACTGGAGAGATATGTTTCTCAGGAATTGGACATAATTGCCCCTTCGCTTCTTGGCTATGAAGTCATTAATGGACTCGCTATTGCAAAAAAAAGAGGAAGGATCAGGGCAGATAAATTACAGATGGCTGTACAAGGATTTATGGACCTAGAAATAAGCCAAAAACATATCTCTTCTTTTTACCCTAAAGTTATACACTTCTATAATATTTATAATCTCTCTGCTTATGACGCAAGTTATCTGGCACTGGCCGATGAGGAAAGCATTCCCTTAATTACAGCAGATGAGAGACTTTATAATACTCTCAAAAAAGATCTGCAATGGATTAAGCGGTTAACTGGTTAATTCACGAGTCGAGGTTGCCGCAGATACAAGGCGCAGGGGATGAAGCTGTGGTATTTCACCGCAAATCCGCCGATTCATTGAATCCCAGACTGAAATCCTTACCGAGAAACTTTTCTCTTGCTTTTTCATCGGCTGAGATCTCCTGGGGGCTGCCCTGAACCAGAATATCGCCTTCATCTATAATATAAGCGCGGTTTGTGATTTTTAGGGTGTCGCGGACATTGTGGTCGGACAGAATAATACCTATCCCTCTTTTTTTAAGCTTGATGATGGTTTTTTGAAGTTCAATAACAGTAAGCGGGTCTATGCCGGTGAAAGGCTCGTCAAGGAGGAGAAATTTTGGCTTAAGGATAAGGGCGCGGCAGATTTCCACCCGCCGCTGTTCGCCGCCTGAGAGAGTGTGGGCGGATTGTTTTGCCAGGGGTAAAAGCCCCATTTCCTCAAGCAGGTTGCTGCATATTTTATCTCTTTCTTTGCGGCTGCGGTTTTTAAGTTCAATGATCATCTTCAGATTGTTTTCAGTGGAAGTCTTTAGGAAAACCGAGTTCTCCTGAGGGAGATAGGTTATGCCGGTTTCGGCGCGCTGGTTGGATGAATATTTTGAGATATCGGTATCGTCAAAGTATATGGTTCCGGTATCGGGTTTGAGCAGCCCGGCCATCATTAGAAATGAGGTGGTTTTTCCCGCCCCGTTGCGGCCCAGCAGGGCGATTATCTCTCCGGAGCGGACTTCAATATCAATTCCTTTTACCACTATACGCCGGTTAAAACTTTTTCTCAGATTCTTTGCTTTAAATATAGACATTGCCTGTACCGGTAATAATCAGCTAAAATACTAAAGCCATTGTAACCGACTGTCAAGTAGCTATGAAAAGAGTAATAAGCGCATCGCGGCGCACCGACCTGGTCGCTTCGTTTCCGGACTGGCTTTCTGCAGCTGTTGAAAAAGAAAGAGCCAGGGTCAGCGGTCCTTCAGGCTATACTTATTCTGTAGACCTTTCTCCTGAGGCAGTTCATACTTTTGTACTCTGGTCGAAAAACTTTGAAAACCTTATTGCTAACCGCTTCAGCTTGCAAAAAGCTCTGCGGAAATATGCTCAGTTATATTTTCATTTCACTATAACCGGCTTGGGGGGCACATTCATAGAGAAGAATGCCCCCTCCCCGCAAAAAGCTGTTTTACAGCTTGACCCTTTAATAAAGCTCGCAGGCAGCCCGGAAAGGGTATCCCTCCGTTTTGACCCGGTTATTTACTGGGAGGAGGGGAGCAGCCGCAGGACAAATCTTAATTATTTTGAGAAACTGGCGCCTGAATTAAGCGCCCGCGAGATCAAGGATGTACGTTTCAGCTTTACCCAGTGGTACGGGAAAGCACGCAGGCGCGCCCTTAAATACGGATTTAAATATATTGACCCTCCGGAGAAGGAAAAACTAAGGGATGCCCGTTATCTTAGTAAAATCGCAGCAAATTATGGCTTAAACCTTTTCTCCTGCAGCCAGGATTTTTTGACTGCTGTTCCCGGGGTTAAGCCCTCAGCCTGTATAGACGGGAGTCTGCTTTGCTCCCTTCACCCGGATAAAGCGCCTGCATCTGTAAAAAAAGACAAAAGCCAGCGCCAAGAATGCCGGTGCACGGATTCGGTTGATATCGGCAGCTATACCCAGGCCTGCCCGCACGGCTGTATGTATTGTTACGCTAATCCCAGAATATAAACGGGGTTGCCCTAACCTGGGTGAATAGATGAAAAAAGAGAGAGAATCTAAAAAAGAAAGTATGCGGAGGAGATAGAAAATGGAAAAAGTGGTAAACATTGAGCAATGTTTTAAAAAGTTTTCTGATACGTTTTCGCCCAAGATAGTAGGGGAGCTTAACGGCCAGCAGGTCAAGCTTGTACGGCTGGAAGGGGATAAAGTTCCCTGGCACACCCATGATAAGGAAGACGAGCTGTTCCTTGTGGTAGAAGGCAGGCTTGATGTTCTGGAGAAAGAGGGTTCCGTAACCTTATATGCCGGCGAGTTCTACATTGTTTCTCACGGAAGAGAGCATCGAGTTGTGCCTCACGCTCATGTCAAACTCATCTTGTTCGAGCCTGATGGGATTGAGCATACCGGAAAAGTGCAATCTGAGATTACAAAAGATCATTACGACAAACTTGATTGATAAATTCAGGCATATCTATCCATTTACTATTTTCTATCTATTTTTATTGATTTATGCTTTCTAACCTGGATTATTCACAAGTCGAGGTTGCTGCAGATGCGAGGCACAGGGTACGCAGCTGTGGTCCTTCACCGCAAGTGCCCTGTAACGAAGCAGATGTGGTGAGATCGGCTCGCCTGAATGGTAAAAAAATGGCGATTAAAATTAAAAATAAAAAAAAGAAAAGAGTTAAAATAATCATTATTGAAAAATTCTTGCATATTACTGAAAATAAATTAATAATAAAAGCATTGCCACTTTTTATGAATTGGTCAGGCTAAGCAGCTTATTAATTAATTATATATATCATGGAAAATTAAGGATGTCAAAAGAGTTAGAGGCAGGATAGGATAAAGCTGACTGTATGGATAGGCTCGCTTCAGATTTTTAACGCCATCAGAAAAACAATATTAGATACGGATGGACACGGATAAGACTAATACGTTGATTTCTTTTGCCGATGAATTGTCAAAACAAAACAACCCTTCCAGCCATCAATTTTTACCAAAAAAATGTGGAAAAAATGCAAACGTGGTAAAAATGATGGTGTAAATAATTCTCTAAATGTAAATAAAATTTACAAGAGAAAAGGTGATTGTTAAAATAAATTGAAGGGAGTGTCAGGTTCAGTAGTCCTGACATCAAATTCGGTAAGCTGGTTTATCATGTCTTTATTGCGGAAATATTTTTTTACTCGAGAAACCTTTGATTTGCTGAATACCCCTAATAATTCACGATTACCGGTATCATCATAGAGATATAAAACTTTTTTTTCTATTGCATTTTTTGATGCTTCTTCAATTAGTTCCTGGTTTGAAACTATCTGGGGTGATAACATTGAAATTCCTCCACGTAATATAAGATATTAGTACAGCAAGAAATATGCCAAGTTTAATACATTGCCATTTACTATTTCCTATTTGCTGATTCTTAATAAGATTCAATCTGTTTTAATTCAATTCTGGTTTTAAATACTTGATGAAATATTCGACCCGGGAATCGCCATAACGTTTGAACCTTATCCCATGTCTCTGTTCAGGATAGAACATGAAGTCGAATTTTTTATTATGGGTCAAAAGGGCCTGTAATAATTGGATGGAATTTCCGGGGTGTACATTATTATCGACTGCTCCGTGATGGATGAATAAATGTCCTTTTAGGTCTTTGGCATAGTTCATACAGGAACCTTTAGCGTATCCATCCGGGTTATCCTGAGGCCTGCGCATATATCTTTCCGTATAAATTGTGTCGTAATTTCTCCAATCAGTAACTGGGGCACCAGCGACTCCCACCTGAAATACATCCGAAGCTTTAAGCAAAGCGATACAGGTTAGATATCCTCCATAGGAATGGCCGTATATGCCGACTCGCTGCTCATCCACATAAGGTCTTTTTGTGATAAATTTTACGGCAGCCACATGGTCAGCAAGCTCTATTTGTCCAAGATTCATATACATAAGGTTCTGGAAGTCTTTCCCTCTCCCTGAAATACCCCTGTGGTCAATAGATATGATGATAAAGCCTAACTGAGCCAGTGCCTGGCTACTGCCATTAAGATTATAACTGTTATAGACTCTTTTTGCACCGGGGCCACCGTAAACTGAAAGAATCAGGGGATATTTTTTACTTTTGTCAAATTGAGCTGGCTTATACATGATTCCATCCAGGTCATATTTTCCCTCAGCAGATTTGAATACAAAGTGTTCCGGTTTGATTAATTTAAAATCCTTGAATTCCTGACTGATGACAGTATTACCAAGCTCTCTGATAAATTTTCCATTGGCATAATGGAGAGTTGATTTGCGGGGAGAGCTAAAAGAGCTGAAAGAATCAGTATAGAAATTACCCCCTGGCGACAAACTTACAGAATGGGAACCTGTGCCTTTGGTCAATTTTTCGAGGCCGGATCCATCCAGCTTTATTCTGAAAGCAGAGGATTCAAGCCCTTTGTTTTCAGATCCTGAAAAATATACCCAGCCGTTTTCTTCATTCAGCCCGAGTATCCCTCTTATCGGAAGTTTCGTTTCAGTCAGCTGCTTTACCATATTTCCTTTCAAGTCATAGAGATAAATTTCTTTCCAGCCGCTTCGTTCTGAAGTCCAGAGAAAGTGTTCTTTATCTTTCAGGAAAATCACATCATTTGGTTCAATGTAGCATTTATCCTTATCTGTGAGAATGATCCGTACAGTACCTGTTTCCGGGTTTGCAGCAAAAAGCTCGACTTTGTTTTGCCAACGGTTCAATCTCATGTAAGTGAATTCTTTTCCATCATAAGTCCACTGGCCCTTGTACAAGTAGACATTTGTCTCCAGGCCTGTTTCTATGCGAGTGATTTTTTTTGTTTTAATATTTACAACAAAAAAACGGACTATGGGATTATTTGCCCCGGCTTTTGGGTAACTTTGCATTTCATATTCAGGTTTGGGGTCAACATCATGGACAATAGGATATTTAGTAACCGGGCTCTCATCAAACTGCATGAAAGCTATGTTTTTAGAGTCAGGCGACCACCAAAAAGCTTTATACTGGCCAAGTTCTTCAGGATATACCCAGTCTGGAAAACCATTTCGTAAGTCCTTATGTCCATTTTTTGTCAGAGAGGTTTCTTTTCCTTCTAGATCCTGAATAAAGATATTATAATCGCGAATAAATGCCCGGTATTTAAAATCAGGGGAAAATACTTCAGAATATGACCTACCCCTGACTCCGGTAAATTCTTTTTCCGGTACATAAGAGATAATATGGCTGGTTTTAAGGTCATATATATAAGCAGTATTTTTCACCATAAACCGGATTTTATTGCCTTTATCTATGAACATAAAAAGTTTAAAGGGAAGTTCTTCGACGTTTTTACTGCTTAGGGTGTTATATGCATTGATAAGGGCAGAGTCATTAAAAAGGCTGCTTTCATTGCCTGAAACAGCAGCGGTCTTTTTAAATGTTTTGTCCTTGAAAATATAATAATATTCTCCGTCAGGTGTCCATTTTAAACGTGATAAACCTTCGAATTTTACCAGATTTCTATCACTCGTCAGTTTTTTGTAAAGTTCTTTGCCTCTGACTTGAGCCTGGGTGTTTGAACCCAAAGAAAATAGAAAAATGAAGATTATTATAGAGATAGATATTGCTTTTGAATATTTATTCATTTATTCTTCCTATGGTTATAGCATATGCTTATATCACAGGGAAATGCTTCGGTCAATGTATTCATAAAAGATGAAATTCAGGTGTGGCTTGAGCTCAATTCAGCCACAACAGAATTTCATAAGATATAGATCTTTAACCATAAGATTTCACATTTTACAATTCACGTTTCACGGTTTTTACCATTTTCCATTTACTATTTTCTATTATCTGCCTTTGAAACAGCTTCATACCCTGTGCCTCTTATCTGCGGCAACCTCGACTCGTGAATACTAAATATTCATAAAAATTGCCAATTTGATTTTTCTATGTTTTATTATAATAATAGCCTCAGGTAATTTACATACGGGAGAGATCATGAAGCGAAGAGATTTTTTACAAGCGTTTTTTACTGTCTCAAAAATATAAAAGGAGAAAATGAATGAAACAAAGAGCCATCATTGCTGTATTGCTAATTTTAACCTGGTCAGCAGTGCTGTCCATTTCTTGTTCGACTAAACCTGAAGAGCAATCTGAAGCAGAAAAATATCAGATATCCAGGGGCGGGACCTCAGAGATCACAATCCGCAATGTAACTGATAAATCTATTGATTATAAAATAAAGACAATATATTCCCCGGGCGATGCTATAGAAAGGAGCCTTGGAGTTGGAGATATCGAACGCTTCCCGAGTAAAGCAGGAGTGGAGCTTACTTTTAAGCAGGGAGATATATGGCAAAAATATCTACTCGATTCAAATATGCCCTATTCATTTAGATATGACGAAAACGGACAACTTGAGTTGTATGAAGGGTCGCATGGAAGAGATGATGCTGAGGACTTGGCTCCATTTGTTGCTACTCCTATGCTTGTAGTCGAAAAAATGCTGGAAATGGCTGAACTGGATAGAGATGATGTTATATATGATCTTGGTTGTGGAGACGGACGTATTGTTATCACGGCTGCAAAAAAGTACGGGGCACGTGGAGTGGGAATCGACCTTTCTTCTGAGAGGATAAAGGAATCACGGACCAATGCAATAGAAGCAGGGGTGGAAAATTTGGTTGAGTTCCGGAGAGAAGATGTCACGAAATCTGATATATCCCAGGCAACTGTTGTCACACTTTATCTATTAACGGAATCTAATGAACTGCTTCGTCCGATTCTTGAAAAACAGCTGAAGCCTGGGACATTGGTAATATCTCACAATTACGATATCCCCGGGTGGGAAAAAAAAGAGATCGATTATGCCTCACTCAAAACTCAGGATGATGAGGAACATATGATATATCTCTACCAAAAGTAAGGCGGCTTGGAATGTCAGGAAAAACAGAAACTACAGAAAAATCAGCATAAGCCTTAGCTAGTTTGATTTTAGCATATCTGCCATTCTGCTTATATAGACCGGGTCAGTGCCACAGCATCCTCCGATTATTCCTGCTCCGTTTTTGATTGCTTGAGGTATATATTTTACATAGTCGTCCACAGGCTGTGAGTAAATAATTTTTCCATCTATTGAAGGCTGGGGTTGTCCCGCATTGGCCTGGGAAATAATCGGGAGGGGGGTATGTTCTCGGGCTATTTTGATCAACTCAGCCATGTCTTTGCTGTCAAGCGTACAGTTAGCACCGATAGCCGGAATTTCATATTCGGCCATTTTTTTCGCAAATTTAGAGAAATCAATGCCCATAATAGTAAAATATCCACGGGGAGTTTTATTAAAGGTCATGGTAACAAACACTGGTAGATCCGAAATTTTTTTAGCAGCACGTAATGCACAAAGGGTTTCAAAAAGGTCATATTGAGTTTCAATAAGGAGAAAATCAACTCCTCCATCTGAAAGGCCTCTAGCTTGTTCAGAATAAGCATCTTCAAATTCTTCTTCGGTATATTCTCCCTGGGGTTTTAGAAATTTTCCCGTAGGCCCCATGCTGCCGCCCACGAATTTTCCTTCAGGTTTCGTTTTTTGGGCCAATTCCGCAGCTGTCCGATTTAGTTCAAAACAGCGTTTTCCAAGCTTATAGGAAGAAAGCTTGATTTTATTTCCTCCGAAACTATTTGTCAGCACAGCATCTGAGCCGGCTTCAAAATAACTTTTATGAATTTCCTTAATAACTTCCGGTTTATCCGTATTCCAGGATTCCGGGCAGGCACCCATTGGGAAATTTTTTTTGAATAATTCAGTGCCCATACCGCCGTCAAGCAGGACTGTTCTTTTTTTTGCCAAATCTAAAATCGAAGCTTTCATTATTTTTTCCTGATTTTAAACATATCATTTTTAAGTGAAGGAGTAAAATAAGAAAATGGAGAGTTTACCATTTACTATTTACATAGTATCATTTGTATAGAGATTTTTTATGAATAAATCAAAAGCAAAATTAAAAACTTTATTGCATATCTGCTGCGCACCCGATGCGACTGCGGTTTTTGAACGTTTAAAGCCCGAGTATGAGGTTATTGGATTTTTCCATAATCCCAATATATTTCCGGAAGCGGAATATAAAAAGCGTTTAGAGCAAGTAGAACTTATCGTCCGGAAATTAAAATTTGAACTGGTTGTACCCGGCTATGCTCCGGAAGAATGGGAGAATGCCGTAAAAGGACTGGAAGCTGAACCTGAGAAGGGAAAGCGCTGTGATGTCTGTTTCCGTTTTAATCTAGAGGCAACAGCAAAAAAAGCCATAAGCATGGGGATTCCTTTTTTTACTACGACACTTACTATTTCTCCGCATAAAAAAACTGAGATGATCTTTAAGGCCGGAAGAGATGCAGCCTTGAAATATAGCATAAAATTCCTGGAGTTCGATTTTAAAAAAAAAGACGGGTTCAAGCACAGTCTGGAATTGTCTAGAGAAATGAATCTTTACCGTCAGAGCTACTGCGGCTGCCGCTACTCAATGTAGAGAACCCATAAACCCAAGAAGGGACCACCCCCCCCGATTTTCTTTTTTGCTTTTATCTGCGAATTTTATTTATAATAGTTAAGAAGAATAAGGACATCATGAACAAAATATATTCAAGACGTGATTTTATTAAATTGATCGGGGTCGGTACTGCTGTTATGGCAGTGCCTGCTTGTTTAGAGTTTAAATCAAAACCTGGACCTAACATTGTATTTTTCTTAATAGACGATATGGGATGGAAGGATGCGGGCTGTTATGGCAGTAAATTTTATGAAACTCCCCATATTGACCGCCTTGCATCAGAAGGAATGCGCTTTACAGATGCATATGCTGCCTGTCCGGTCTGTTCTCCCACTCGCGCCAGTATTCTATCCGGTAAACATCCGGTCCGGGTAAATATTACAGACTGGATCCCAGGCCTGGACCCTAAAGACCGAAAACTTTTGGGGACTGAGGACCTTCACCAGCTTCCCTTATCTGAAGTTACAATTGCAGAAGCTTTTAAAGAAGTAGGTTATGCCACAGCATTTATGGGAAAATGGCATCTTGGGGACAAGGGATATTTTCCCGAACAGCAGGGATTTGAGATAAACAAAGGCGGACACTGGGCCGGCCAGCCTGCATCCTATTTTTACCCTTACAAAAACGAGCGTAAGCGGTGGGATGTACCCGATCTTGAGGGTGGAGAAGAAGGAGAATACCTTACTGAAAGGCTTACAACTGAGTCGGTAAAGTTTATTGAGCAGAACAAAGATAAACCCTTTCTCTTATATCTTTCACACTACGCAGTGCATACTCCGATCCAGTCTAAACCGGAGCTTGAGGAAAAATATCAGGGTAAATTGGAAAGTACTCCTAAAACAAAAGGTCCGGATTACCTTCCTGAACGCCGCAGCAATGCAAAACAGAAGCAGGATGATCCCGCTTATGCCGGCATGGTGCAGAGTGTTGATGAGAGCGTGGGCCGCATCATGCAGAAACTGGACGAACTGAAGCTTACCGAAAACACTGTAATAATTTTTATGTCGGATAACGGAGGGCTCTCCACTCTTCCCGGAGATTGGAAGTCACCCACTTCAAATATTCCTCTTAGAGCAGGGAAGGGGTGGCTCTATGAAGGAGGGATCCGAGAGCCTATGATAATTAAATGGCCGGGAGTCACTGAACCTGGTTCTATCTGCCGGGAACCGGTAATAAGCATGGATTTTTTTCCTACAATGCTGGAGATGGCCGGACTTTCTCTGCTTCCGGAACAGCATGTGGACGGCCGAAGCCTTGTCCCTTTGCTCCGCCAAACCGGAGATCTAAAGAGAAATGAATTGTTCTGGCATTTTCCCCACTACCATGGTTCAGGCAACACCCCATCCGCAGCTATCCGGTCTGGAGATTATAAGCTTATCGAATGGTTCGAGGATGGTTCAATTGAACTTTACAATTTAAAAGATGATATTAGTGAAAAACATGATCTGGTCGCTTCCAAACCTGAAAAGGCAGATGAACTATTGAAAAAACTTAAACTTTGGCGTAAAAAAATCGGGGCTAAAATGCCGCAACGGAATATTAAAGAGAGTCTGTAATCCCAGCTGCTTTTCCCTCGCCACGAGGATCCGTTCCGCCAAAAAACTTGAAAGGATTCCCTTCAGAATCGTATTCAATAGCAAGTCCATGGGCATTACCGATCCCTTCAGGCTTTTTTAATACCCTAAGCTTATGGCCGATTGATTTAAGTTTATTTAACACTTTTTTATTTATCCCTTCTTCTACCAGAAGCAAGTCCGGCTCTATAAAGCTTACTCTGGGTACGGCAATTGCTGCCTGAATATTCATTTTAAAATCTATTAGATTCATAACTATTTGGGGTACTGTCTGGCCTATGGTGTGTCCCCCGGGTGTTCCGACCGCCACCCATGGCTTTCCCTCCCGCATGATTATGTAAGGGCAATCACCGGAAAGTTTTCTCTGCCCTGCATGGGCATCCATAGGGTTTCCCTTGGGCTCAAAATTGCAGTAAGCAAGTGAATTATTAAGCCAGATACCGGTGTCTTCCGGCATGATACGGCTTCCAAAAGCATTCCCGAGGGTTTGAGTCGCACAAACTATATTTCCCCATCTATCTGCTGCCACAAAATGGGTTGTATTTATCCCTTGATGCATTTCATTTTTTGGAGGCTCAAATGGTTTTGCTTTGTCCATATTTATTTTAGCAGTTTCCTCTTCCCAATAGTTTTCGGAAAGAAGTTTGTCCAGGGGAGGAGGGTCTATTTCAGGATCACCGGCATATTTAAGGCGGCACCAGAAAGCATGTTTTGTAACTTCCGCAAAACGGTGAAGATAAGCTGTTGTATTGTGCCCCAATTCAGCGGCATCAAATCGGCTCATCATACCCAGGCGTATTAGCGATGGAAATGCTGTAGCTGGGGGGGAGGCAGTATAGACCTCACAATCTCTATATGTGATATGAATAGGCTTCCACCATTCAGCCCGGTCTGCAATCAAGTCATCTAAGGAGAGAAATCCGCTGGATTTTATCATTTCTGTTTCAATAGCCTGGCCGATCTTACCACCGTATACTGCTTTTGCCCCTTTATCTGCAATTTGTTTCAAAGAGCCTGCCAGGTCTTTTTGCACTAGCAAACTGCCTGCTTTCAAAGGATTGCCGTCCTGACCGTAAAATCCCATGGCATATTCAGGGAAAGAGTTAAAAGCAGATTTGATCATACGGGCAGTTCCTTTGCTGATAACAAATCCATCTTGGGCTATTTTTATTGCTGATTCGAATAATTCATCCCATTCTAATTTTCCATATTCCTTTGACATCGCTTCCCAAGCGTTTACATTTCCAGGGGTTGAAACAGCTTTTGCACCCCGCCGGTTTTTCAGATAATCCGGATTGGGCTTGCGAAAGACATCAGAATACAAGGCTTGGGGAATCCTCCCGGAAGAGTCGAGAAAACGGATCTTTTCCTTTTCTGCATCATAAATAAGGATAGTTCCATAACCGCCGATGCCGGACATCATAGGCTCCACTACATTAAGGGCTGCGGCTATAGCTACAGCTGCATCAAAGGCATTACCGCCCTTTTTTAGGATTTTTGTGCCTGCTTCTGTGGCGAGAGGGTGGGCAGTGCTTACCATTCCCTGTCCGGATATAGAAGGTAATTGCTTTGTTTTTTTTATGAGGTTAGATGTTTCTGTTTGTCCTGTGCAGCCCATAAAAAGCAAAAATGTAAAGATTAGAGCATATTTTAACCACATGATTCCTCCAGATACTTGAACAATATTATATCTGATATTAAAAGGTCAATAGGGAATAATGACTGGAGTTCCCCATTTTTTCTAAGCTTTTGAGCCCTAAGCAAGAATCAGGTCAGTTGATCCGAAAACACGCGAATTTTCCCCAGCGTGGAAAATCCCTGTCTTTCGTAGGGACTTACCCGTATCAAGGCTTTACATCTCCTGCAAGTTTAAAAAATTGGGGGAAATCAAGTTATTAGATTTTACTTTGATTTTAAGAGAGGATTTAATATGATTAAAAAAAACTATAAAAATTTAATTAAAGGGAGTCTATCCATGAAAAACCGGCTTAAAAAACTAACCGTATTTATTTTGGGAGCAGCAGGAGTTATCCTCCTGTTTTGCGGGATCTCTTCTGCTGAGGACAAAAATGTGACTATTGATCCTGTACTTTATAAAAATTTAAAGTACAGGTTTGTAGGCCCCACTCGGGGAGGGCGGGTAACTGCTGTCACTGGAATCCCTGATACTCCCTTGATATATTATATGGGCTCTACAGGTGGAGGAGTCTGGAAGACTATAGATGGAGGAATTACTTGGAATAATGTTTCCGATGGGTTTTTTAAAGTAGGCTCTATCGGTTCTGTTGAGGTTGCCCCTTCAGACTCAAATGTGGTTTATGTTGGTACCGGCTCAGCCAGTCCCAGGGGAAATATATCCACTGGCAGAGGAATTTATAAATCCACAGATGCTGGTAAGACCTGGAAGCTGATGGGCCTGGATACTGAAGCTCAGATCGGGAAAATCCAAATCCACCCCGGCAATCCTGACCTTGTTTATGCGGCTGTGCTGGGAAATATATTCGGCCCCAACCCTGAAAGAGGTGTTTACCGTTCCGGGGATGGAGGCAAGAATTGGGAAAAAGTACTTTTTGTAAATGAAAAAACAGGCTGTATTGATCTGGTTATGGATTCTACAAATCCCCGCATCATCTATGCCGGGCTGTGGCAGGCAGAAAGAAAACCCTGGACTATTGTTGATGGGGGAGAAGACGGGGGTGTGTATAAAACCACAGATGGAGGAGACACCTGGAAGCAGCTTAAAGGCGGGCTTCCGACCGGAGTTGTAGGGCGTGTAGGTGTGGCTGTTTCTCCTGTTAATCCTGAAAGAGTTTGGGTCATCCAGGAATCTTATGATGAGAAAAAAGGTGGACTATTTATGTCAGAAGATGCCGGAAAAAACTGGAAGAGAGTAAACCGGGACCACAACTTCCGTCAGCGGGCCTGGTATTATTCCAGGATATTTGCCGATCCAAAAGATGAACACACAGTTTATCTTTTAAACACAGGGTTTTACAAATCTTTTAATGACGGCAAAGAATTTGAAAGAATCCGCAATCCCCATGGGGATAATCACTGCCTCTGGATAAATCCCAAAAACCCGGATATTATGATCCAGAGCAATGACGGGGGTGCAAATGTGTCCTTTAATGGTGGAAAATCCTGGTCCATTCAGATGAATCAGCCCACAGCAGAGATATACCGGGTGACAGTTGATAATCAATTCCCTTACAGGGTATATGGAGACCAGCAGGATAACTCCTCAATATCTATTTCCAGCCAGGGGAGACCGAGTCAACCTTTTTATTCAGTAGGCGGAGGCGAAAGTGGACATATTGCCGTAGATCCAAGAAATCCGGATGTGATCTATGCCGGGAATTATATAGGGATCTTAACCCGCCTTGACAGGAAAAACGGACATGAAAAAGGAATTAATGCTTATCCTGAATTGCATGATGGGATTGCCGGACGTGATCTTAAATACAGGTTTCAATGGAATTTTCCCATCAGGTTTTCTCCCCATGACCCGAAGGTTCTATATATAACCTCTAATTATGTCCACAGATCCACAGACGAGGGCCAGACCTGGAAGGTCATAAGCCCTGACCTGACTCAAAACATCGATGCCTACCTTGGACGGGCCGGCGGCCCCGTACAGCATGATTGTACGGGAGTGGAAACGTACTGCACCATTTTTGCTTTTGAGGAATCAACGCTTGAAAAGGGAGTGTTTTGGGCTGGTTCGGATGACGGTTTAGTCCATGTCTCACGAGATGACGGAAAAAATTGGGAAAACATTACTCCCAAAAATATGCCTAAAGAAGGAACTGTAAATATGTTTGACATTTCCGTCAAATATCCGGGGCGGGTGTTTATGGCAGTTTATAAATACCGGGACAATGATTTTAATCCCTATATTTTCAGGACGGAAAATTATGGAAAATCCTGGGACCTGCTTACAGACGGAAGCAGCGGCATCCCGGTGGATTATTTTGTAAGGGCAGTGCGGGAAGACCCTGACCGGAAGGGGCTACTCTATGCCGGGACTGAATTCGGGATGTTTATCTCTTTTGATGATGGTAAGCACTGGCAGAAATTTCAGCTTAATCTGCCCATCACTCCCATAACCGACATGCTGGTCTACCAAAACGACTTGATTGTTTCCACCCAGGGAAGAGCATTCTGGATTTTGGATGACATCTCCCTTCTTCATCAGCTCAAAAAAGAGCAGGCAGGGAAAAATGCTGTTTTGTTTAAACCGGAAAATACTTACAGGACTCAGGTGCGGGGGACACTTTCCCAGCTCTCTGTGTATTTCTATTTGGGAGAAAAGCCAGAAAAAATTGATTCTGTCAAAGTCGAAATACTTGACCAAGAGGATAAAGTTATTTATACATTTGAAAAAATCAAAGCTGAAAAAGGATTAAACAATCTTACCTGGAATTTAACATACAAAGCACCAGAAAAGATCAAAGAAGCAGTGCTCTCACTAAGTTATTACAGAGGCCCTAAAGCCGTGCCTGGAATATATAAGGTAAGGCTTACAAAAGGAGAAAACAGTCAAATACAGAGTTTTGAGGTATTAAAAGACCCCAGGTGGAAGAAAATATCAGTTAATGACCTGCAGGAGCAATTTGACCTTCAGGTCAAAGCAGGAGAAAAGTTTGCTTTAAGCCACAAACTCATCAAAAAAGTACGGGATATAAGAGAACAGGTCAAAAATATCTCCTCCCGGGCTGGAAAAGCAGGTTTCAGTAAAGACATTAAGACCGCTGCTGAAAAACTCGTAAAAAAGCTTGATTCTCTGGAGGAGGACCTTATTCAGACCAAAAATGAAAGCAGCCAGGACCCCATTAATTATCAGGTCAAACTGGACAACCAGCTTGCTTATCTATATTCAGCTGTCCATTCCCAGGACTCAAAGCCCACCCAGGCTATATATGACAGATTTAAAGATTTAAACGAACAGCTTACCAAAGCTGAGATGATTTTTAAGGGTCTGGTTGAAAATGAAATAAAGGATTTTGAAAAGCTGCTTGCAGAAAACGATATACCCAGAATCATAATTAATAAATGAATAGATCAGGGCAAATATGGTATTGGCATTCGGCGCATTCGGGGGACATCATACTGCTGTATAAAGTCAGTATTGCCCATTGACCTTCCTGTGTACCCCGAATAGGAATACGGAAAAATTGACTTACTATATTTCCTTTGATATATAATTCTATTCAACCAAATGGGAAGGAGAAGTACATGAAAAAAGCGTTGGTTTGTGGGGCAGGAGGATTTATCGGGAGCCATCTGGTCAAAAGATTGAAAAAGGATGGATACTGGGTGCGGGGAGTGGACCAAAAAAAACCTGAATTTTCAGAAACTGCGGCGGACGATTTCCTCCTGCTTGATTTGCGTGAACAGAAAAACGGTGAAAAAGCTGTCTCAACTTCAGATGGAAGAGGATTTGATGAAGTATATCAACTGGCGGCTGACATGGGGGGGATGGGCTTTATCCATTCTGCCGAATGTGAGATTATGCGTAACAGTGCTCTTATAAATATCCATATGATCCATACAAGTGCAAAGGCTGGGGTGAAAAAATACTTCTTTTCCTCCTCAGCCTGTGTATACCGGGATATGGACCCGGATGAGCCGGAACTTTCGGAAGAAGAAGCATATCCGGCCCAGCCTGATAATGAATACGGCTGGGAGAAACTCTATGCTGAACGAATGGCAATGGCGTACGGCCGCCTCTATGGCATGAAGATAAGGCTTGCCCGTTTTCAAAACACCTACGGTCCTGAAGGTACCTGGCGCGGCGGCAGAGAAAAAGCACCGGCAGCCCTTTCGCGTAAGATCGCAGAAGCTGAGGACGGCGGTACTATAGAGATCTGGGGAGACGGCAGCGCTATGCGGGCATATACCTACATTGATGATTTGCTTGACGGCATAATCCTTCTTATGAAATCCGACCTAAAAAACGGTGTCAATATCGGCCGGCGTCAATATGTTTCTGTTATAGAATTGGTTAAGACGATATCTGAGGTTGCCGAAAAAAAGATCAATATTAAACATATAGAAGGCCCGGTGGGAGTAAAAGCAAGAAACTTTCGAAATGATCTTATAAAATCCATCGGCTGGAAGTCCAGATATTCTCTCCGTGCCGGGATAGCAAAAACATATCCTTGGGTAAAAGCTCAAGTAGAAGGCAAGAAATAGAAGATGCAGACGCTCGTAGAACCCTGGGATTATCTTATAATCACAGCCTCAAATGAAAAACAGGCATCTGCCTATGAGTCACAACTATACCTGAGGCGTAAATTGGGATTTATTCCCGGAGTCAAGAAGCTGCTGGTTCTATCTGATCCTGGGGGAAAACGGATCGGCAGTGGCGGCAGCACTATTTATAGTCTCCTTAATATAATCAACCGGGAACTGAGGAAAAAACCGGATGATACAAAACAACTTGATACCTGGGAGAAAATCCTCCAAAAACTGCGGATCCTTATTATCCATGCAGGCGGAGATTCACGCCGCTTGCCTGCATATGGTCCCTGCGGTAAAGTCTTCATCCCGGTACCGGGAGAGTCAGGCAGTATTCTGGGCCAAACTCTATTTGACCGGCAGTTACCTATCTTACTCAGACTTCCGGCAACTTCGTACGGGCAGGGACAGGTGGTTGTGACTACAGGAGATGTTTTTTTGGATTTTAACCCGGAGGATATCCAGTTTTTTGAAGAGGGAATCACTGGATTAGGCTGCCAAGCTTCGCCTGAGCTTGCCAGGGAACATGGTGTTTATTGCCCGGGCCCGGATGGGAAAGTCCGTTTGTTTTTACAGAAACCTTCAGTTCATGAACAAAAATCCAAAGGGGCATTAAACCGATACGGCCAGTCCATGCTTGATATTGGGATCCTGAATTTTGATGCTGCTTCAGCATTCAGACTTCTTAATCTGGGCGGCATTAAAAATACTTCTAAAGAAGGACTAAAACTATCTGGACCTTTTTATAAAGAAATTATGGCAAAAGACCTCGACCTGTATCGGGAAATCTGCTGCGCTATGGGAGAAAAAGTTGAGTATTCACATTATATTAATTCTGTTCGCAACAGCGGTTCAGATTTATCCGAATCATCCCTTAACTCTATTTATAAATCCCTGTCTAAGGTTGATTTTTTTGTGAGGAATGTACCGCAATGCGGATTTTTGCATTTTGGAACAATGCGTCAACTTATTAAAAGCGGAGCAGACTTATTGAGAAAAGATCGGGGGACCTTGATCAGGGATAATAGCTTGAGGATTAATAATGACATTTCTATAGAGGGTCATATTATTGCAACAAACGCCTGGATTGAAGGCTGTTATATCGGGGCGCTTCTGACTCTCGGTGGTGAAAATGTGATTGTCGGGGTGGATATTGAAAAGCCCTTGAGCTTACCCCCCAAATTCTGTCTGAATGTTATAAAAGGGAAAGACCGGGAGGGAAAGAAAATATGGTTTGTCCAGGTTTGTGGCATAGATGATAGATTTAAAATTCCGATTTCATCCGGAGCTGTTATTTGTGATCAGTTGGCAAAGGATTGGCTAAAGGCCATGGATGCGGAAGAAAATGATATCTGGCCCCCGAAATTACCGGATAAAGATAAAAACCTGTGGAATGCCCGGATAATTCCGGCGATAAAAATGCCTATGGATTATCATAGATGGTTGTGGATCTTTAAACCTGAGAAATCCTCCCAGGAGCAGAAAAATGCCTGGAAAGCTGCTGATAGATACAGTGCCGCTGAGATCGCTCAGCTGGTTGATCAGGATGCTTTTTACTCCAGAAGAATACTTTTCCGTGCCTGGGAAATGCAGCACTCTTTGCGCTGGATATTCCGACTGGATAGTGATTTTTCCGCTGCAGAGATGGCTTTGATCTTTACTTGCCTGCCACGCCAAGAACGGGCAGCTTGGGTAAGGGATATTATGAAAGAAGCGCAATACCAGTGGGGTGATGAAGCCGCAACTGGGATGGAGCGACTTGAGTTTTCGCGGATAATTCACACTCTTGGTTCCGCGATCCTTATGAGCAGGAAAGAAAAAAGAAGTGCCTGGGATAAATCTTCTCCTGAATTGAGTTCTTTGCTGGGGAAAGCAGAAAAAGACTGGTTGGCATCACTGAGGATTAAGCCTGATAAAAATCAGAGAATTGAAGATTGGGGGAAAAACCTGAAAGCTGCTGCCTTTGAGAATCTCAGCCGTACTATTGTATTGAGTAAGAAAAAAATCAACCGGTATCCCAAAAACGCTGTGCGGAGTGATGAGATCATCTGGGGAAGGGCACCAGCAAGGCTTGACCTGGGGGGCGGATGGACTGATACTCCTCCCTATGCTCTGGAAAAGGGAGGATGTGTAATAAATGCAGCTGTTAATTTAAATGGACAGCCCCCTATACATGTATATGCCCGTAAAATAAAGAAACTCGAGATCCATATCGCTTCTATCGACCATGGTGTATCTCTGGTCATAAGCGAACTTGACGAGTTATTGGATTATAAAGAAGCCACCAGTAAATTTGGTCTGTCTAAGGCTGCTATAGCTTTGTCCGGATTTGCTCCGGATAAAGCCGACTGGCCTGAAAAAACCCGGTCCCTTAGAAGTATGCTTGCCCTATTCGGCGGGGGCATAGAAATTACAACTTTGGCTGCTATTCCCAGTGGAAGCGGTCTGGGGACCTCCAGTATTATGGGAGCAGTGCTGATATCTGTTATTGCCAGGATGATAGGCCGGAAGTTGAGTCAGCGGGAACTCTTCCACCGGGTTTTACAGTTGGAACAGGAATTGACTACAGGAGGCGGATGGCAGGATCAGATCGGAGGTAGTGTAGAAGGAGTAAAGGTCATAAACACAGATCCAGGCATGATCCCTGACCCCAGAATTCATTATCTTCCTTCTGATGTGCTCGATCCTGAAGGAGAGCAGTCCCTGCTTTACTATACCGGATTACGCCGGCTGGCAAAAGACATCCTCCAGCATGTGGTAGGCAATTATCTGGACCGTGACCGGGAGTCTATGGCGACTCTGCAAAAACTCCACAATCTTCCCCCCTTTATCGTAGATGCAATGACAAGCAAAGACACAAAGAGATTTGGGGAGCTTATAGATTTTGCCTGGAGATTAAATAAAGAGATTGACCCTGGTTCAACAACTCCTATCATAGAAAATATTTTAAAAAGATTAAGGCCCTATATGTACGGGGCTAAACTCCTGGGCGCTGGGGGAGGGGGCTTCTTGCTCATCATATGCAAATCACCTGAACATGCCGCTTCTGCCCGTAAGTTGTTGGAGAATAACCCCCCTAATCGCCTGGCCCGCTTTTTTGATTATGAAATCAGCAAGGAGGGGCTAATAGTAACAGTTTGTTAGATCTTGAATAATTCAGGATGAACTATTCATAAAAAATGTCAAAAGAAAGTTGTATCTTCGGTAGCCTGATAAGGCTTAAGCCTGAATATGAGGAAAGATATTTAATCCTGCATAATAATACTTTTCCTGGTGTTCTTAAACGTATCAAGCAGTCCAATATCCGGAATTATTCTATTTTTCTCCGAAAAGGAATACTTTTTTCCTATTTTGAATATATTGGCAGAGATTATAAGACCGACCTGGATAAGATGGCTCAGGATAATACTACCCAAAAGTGGTGGAAGCTAACAGATAAAATGCAGGAACCTTTAGAATGTCGGAAAAAAGGAGAGTGGTGGGCAGAGATAGAAGAAGTATTTCATTTCCAAAAAAGTGCGTCTCGGGTAAAAAGTACAAAAAGATTTGCATTTTGTAAAGAGATTGACTCTGCTGGGGCAGATAAACTGGATAAAACGGAGGGAATATCCGCGTTTGATATTCAGAACCTCACTATTTTCTCGGAAGAAAGAAATTTTTATGTTTATATTGAATGCTGGCTTGATATTGAAAAAATCAAAGCTGTGTTGAAGAAGTTTTTTCCTTTAGAACCGTCTATTCGCTGGCACAGTATGAAAGAAGTCTTTCATACTTAGTTTGCCTGGATTATTAAGGATATAATCTATTATGATGCGAAAAATTCTTCTGATATCTACTTTATTATTAGCTGTCTGTGTTAATGTTTTTATTAATTGCAAAAGCGATGAGTTTTTAGATACGAGGCAAATAAAAAAGGCGGTCTTTGACTGGGAAAACCCGGCTGTTTTTGCTATAGACAAACAAGCGCCTCACAGTTCATATATCCCTTATTCTGTAAAATCTTCTTATTTTATATCTCTTAATGGGAACTGGAAGTTTAATTGGGCAAAAAATCCCTCAGAACGCCCCTCTGATTTTTACAAAGCTGGTTTTGACGTCAGAGGATGGGATGAGATAAAAGTACCCGGAAACTGGGAGCTGCAGGGTTTTGGAGTACCTATATATACTGATACAGAATACCCTTTTCCGCCTGATCCGCCTCACATTCCTCACGACAACAATCCTGTAGGCTCTTACAGGAGAGATTTTACGGTTCCGGATGAATGGGAAGCCCGTCAGGTTTTTTTGCATTTTGAAGGAGTCCGTTCTGCTATGTATGTGTGGATAAACGGCGAAAAAGCAGGCTACAGCCAGGGCAGTAAGACTCCTGCTGAATTTAACATCACAAGTTTTATTAATCACGGAAAGAATTCTCTTGCAGTCGAGGTATACCGTTTCAGTGACGGGAGCTATCTCGAGGATCAGGATTACTGGAAGATAAGTGGGATTGAGCGCGATGTATTTCTCTATTGCCGGCCTCAGACCTATATCCGTGATTTTTTTGTCCACAGCGGGCTGGATAAAGATTATCAAGATGGCCGGCTGAAAGTAGAGATCGAAGCAACAACTTGTCTTAAGGATCCGCCGGATAAAGCAGTTTTAAAGATAAAGCTTCTAAACAGCAAGGGCAGGGAAGTATTTCCCGAAGCGCAAATTAAAGATCTAAAGTTTGCTGAAAATGGAAAAGCGCAGGCTGTTTTTGAAGCTAAAATAAGCAGCCCCAAAAAATGGAGCGCTGAGAAACCGAATCTGTATGCTCTGATTCTGAAACTTGAGACTGGGTCAGAAGAGGCTGAAGATATTATAAAAATTAAGACCGGGTTTAGAAAAGTGGAGATAAAAGACGGTCTGCTGCAGATAAATGGAGAGCCTGTGACTTTAAAGGGGGTTAACCGTCACGAACACGACCCTGTGAGCGGCCGCTATGTTACTGAAGAATCCATGCTTAAAGACATCCGGCTTATGAAGAAATTCAATATAAATGCCGTACGCACCAGTCACTATCCTAACACCCCTCTCTGGTATAACCTCTGCGATAGATACGGCCTTTATGTTATTGATGAAGCAAATGTCGAATCTCATGGTATGGGGTATGACCCTGATATAACCCTGGGAAATAAGCCGGCCTGGAAAGCAGCCCATCTTGACAGGAATGTTCGTATGGTCGAACGGGATAAAAACCATGCTTGTGTCATAATCTGGTCTCTGGGTAATGAGGCTGGAGACGGTGTTAATTTTGAGGATACATATAATTGGATCAAGGAGCGCGACCCTTCCCGCCCTGTGCAGTATGAGATGGCAGACCTGCGTCCCCATACTGATATATTCTGCCCTATGTATGCCCGTATTCACATCCTAAGCGATTATGCCAGCCAAAAAAGAAGTCGTCCGCTTATTCTTTGCGAATATGCCCATGCCATGGGAAATTCAGTAGGGAATCTTAAGGATTATTGGGATGTTATTTACCAGCATCCGCAGCTGCAGGGAGGTTTTATCTGGGATTGGGTGGACCAGGGGATATTGGCTGAGACAGAGGAGGGCAAAAAATTCTGGGCATATGGAGGAGATTTTGGTCCGGAAGATACGCCCAGTAGTGGAAATTTTTGTATAAACGGTCTGGTGTTTCCGGACCGGAAACTTCATCCTTCCATCTGGGAAGTTAAAAAAGTGTATCAGAATATTACAGCGATAGAAGTAGATCTGCGGAGCGGAAAAATTAAAATCACGAACAGATATGATTTTATAAACCTTAATCGGTTTGATGTTTTGTGGGAGCTTAAAGCAGACGACACTATTTTAATTGAGGGAAAAATTGCCGGCCCGGATATTAAACCGCATAAGTCTAAGATCTTCACCATGCCTTTTCCTGAGATTACACCTGAACCTGGAGTAGAATATTTCCTTAATCTAAGTTTCCGCACCAGAAAAAAAACGGAGCTTATCCCGGCCGGGCATGAAGCAGCCTGGGAGCAGTTTAAGCTGCCCTATTATAAGCAAAAGGTACTTACGGAAATATCCCGAGCTGCAAAAATAAGACGAAAGAGCAAGCACAGGAAACTGCAGATTGAAGGACTGGATTTTTCTTATATATTTGACCTGAAAAAGGGTCATTTTGTTTCCCTAAAATATATGGGTACAGAACTTATAAAATCTGGGATAAAACAGGGGAGGATTCCATTTTTTTGTACCCCCAATTTCTGGCGTGCACCTACAGACAATGATTACGGTAATAACATGCCGCAGAGACTTGGGATATGGAAAGATGCCGGAAAAAACCGGATTATCGAGCGGGTTAAATCGCAGCAGAATTCAAACCGTGATATTTTGATCGAAGTTGAGGCGGCTCTTCCAGATGTGGAATCAAAATACTTCACTTCTTACCACATTTTTGGAAACGGTGATATTGAAGTATCGAACCGTTTTGTTCCCGGCAAAAAAGGCCTGCCCGACCTTCCACGCTTTGGGGTTCAGATGACCCTAAGCTCTGAGTTTGACAATATATCCTGGTATGGAAGAGGCCCGCATGAAAGCTACTGGGACAGAAAGAGCGGCGCTAAAAAGGGAGTCTATAACGGCAAAGTCAAGGACCAGTGCCATCCCTATATAAGGCCGCAGGAAAACGGCAATAAGACAGATGTGCGTTGGCTAGCACTTACAAATAAAGAGGGGATAGGGCTATTGGTTGTTGGAGACCCATTACTTAGCGTAAGCGCTCACCATTTCTTAACTGAAGATTTAGACTCTGGAGATAAAAAGCGACAGCGGCATACTTTTGACCTCAAACCGCGAGATCTCGTAAATCTAAACCTGGATTATAAACAGATGGGAGTGGGAGGAGACACCTCCTGGGGCGCCCGCCCTCACCCCCAGTACAGACTGCCCGCTCAGGAATATACCTACAGCTTCAAGCTGCGCCCCTTTTCATCCAAGTTAATTTCTCCCATGAAGCTCAGCAAATACAAATAGATTTCTCGGGCCATTTAATCAAGGAAAAGCATCTTATTCTTATCCGCGTTCATCCGGTGAGTGGGGAGCAGGTCTAAGGTTGTGTGGTATGCGCTTATTTAGACACAAAAGGGGAAACCCGGACACAGACTATAGCGTAATCTAATTAACTGCCGCCTGCTTCTACTCTACCGAAAATTCGCGTCTAATGTTTTGTCGCTTTAATCTGTGTCCACAGCGTCCTCAGCGTAAAATTTTCTTATCATTGCAATATTTACCAAAGCAGTTTAAAATTTCCATATAAAGGAGAAAAACCATGAACATTACCCTTGACCATAAACTTCCCCCTGAACCCAAATTCGAAAAAGGTATACGCCGAGCTCCCAACAGAGGATATACCCTCAATAAATTGGAAACTGAAACAGCTTTAAAAAACGCTCTTCGCTATGTTCCAACTGAGCTACACAAAACCCTTGCTCCTGAGTTCCTGAAGGAATTAAAAACCAGGGGGCGGATTTACGGATACCGTTTTCGGCCGCAGGACCGTATATTTGGAAAACCGATCCACGCATACAAAGGCAACTGCCTGGCAGGCAAAGCCTTTCAGGTCATGATTGATAATAACCTTGATTTTGAGGTCGCTCTCTACCCTTATGAACTGGTTACTTACGGAGAGACAGGCCAGGTGTGTCAGAACTGGATGCAGTACAGGCTTATAAAAAAATATTTGGAGATATTAACCGAAGACCAGACCCTTGTAGTCGAATCCGGGCATCCTCTGGGACTTTTCCCCTCTCATCCGGAAGCTCCCCGGGTAATAAACACAAATGGACTTCTTATTGGCCTTTTTGACAATCAGAAAGACTGGCACCGGGCTATGCAACTCGGCGTATCCAATTACGGTCAGATGACTGCAGGCGGATGGATGTATATTGGGCCGCAGGGCATTGTCCACGGCACCTTTAATACCTTACTCAATGCCGCCCGCATGCAGCTCGGTATAGGCAAGGACGATGACATGCGCGGACATATGTTTGTCTCATCAGGACTGGGAGGCATGAGTGGCGCCCAGGCGAAAGCTGCGGAGATAGCAGGCGGCGTAGCTGTTATTGCGGAAGTCGACAAGTCGCGGATAGATACCCGGCTCCAGCAAGGGTGGGTGTCTAAAATGTCATCAGACCTGAAAGAAGTCTTTAAAATAGCGGCTGAATATCTCAAGAAAAAAGAGCCGGTCTCAATTGCATATTGCGGCAACATTGTCGACCTTCTGGAATATGCAGTAAAAAACAAGATCAAAATCGAGCTTCTTTCCGATCAGACATCCTGTCATGCTCCCTATGATGGTGGATACTGTCCCCAGGGAATAACCTTTAAAGAACACACGGAAATGCTAAGCGCTGACCATGAAAATTTTATAAAGCTGGTTGACCAGAGTCTGCGAAAACATTTCGAATATATAAAGACATTAGTGAATCGTGGTACTTATTTTTTTGATTATGGTAATTCTTTTATGAAAGCAATCTTTGATGCAGGGGTAAGAGAGATCTGCAAAAATGGAACCGATACCCGGGAAGGATTTATTTTCCCTTCCTATGTTGAAGATATCATGGGGCCTTTACTTTTTGATTACGGATACGGGCCTTTTCGCTGGGTGTGTCTAAGCGGCAATCATGAGGACCTGAAAATGACCGATAAAGCGGCCATGGAATGTATTGATCCAGACCGCAGGTCTCAGGACCGTGATAATTACATCTGGATCCGTGATGCTGAGAAAAACCATTTGGTCATTGGAACTCAAGCGCGCATACTTTATCAAGATGAGGAGGGCCGAGTAAAGATAGCCTTAAAATTTAATGAAATGGTGCGTGACCGTAAGATAGGGCCTGTAATGCTGGGTCGCGACCATCACGATACTGGCGGGACGGATTCTCCATTCCGGGAAACTTCCAATATCAAAGACGGCAGTAATATAACAGCAGATATGGCAATCCAATGTTTTGCCGGCAATGCCGCCCGGGGAATGAGCCTGGTCACCCTGCACAATGGCGGGGGAGTGGGCATTGGCAAAGCCATAAACGGCGGATTCGGGCTGGTGCTTGACGGCAGCGAGAGGGTCGCTAAAATTATTCGTTCCTCGATGTCATGGGATGTTATGGGCGGCGTAGCACGCAGAGCCTGGGCCCGCTGCGAAAACGCGATCAAAGTAAGCTTAGCCTATAACCAAAGAAGCACAAACCAGCATATCACAATACCATTCCCGGTAAATAACGATAACGGGGACGGACCACGCTAATCATTTTAAAACAAACAAGATAAGCTGTTTTTTGGGGGGCAAATATAGCGTTAGAAGCAATTTCCGGGGGTCAAAAACTCATTTAAGCCATTTAGCTTAATTTAATAATTTTTATCACTAGTGTCCGGTTATAACTCAAATAGTTTCAACTGTTTAGAGTAGACATCCTCTCGATTCGTGTAATCAAATTCCGCAAGTAGTTGATAAATAGAGGCTTTCTCAAAAACAGTTACACTCAATATCTGAAGAAAAG
>JAUVXM010000060.1 GCA_030603565.1 Candidatus Aminicenantota bacterium
ATTTTAAACATTCTTCCTTTCTCTTATGGCTCATCCTCTGAAATTAGTGCGAAAACTTCTCCGCCTTCTTGTTTGATCCTCTCTTTCCGCTTAACCTGTGTTCAAAAGATGCCGCAGCCTCCTCTAGTGTCTGAACTGCAATGACACCTGCCTTTTATTGCTTGATAGTTAAATAGGATAATAGTATACTAACGGCTTTAAAGTGATAAATATTCATTATTCTGCATCACTTCAAAAATAATAATAGGAGGTTTTTATGGAAAAATATGATGTCATAATAATCGGAGGAGGACCAGCAGGTGTTACCTGTGCTATTTCTGCCCACAATTTCTATCCGGACAAAAGCATTGCGCTTATCCGGAAAGAGAAGATATCACTCATTCCTTGTGGTATACCCTATACTATGCACTCTTTGGACTCAGTAGATGATGATACCCTACCCAATAAATTGATCGAGCAAGCAGGGGCCGACCTGATTATCGACGAGGTTATAGACAAAGAAGGTAAAATTCTTGAGCTTAAAAGCGGCAAAAAGATAGCTTATGATAAATTGGTCCTGGCAGTCGGTGCGGCTCCAATCAAGCCTCCTATTCCAGGCATAGAAAAAAAAGGTATTTTTTTTGTGAAAAAAGACCGGGACTACTTAGTTGACATGAAAGCCTATTCCCGGAATTCCGAAAACATCGTTATTATTGGAGGCGGCTACATCGGCGCCGAAATGGCGGATGAGTTTTTGAAAGCCGGGAAAAAAGTCGCACTTGTGGAAATGATGAAAGGCATCTTTCCTACGACTATGGACCAAGAATTCGGTACTCAAGCGCAGCAAATTCTTGAGGATGCGGGAGCGACTGTTCTAACAGGACGCAGAGTAGAATCCATCCTTGGCAATGAAATTGTCTCGGGAACACGATTGGATAATGGTGATGAGATTCCCGCTGATATGGTTATTGTTTCCGTCGGAGCCAAACCGGTACTATCAATGGCCAGTAAATTCGGACTAGCCGTCCATCCCAATCATGGCATATGGGTAAATGATTATTTACGCACTTTTGATAAAGATATTTTTGCAATTGGTGACTGCGCGGCAAAATATGATTTTTTTTCCGGTGAATTTTCCAATATCATGTTGGCGTCAACAGCTATGGCAGAAGGACGCCTTGTCGGCTCCAATCTATTTGAGATTAAAGTGATGCGAAAATTCCTCGGTGTGCTGGGATCATTTTCCACCAAAATCGGCCGGACTGCCTTCGGAGCAAGCGGCCTGAGCGAACAAAATGCCAAAGAAATGAATATGGATTACACATTGGGGCAAGCCACAACGATCGACCGACATCCTGGGAAATTACCCGGTGCCTCCAAGCTGCATATGAAACTTGTCTTTGCACGCTATTCGCACACTCTTTTAGGCGCACAAATGTATGGAGGAGACTCGGTTGGAGAACTCGTCAACATGTTTTCAGTAATGATCCTCAATAAGATGACGGATATGGATATCTATAATCTTCAAATCGGAACTCATCCCATGTTATCGCCTTCTCCCCTCGTTTATCCAGTGATCAATGCATCCGTAGATGCCATAAAAAAATGGTACGAGTACAAGCCAAAAAAAGAAGATAAGTAAACCAGATCACGGTAGCCATTGTAAGACTTGATATTTTAATCCCTATTATAAATAATATAAACAATTGTTGATTGGGTAATTCTTATATTGGAGTATTAGATGTCTTTTGACACTATTTTAGGGATACTGCTAACATTTTTTTCTCTGGCCTTTCTAATTTTCCTCCTTTTCCGGAGTAATCATATTATTAAAATAATTCACAGGAATAACCTTAATTCCGCTCGGGAGATTAAGAGTAAATTGCATGGGAAATAATCGCCATCAAATAGAATCTGAACTATCCCGGGATCTCTCCCTGTTCCATATCACGATGATGGGGTTGGGAATGATGATCGGCGCAGGCGTTTTCTTGGGTATAGGCACTTCCATTGCCCACGCAGGTCCCGGGGGTGTTATCTTGACCTTCGCCCTAAACGGGGTTATCGCTATATGTACGGCTATGTCTTATGCCGAATTAAGCTCTGCCATTCCTCATGCCGGAGGAGCCTATAATTTTGCTCGCCTGGCCTTCGGAAGAGGCCCTAGTTTTACAGCAGGCTGGATGGAGTGGTTTGCTTCCAGTGTCGCCGGCAGCCTGTATGCCGTCACTTTTGCCATCTATACGGTAAGATATTTCCAAGGACTCAAGCTTTTAAATTGGGTCCCTTTTTCTACATATACAACAGAAAAAATCGTAGCATTTTTGGTAGCATCTTTATTCCTTTATATTAATTATCGAGGCGCTTCTGAAACAGGAAAAATCGGCGCTTTTTTCACCTTGGGACAAACATTATTTCTTATTATTATCGGTTTGGTCGGAGTTGTCATTGCCTTTATTGACCCATCCCGGCTTCAGAATTTTTCACCTTTCCTGCCCAATGGCTGGGAAAAGCTTCTGGTTACTATGGGCTTTACCTATGTTGCTTTTGAAGGTTATGAAGTGATTGCCCAGGCGGGAGATGAAACTATCGATCCTAAAAGAAATTTACCCAAAGCTATGATCTACTCAGTAGTTATCGTTACTATCACTTATGTTGCAGTGGCTTTTGCTTCGATCGTAGCAATAAAGGCCGGATCACCTGGAATAGAGGGTCCGGTTTGGGAGTGGATCGGCCAGTTTAAGGAGCGTGGATTTGGAGAAGCAATATCAAGGCTGATGCCTGCTGGGAATTTTTTCCTTACTTTAGCTGTAATTTTCGCTTCGATCTCTGCTTTGAATGCGACGATTTTCTCAGCCACCCGAGCGTCTTATGCTCTGGGCCGCGACCGCCTCCTGCCCAAAATATTTTCCAAAATTTCTCAAAAGCATAAAACTCCCTATGGTGCTTTGTTGTTAACAGGAATTATCATCATCAGTGTAGCCGTACTCCTCCCAACTATGGATGTTGCTTCCAGTGCCAGTATTATGTTTTTGTTTCTATTTTTCCTGGTCAATATAAGTGTAATCAGGATCAGAATCAATATGGGAGATGAGCTCAGTTACGGTTTTATCATGCCGTTTTTTCCCTGGTTACCTATGCTGGCTATAGTGTGCCAGGGAGTATTGGCTGTATGGCTGGTCAAAATGAGTCTCATTGCCTGGATCATAGCTCCACTTTGGATTATCTCAAGCATCCTTATTTTTATTTTCTATTCCAAGAAACGTGCCCTGGCTACAGAGGATGAGGTTCGAGTTATTGAGGAAGAGAGTGCTCCTGAGAGCGACGAATATCGGATCATGGTTGCAGTGGCCAATCCTAATAATGCTATATCCATAATCCGGAGCACTTACTATATCAGTGAGGCTAAAAAAGCCCAGGTCAATCTCCTGCATATGGTCCCTGTTCCTTACCAGGTTCCTTTGAAAGACGCAAAAAAATTCATGCTCGAGGGGAAAGAGGCTATCGTTGAGGCCATGCTTCATCTTATCATTAAGTTTCCAATAACTACCACGATTCGTTATTGCAGAAATATCGGCAGGGGGATTTTGAGCGCAGTTAAGGAGAAAAAGATCAAAATGCTGATTATGGGCTGGCGCGGTAAATCGCAGCGGCATATATTTTCTCTTGGAAGTACTGTGGACTACATTATGGAAAGGGCGCACTGTAATGTCGTGCTTCTTAAGGAATGCGGTGATAAGAAGTTTAAAAACATCCTGGTGCCGATCGATGGCAGTCCCAACAGCTGTTTTTCCCTTGAAATTGCTTCGATCATGGTGGATAAGAACGGTGGTCAGATCACAGCCTTTATTATTAATGATGATAAGGAAAAGATATCTATCAAGAAACCATATTCTCCGCTCAAAATCGGTGCTCGTATTGACTATGAACACATCAAAATAAAGCGCATCATGGCTTCGTCAATTCCAGATGCTATCTTGGATGAATCCGAACGCCATGACCTTGTTATTCTGGGGTACACACAAGATCCTCTTATCCGTCAACTGACCCGTGATTCCATTTCCTATAACGTAGCTATACGCTGCCGGAAATCACTTATTATTGTCAAGGCAGCAAGTGGGATTAAATCTTGGATTCGCCGCTGGCTTTGATATAAATCAGTCTTGACAAGTTTACTTATTTTTGCTCAATATTTGACATCAGACTAATCATAATGTATAAATTTCTACTTATATTCAGACTTGGATTAGGAGCTGCTAATGATAAATATTGAAAATCTAACAAAATATTATGGCGACCTTTGTGCCGTTGATCATGTTAATTTTAAGATAAAAAAGGGCGAGATCCTCGGCCTACTCGGTCCAAATGGAGCAGGAAAGACTACCATATACAGAATTCTAACCGGCTACCTCTCCCCCACTTCGGGCACTATTAAAGTAGAAAATGATAATATCAATGAGCACCTCATGAAAATAAAAAAACGGATTGGCTACCTTCCGGAAGAAGCTCCTCTTTATCATGAAATGCTGGTCTACGATTATCTTGACTTTGTAGCCGACCTCCGGGGAGTAAATAAAATCAATAAAAATGCCCATTTGCATAAACTCGCTGACCTATGCAGCCTTAATGAAGTTATGCACAAGACAATTAATGAGCTTTCTAAAGGATACCGGCAAAGAGTCGGGATCGCACATGCCTTGATGGGAAATCCGGAGATCCTGGTGCTGGATGAGCCGACTGCCGGTCTCGACCCCAATCAGATTGCTGAAACACGCGAAATAATACGGCGTATAGGTAAGGAAAAAACGATTGTTTTTTCCACCCATATTCTCAGTGAAGCCGAAGCAACCTGCGACCGGGTAGTCATTATTGATGAAGGAAAAATCGTAGCAGATGACACCATAGATGCTTTAAGAAAAGAATTAAATGAACAATCATTTGAAATTATTTTTAGAAAATTAACCAAAGGAAATTAAAATGGAAAATATTAAGCATATATTTAAAAAGGAATATAAAGCTTATTTTGTTTCTCCTATTGCTTATATAGTGATCTCTGTATTCCTGATTATTGTCGGCTGGCTGTTTTTTTCAACATTTTTTCTGGACCGCCAGGCAAGTCTGACCAGGCTATTTACCCTACTGCCTATTACTTTTGCTTTTATTATTCCCGCAGTGACAATGCGTCTCTTCTCAGAAGAGATAAATATCGGTTCTTATGAGCTCCTACATACTCTTCCTGTCAGTAACCAGGAAATAATAATCGGAAAGTTTTTAGCTGCAGTGGCTTTTGTGGGAGCTATGCTGGCCCCTACTATTGTCTATGCTGTATCAACCGCTTTTTTAGGTGACCTCGATTGGGGTCCTGTTATCGGAGGTTATCTAGGAGCAATTTTTTTAGGAGCGGCATTCAGTGCGATCGGATTGATGGCCTCCTCTTTGACGCGTAACCAGGTAGTGGCCTTTATTATCAGTATGGCTATTTGTTTTTCTTTAACGCTTATGATGGATTTTGTTTTATTTTTCCTTCCAAATTCAATTGTAGGTTTTTTCCAATATTTAAGCGCGAATTATCACTTCCAGAATATAGCAAAAGGCATGGTTGATTCACGTGACATACTATACTTCCTTTCAGTTATATTTTTAGCTTTATATGGTACAGGCCTGATCCTGCAGGAAAAGAAATAACAAGGAGTAAAAAATGGATATAAAGAAAAATATGTCAAAATATTATAAATTCCTACTTTACTTGATAATCATTGTTTTGGTGAATCTTGTAGGAGTCAATCTTTTCTTCCGTATCGATCTCACTTCAAACAATCTCTATTCTTTATCAAATGCCAGTAAAAAAGCCGTATCTACTTTAAACGAACCTTTGACTATCAATATATTTTTCTCTAAAAACCTCCCTGCTCCCTATAACAATATTGAGCGCTATCTGCATGACCTCATCGAAGAATACTCTATCCACTCGAACAATAGGGTAAGCTACCGCTTCTATGATGTAAGTGCCAAAGAAGGAGATCTTACTGGAAGTGCAGAAGAAAACCGTAAAAAAGCACAAGATTACGGAATATATCCGGTAAATGTCCAGACTATCGATCAGGACGAAGCCAAAGTCCAGAGGGCATATATGGGGATGGTATTTATTCATGGAGATATAGTAGAGAATATTCCCTCCATTACATCCACTGATGGCCTTGAATATAAAATAACCACCACTATCCAAAAAATGAATAACAAGATTTCAGCTCTATTAAGTTTAACTGACAAGATAAAAGTCAAGCTGATACAATCATCATCACTTGAACAGATCGCCCCGGAAATAGGCTTAGAAGGCTTAAAAGGGCTAAAAAGTAAAGTAGCAGAGTTAGTAAATGAGGTTAACAAAAAAACATATAACCAGCTGGAATTTGTATATATCGATCCTTCCTTCCAAACAATCAGTGAGGATGAATTAGCTCCTTACCAGCGCTTTGGGCTGCAGTGGCCGGAATTTAAAAAGGAAGATGGAACAATTATCCCCACAGGGAAAGGGGTAATCGCCTTAGGTATTGAAGCTGGAGAAAAATCATTTGAAAAACGACTTTTGACACAAAAACTGAATTTGACCAGCCAGGGTTTCCAGGAACAATTCCAGGTTATAGAAATGGAAGAAATCAAGGCTTTTATAGAAGGGAATGTGGACAATCTTATAAATATCCATGATGAAATAGGCTACCTTTCCTCCCATGGGACTATGTCCCTGTCCGTTTCCCTCCCCCCTCAGCTTCAAGCAATGCAGCCTCAACAGGCGGGTTCTTTAACTAAATTTAACTCTCTTCTAAGCAGTAATTACAGTATCACCCAGATAAACCTCAAAGATGAAGAAATTCCAGAGTCTATAGATAATCTCATCATTGCTGGTGCTAAAGAAAACTTTTCGGATTGGGAGCTTTTTCAGATCGACCAATTCCTCATGAAGGGCAAATCAATAGCTTTTTTTATGGAATCATTTAATGAGATACAGCCTCAGAGACAGCAGCAGATGTATCAAATGCAGCAGCCGGCTTACCTTCCTATTAACACTGGATTAGGAAAATTACTGGAACATTGTGGAGCTAAAGTAAAAAAATCATATGTGTTGGATGAAAGCTGTTACGTCAACCGGGATCAGTACAGCGGAGAGACTCCTATATATTTTGCTCCGCTCATTAAGAATGAAAATATCAATCATAAGCTGGATTTCATGAGCAACATAAAAGAATTGATAATGATAAAGATTTCACCTGTGGAAATTGATTCGGAAAAAATTAAGCAGAATGATCTTAAAAGCTTTAATCTAATAAAATCATCAGCCCGGGCATGGGAGATGTCAGGACGGATAAACTTAAATCCGATGATGATGAGGCCACCTATGAATGACGAGGAAAGAAAAGTATATTCATTGGCTTATGTTGTGGAAGGAAACTTCCCTAGCTATTTTGCCGATAAACCCCTCCCGGAAAAACCTGAACCAAAAAAAGAAGAACAAACCATCGAAGAAGAAGGTAAAAAAAGTACGCAGGAAGAAAAAGAACCGGAAGTACAAGAATCAAAAATTAAAAGTGCTAAAGGAATCCTCACAAAAGGACAGCCTGGAAAGATATTCTTAATAGGATCCACTGAAATATTAAAAGATAATGTTCTGGATGAGGCAGGAAATTCACCCAATGCTGTATTTCTTTTAAATATTATTGATTATTTAAATAACAAGTCAGATACTGCTGTGATGAGAAGCAAAAATCAACGCTTCAATCCTCTAAAGAATACAAAAGTTATTACCCGGACTTTTGTGAAAATTATAAATATAGGGGGGTTACCTGCTCTTATCATTCTCCTGGGAATCTCAGTTTGGTTTCGCCGCAATGCCAGGCGGAAACAGATTCAATCAGAGTTTTTAAAAAAGAAAACATCTAAGGGGGAGCGCTCATGAAATTAAAAAAAGAATATCTGATCTTAGGAGGAATTATTGCAGTGCTGCTTATATACCTTATCCTGGGAAGCGGAAGAAACAAGATGAGTTATAAAGTGCCTGAACTCCAAGACATTCAAACAGGTGAAATAAATAGAATTGAAATAAATAGAAGCGGAATAAGCATTATATTGGCTGGAAAAGAAGACAATTGGAAAATAGTGCCTCAGGAGTATATTGCAGACAGTACTAAAGTAAATTCTATGCTGGATGTGGTCGAAAACCTTACTTTAACTGAACTTGCAGCAGAAAAAAAGTTCTTCCAGCGCTATGGCCTGGATGAAGAAAATAAAATAACTGTAAAAGCATATAAGGGCGATACTTTATTAAGGCAATTTGACATAGGAAAAACATCATCCACCTACAACCATACCTTTGTCAAGCTTGAAAATGACTCGCGAATATTTTATGCACGTACATCTTTCAAAAGCGATTTTAGCTATGAAGTCGGCGAACTCAGGGATAAAGTGATTATGGATTTTGAACAAAGTGAGATAACCGGAATAGAAATCCAAAAAAGTGGAAAATCTTTGCAGTTTGTTAAAAAGATGGAAACAGTTGAACTTGAAGAAAAAGAATCCCAAGCTGCAAACGAAGCTTTAGAAGCGCCCGGAAAAGCGAGACAAGAAGAAACCTGGGTGTTACCTGATGGAACAAAAGGCAACAAAGACAATATCAATTCTATTCTTTCTGCCATATCCAGTCTTAGATGTGACGAATATATTGAGGGAAAGAATAAAGAAGACTTTAAAGAACCTGTTTACACTGTAATTTTAAAAGGAACTAAAGATTATACTCTTAAGATATTTGAAAAAGAAGACAAAGAGAATGGAAAATATCCTTCCTTTTCTTCTGAAAATGCTTATCCCTTTCTTCTTTCCACTTACTCTGCAGAAAGTATAATGAAAAAACCGGAAGAATTAATCTGAATTATTAACAAGTCGAGGTTGCCGCAGATATGGGGCACAGGAGATAAAGCCGGGGACTCCAGTGAAAATTGGTTGTTATAAGCCTTTACTCATAGCATCAAGAAATTCTGCATTGGTCTTTGTCTTGCTCATCTTTTCCATCAGCAGTTCCATTGCATCTATCTCATTTAATTGACTGAGAACTTTTCGTAATACCCAAATTCTTTTAAGATCATTGTCTTTAATAAGCAACTCTTCTTTTCGTGTACCGGAGCGATTGATATCTATGGCAGGAAATAATCTTTTATCAACAAGCCGGCGGTCAAGGTTGATCTCCATGTTTCCTGTTCCTTTAAATTCTTCAAAAATCACATCGTCCATGCGGCTTCCAGTATCAACAAGAGAAGTTGCCATTATGGTTAAGCTTCCGCCTTCTTCCACTTTCCTGGCAGAGCCGAAAAATTTCTTAGGCTTTTGCAAAGCATTAGCATCGATTCCTCCGGAAAGAACTTTCCCGGAAGGCGGAATTATGGCATTGTTGGCACGTGCAAGACGTGTAATACTATCCATCAATATAACAACATCCTTTTTTAACTCTACGAGACGTTTAGCTTTTTCTAATACAATATTTGAAACCTGTGTGTTTCGTTTTTGGGGTTCGTCAAAAGTAGATGCAACGACTTCTCCATTAATGCTTCTCTGAAAATCTGTAACTTCTTCAGGACGTTCCGCTACTAGAAGTACGATCGTAAATACTTCAGGATGATTTTTTTCTATTGATTGGGCGATAGTCTTAAGTAAAGTCGTTTTTCCAGCTCTTGGAGGAGAGACTATAAGCCCCCTCTGCCCCTTTCCTATTGGAGTTAGAAGGTCCATTATTCTGGCATTCATGTTTTTTCGATCTCCATCTTCCAATTTGAATTTTTCAAATGGATAGAGAGGAGTCAGGCTTTCGAAATGCACATTTCTGCGATTCTCCATAATAACTTCAGGCTGGGAGAAGTTGATAGCTTCAATTTGGATTAAAGCAAAATATTTTTCCCCATTTTTTGGGGGCCTTACTACTCCGGATATTGTATCTCCAGTGCGAAGCCTAAATTTTCGTATTTGAGATGGAGAAACGTAAATGTCATCTTGGCTCGGTAAGTAACTGAATTCCGGAGCCCTTAGGAATCCAAATCCGTCACTCAGACACTCCAGCACTCCTTCGGAAAACAATAGTCCTTTCTTTTTTGCTTGTGCTTCGAGAACCTTAAAAATTAGATTTTGTTTGTTTAAATTCTTTATCTCCTCATCAGGAATAGCAAAATCACCAGCAATAGTGATTAATTTTTTTATCGTGTGTTTTTCTAATTGGGCAACATCTAACTCTTTCATTCTAACCTCTCGTTTATTAAATTTTCTGATTTTAATTTGCTATAGATGGCTCTTGAGTTTCTTCTCTTTCAAAATCGTCTTTCATTTTCTCCGGTATATCTTTTGAAAGGACAATTTTTAAAACTTGATCCATAGTTTCAACAAAATTAATCTTCATAACAGCTTTGATATTTTTTGGGATATCCCTCAAATCACACATATTATCCAGAGGAAAAATCACTTCTCTGATCCCTTCTCTATGTGCTGCCAACAGCTTCTCCTTGATACCTCCAACTGAAAGCACTTTTCCCTTTAGAGTTAATTCTCCACTCATTGCCACATTTTTATTAACCGGAATATCCATCAACAATGAGATAATAGCTGTAGCCAGAGTTATTCCAGCAGAAGGGCCTTCTTTAGGAGTTGAGGCTTCAGGTACATGGATATGAATATCGAAATTTTTATGTAGATCACGGGCTACATTTAATTCAAACATTTTTCCTTTTACATAGCTAAAAGCAGCTTTGGCCGATTCCTGCATGACATTACCTAATTGGCCTGTCATAGTAAAATTGCCTTTCCCATGTACTTTTGTTACTTCAAATGTTAAAAGTTCGCCTCCGAATTCAGTCCAGGCCATGCCGACAGCTACCCCGATCTCCTCTTTTTTGTCTATTTCCGTCCTTCTAAAACGGGGAATCCCCAGAAAATTTTCCAAATTTCTTGGAGAAATAGATTCTTCATAGGATTTTCCTTTTGTAACCACTTTTTTCACAACTTTTCGGCAGATCGATGTTATTTCTCGCTCCAGATTTCTTACTCCGGCTTCGCGGGTATATTCACGGATAAGTTTGTGAAGAGACTTATTTGAGAGATGTAGATTTTTCTCTTTTAAACCATGAGCCTTCATCTGTTTAGGGAGTAAAAATCTTTTTCCTATTTGAAGTTTTTCTTCTTCTGTATATCCGGGAAGATGAATTACTTCCATCCTGTCTAAAAGCGGTCGGGGGATTTTTCGCATTACATTAGCGGTAACGATAAATATGACTTGAGAGAGATCGTATTCAGTATCTATATAATGGTCTAGAAAAGTATTGTTTTGTTCAGGATCAAGGACTTCCATAAGAGCAGAGGCTGGGTCACCTCTAAAATCCACACTCATTTTGTCTACTTCATCAAGAAGAAAAACAGGGTTTTTAGTACCTGCTTTCTTTATCATCTGAATTATTCTTCCAGGATAAGCTCCAATATAAGTCCTGCGGTGCCCTCTGATCTCTGCTTCATCACGTACTCCACCTAAGGAAAGGCGTATAAATTTTCTTCCGGTTGCCCGTGCGATCGAACTCCCTAATGAGCTTTTTCCTACACCGGGAGGGCCCATGAATCCTAATACTATTCCCTTAGGATTTTTCACTAACTGGCGGATCGATAAATACTCCAATATCCGTTCTTTGATTTTTTCCAGCCCATAATGGTCTTCATTTAATATCCTCTCAGCTGTTTTTAAATCTCTTTTTTCGCGAGATTTTTTGTTCCAGGGCAGAGATGTGATCCAATCAAGATAATTACGGCAAACAGTTGCCTCAGCAGACATGGGAGGCATACCTTCCAGGCGCTCTATCTCTTTGTTCGCCTTTTCCTCAGCATCTTTGGGCATTTTTGCTTTTGCTATTTTTTTTCGGATCTCTTCTAGTTCATTGTTCTTTTCTTGATTTTTCACTGTGATACCAGGTGGAAAAACCTTGGTCCCGGGTTGTTTATAGAAATATTTATTTTTTTCGGAAGTTTTGCCGCCCTTTTTTAAGCTGGAATGAATTTTTAGGATTTCTCCTTCCAGAATGTAATTCATTCTCTGTAACCTTTCTATCTGATTAGTTGTCTCAAGTATATTTTGCTTTTCATTAATTGATAAATAAAGATGAGAAGCAATAATATCCGATATTCGCCCCGGGGAATTTTCTTTCAGGGAAGGAATTATGGAATTAAAACTGGCATGCTTGCGAAGTTTTAAATAATCTTCAAAAAGAGCCAAGGTCACTCCAAGAATTTCTTTTGTTTTTTCTCCCTCAGCAGGGATTTCTTTTACTTCTTTAGCCAGGACCTGGTGAAAAGGATGGATGCTAAGAAACTCAATTATTCTAGCTCTCTTTTTACCCTCTACAATGACCTTGATATTTTTATTATCCATTTTTACAACACGAATTATCTTAGCTATTATCCCCAGAGTGTAAATATCACGAGGCTGAGGAGTATCAATAGATGCATCCATCTGGGCGGAAAGAAAAATTAATTTTTCCTGGGATGATGCTTTTTCTAAAGCTTTGATCGAGGATTCCCGGCCAATAATAAAGGGAACCAGGGTGGAAGGAAAAACAACCATATCTCTCAAAGGAATCAAAGGGAGGCTTTCAATGACTTCTCTTCTGTTTTCTTGCTGCATTATTAAACTCCAATAACTCTTTTTATGTTCTCATAATCTATTTTTTTATCTTCAACCATTTTTTTAGTAATCTTTATTGAGGACATTTTACTTGAAGAAGGAATATGAAACATAATATCCAACATAAGATCTTCAATTATACTTCTGAGGCCGCGTGCACCCAATTTTTGCTCCATTGATCCGCTTGCTATAGAAGCGAGGGCCTCCTTAGTAAAATCAAGCTTTGTATCTTCCATTTCAAACATCTTTTGAAACTGTTTTACAAGAGCATTTTTGGGTTTGGTGAGTATATTTACAAGATCATCTTTATCCAAATCGGAAAAAATAGTTACTATAGGTATCCTGCCCACTAATTCAGGGATCAAGCCGTATTTGATAAGATCCTGAGGAATCAGCTGATCATATATTTTGTCCTGATTTCTAATCCCTCTCCGAAAATTTCCAGCATTGAACCCAACAGAATATTTTCCTATACGTTCCGAAATAATAGAGTCGAGGCCGATAAAAGAGCCGCCCAATATAAAAAGAATATCAGATGTATCTATAGGAATATATTCCTGCTGAGGATGTTTTCTTCCGCCCTTAGGGGGCACATTGGCTATTGTACCTTCTATGATCTTTAGCAAGGCTTGCTGCACACCTTCTCCAGATACATCACGTGTAATTGAGGGGCTGTCGCTCTTACGACTGATCTTATCAATTTCATCAATGTAAATGATCCCCTTTTGCGCTCTTTCAATGTTTCCATGTGAGGCCTGAAATAGCTTTAAAATAATATTCTCAACATCCTCCCCCACATAACCGGCCTCAGTAAGTGTTGTAGCATCAGCAATGGCAAAAGGAACGGAAAGTATTTTAGCCAAAGTCTGTGCCATTAATGTTTTTCCGGTTCCTGTAGGGCCTATCAGCAGAATATTGCTTTTGGTTAGCTCGACATCATCATCTTTTTCGTTTTGATAACTTATTCGTTTATAATGATTGTAAACAGCTACAGAAATTTTTTTCTTGGCATCTTCCTGGCCTATGATATATTCATCAAGTAATTTATTTATTTCGAAGGGCAATAAATATCTGGTTTTCTCATTTTTTTGCTCTTCCTGCTTTTTCTCAGCAAAAACTATTGAATGGGCCAGTTCAATACAAATATCACATATGTATATTCCTCCTGGCCCGGCAATTAGTTTTTTTGCCAGATTTTGGGAACGGTTACAAAAGTTACATCTTGCGGTTTTATCATTTTGTTGGTTTATATTATCCATTATCTTTTCTTTTCGATAACATTTTATCAACAATCCCATACTCAATAGCTTGTGAAGTAGTCATAATAAAATCACGTTCGACATCATTCTGTATCTTTTTCTTAGGTTGTTTTGTATGAATAGTAAGTATATCGTTAATATTATCTCGAATCCTTAATATTTCTTTTGCCTTTATTTCAATATCAGTAGCTTGCCCCTTAATTCCTCCATAAGGTTGGTGAATGATAATACGTGCATTTGGAAGAGAATAACGTTTTCCTTCTGTCCCGGCTGCTAACAGAACCGCTGCCATGCTGGCAGCCTGTCCTACACATATTGTGGATATATCAGAGCTGATAAACTGCATTGTATCGTATATTCCTAATCCTGAAGTAATATTCCCCCCAGGAGAATTAATGTAGAGGGAAATTTCTTTTTCCGGGTTTTCAGCTTCAAGAAAAAGAAGCTGGGCAATAACCGAGTTGGCAACTGTATCACTAATCTCTAAACCGATAAATACAATTCTATCTTTGAGAAGACGCGAATAAATATCATATACACGTTCGTTTCTTCCTTCTTTGTCAACGATAAAGGGGATTTGAGTCATCGGATAAAATACTATTCAATTATAGCGTTTTCAACTAAAAAGTCAACTGTCTTTTTAAGTACAAGGTTTTGTTTAAGTTCTTGTTTTTTACCACTTTTGTTTACAGATTCAACTACCTTGGGCAAAGAAACATTATTGGCTTTAGCAATTTCTTTTAGTTCCTCGGTTATCTCTGCTTCCGAAACCTCCAGATTTTCTATCTCGGCTATTTTTTTCAATATCAGGTGATTTTTTATATTCCTCTCAGCATTCTTCTTGGCATCTTCCTGTATTTTTTTAATTTCTTCTTTGCTGAATTTCTGGTTAGGTCTGGACTCTTGAATCCTCCTTAAATTGGCTAATGTTTCCTGCTGGACAATAGATTCCGGAAGATCAAAATCAACCTTGCCAACTATTTGTTGAATTATCTCATCAGAGGTTTCTCTTTTTGCGGAATTTTCTTTATCATTTGACATTACTTTCCTTATTTCTGCTTTTAAGTCTTTCAGGCTTTCGAATTTTCCTATCTCTTTAGCAAATTCATCGTTTATTTTAGGAAGTTTTTTTTCTTTAACAGATATTACCAACAAGGAATATTCTATCTCTTTTCCAGCGATTTTTTTATTAGGGTGATTTTTTTCACAATTTACAACAAATTGTTTTACTTCCTTCTCCTTCATACCAATAAGATTTTCATTAAGGGACTTTTCATTATCCGGATGGCCTGCTAAAACAAATGTCTTTTCTGTCGGTAATAATTTCTTTGTCTTAGTGTCCTTTCCTTTTACTTCAATCATAACGTAGTCATTATCAGCCACTCCCCTTTTTTCTACCGGGATATATTGAGCAGACCTTTCTCTCATCTCTTCTAAAGATTTATTCACATCTTCATCTGAAATAGACTTTTTTTTCTTTTTAATTTTTACTTTTTTATATTCCGGCAACTTGAACTCCGGCCATAATTCATAATGAGCAGTCAACTTTAGAGATTTGCCCTCTTCAAAAGAAACATCCGTAATGACCGGTGAAGTAACCGGCACAACCCTCAGTTTTTTTAGTTCTTTTTTTATTACCTCAGGTGCAAGAGAGTTTATCAAAGATTCTTTTATCTCAGAATAGTACATATTTTTAACAACATCTTTTGAAGCCCTTCCTGGCCTGAATCCTTTTATTTTGGCACTATTTATAAAGCTTGTCAGAGTTTTTTCAAACTCTTTGCTTACTTCGTCCGCTGGAATTTCTACCTTAAGTTCATGATTGCATTCATTAGTTTTGTTTTCTGTTTCCTCGTTTTTTTTCATGATTTTCCTTTTTTATTTCAGTTTTTGGAATGGGCAGAGCGGGAATCGAACCCGCAATCCTTTAACAGGAACTAGGTCCTAAACCTAGCGCGTATGCCAATTTCGCCACCTGCCCTTTTTCATAAAATTGTTAAATATCTTTTCGATTCATCAAAAATTTGGGTGGTAGAGAAAAAAAAACTTCGATACTAACCTTACTAACCTAGTTTTTTACCACAACCTGATGGTTTTGTCAATTTTGTCCGGAATTTTCTTCCAATTACTCGCAATACATTCGACCGCATCCAAGGACGCTTGTATTTCTTCCTGTGTATGAGCATAAGATATTGCCCCGTAACCATGAAAAGTATTAAATCCTTTATTTATCATCGCCAATCTAAATATTTTTTCCCGCATTTCAAAATTACTGACTTTATCGTTCCAAACCTCATCCGGAGATACAATTTGATCCACTTTCTCTCTTAGAAAATGCACACCGACAATAGAGGAATTTATTCCCATCGATTTGTTTTTCCCTGTACACATAACATTGAAACCATTTCTGGTGAATATCTCTTCAATTCTCTTTCTAACCATTTCTCCCATTTTGTTTATTTTAGGATATATTTTCCTCTCGTTTTTTATTAAATATTTTAGAAACGTCAACCCGGAAAGTAAAGCAGAGGGATGTGCAGAAAATGTTCCACCTTCAAATTTCACACGTCTATTTAATTTTGTTTTAGCACCACACAAACTAAGAATTTTTCCCCTGCCGACAACCGCACTTAATGGCATACCTCCTCCGATACTTTTTCCTAAAACAGTCATATCAGGTTTAATTCCATATAAACTCTGAAGAAAACCTGCGTGGAAGCGAAAACCTGACACGACTTCATCAAATATCAATAATGCCCCATACTTTTTTGTCAATTGCCTAGCTTTTTCAAGGTATTCTTTTTCCCCAAATATAAATCCACCGGCTCCTATAAAAGGCTCAATAATAAGGCAAGCAATACGATCTCCATTTTTTTCAAACTTGTCTTTAAGGTCCTGGCAGTCATTAAACCGGGTGGTAATTATATTGTCTTTTAACTCATATGGCAGGCCAGCTGATTCTACTTTGTTAAATCCATTTTTATATGAGGTAATTCCTTTGAGTGTATAGGGCTGAGATCCATGCCAACCCCCCCCGATTTTTAAAACTACACTCCTGTTTGTAAATGATTTTGCCAGCATTACTGCATACATAGTCGCCAAAGTGCCGCTGGTTGTAAACCGGATTTTATCCGCGTTACAACGGCTTAGGATAAGATCAGATAGTTCATGCTGAAATTGATTGGGAAATCCTGTTATAAGCCCCTGCCCTTTTTGAAAATAATCTATTAAAGCATCTCTGACAATTTGGGGATTATGCCCCAGAATATTACTGAAATGCCCCTGCCAAAAGTCAATATAAGTATTTCCGTCAATATCTCTGACTTTCGAACCAGAACAATATGAGTCATAAAAAGGAAAAGGAGAAAACAGTCTTAAATTATGGCTTCCTCCACCAACCTGACTTTTCGAGGCCGAATGAAAGAAAGTTTCTGATTTCGGGTTTTTCTTCCTGTATTCATCTGCAATTTCAGCCCAGAGTGCTTTTGACCCTGAATTTTTCATGTGAAATAGAAGGACAGTCTTATTCTTCTTTTAACGCAAATATTTCTGTAGTTTTGACGCCATATCCGGGTCGAATGTCTTAAGTTTTTTGTAAAGCTCTCTAGCGCTGTAATTATCCTTCAGGTTTAAATAAACAATTCCCAGATTATAATAAGGCAGTCCGTAATTCGGCCGCAACTCGATTGTTTTTCTAAGCGGTTCTACTGCAGATGACCATTTTTTCTGCTGCATATAATTTACCCCAAGATTAAACCATCCATTTGAGTCATCGGGAGCGACTTCGACCAGTTTTTTAAAAGCATCAACTGCATCCGAGTATTTTTTCATCTGGGAATAGCTGTATCCCATATTAGCATATGCGTATACAAAGTCCGATTTAAGCTCGATCGCTTTTTTAAACGATTCGATTGCTTCTGTATACTTATTCTGCTTAACCAACATAGCTCCCATATTATAATGTGATTCATGATTATTCGGGTCCAAATCAATTAATTTTTTTGCAGCATTTACTGCTTTATCTGGCATTTTGGCTTCATCATAAATCCTGATAATATTGTTAAAATAAACTTTAGCATCATCCGGAGAGATTTGGGCCAGATTGGAATAAATACCTTCTGCTTTCTCATATTGACCAACTTTCTGATAACACTGGGCTAGTCTGTAGTTAATGTTAATCGACTGAGGATCTAATTTAAGAGCTTCCTCAAGGGCTGGTATCGCTTTATCATGCTGTTCAAGTTCTAAGTAGCACTGTCCAAGCTGTAAATGAGCATCCTGGGGATTATTGCTATTAAGCTCTAAGTATTTTGTGAAATTCTCTGCAGCTTTTGTGTAACTCTTCTGCTCCTTATAAGCCTGTCCTATCAATAAATAGGCACTTTTGTGGTCTAAATTGAGCTGTACTGCTTTTTCCAGAGCAGTTACGGCATCACTCCATTTCCTCATCTTTATATAGACTATTCCCAATCCCATATAAGCCTTATCCAGGCTGGGTTTCAAATCGACTATTTTTTTATATGTCGTTTCAGCCGATGAATAATTTCTTTGCTTGGAATATGTTTCGGCAAGCATTACCAGGACATCAAGTTCTTCCGGTTTAATTTTTAACACTTTTTTGAGGTAATTTGCGGCTTTTCTGGAGCTGCCCAGGGCAATATAAAGTTTAGCAGCAAGGTAAGAGCCTTCATAAGTCTCGAAGTACTCTTCATTTTCCCAATTTTTAAATTTAGTCACTGCTCCTGATTTTTCCACTTTATTAATAAGATCTGCAGGAATTACAACTTTTGATCTAGTTTCTGGATACATCATTATTCCCACTAACTGCCCATTTTTATCAAAAACAGGAGCTCCACTTAATGATTGAGTTGAAGATATATTTAGATCAGCTTCCTTGAGGTCTTTCTCAAATTCCACAAGATTAATGACTTTTCCTTCATAAAGTTGAATTTCTCCTGCTTCATTTCCACCAATAACAGCCAACTCATCACTAAACTTTATTCCAGCAAAAGTTCCAGGAGTCAATGCCGGGGCTTTGCTTTTTACTTGTAATACCGCCAGGTTATATTCTTTGTTATGGGATATTATTCCTACTATTTTTACTTTTTTTCCTCGATAATCTCTTCCTTCTGCATTTTTAGCCTGGCTTACTAAATGATAATTTGTAAGCATAAGGTCTTTCCCGATTATAAATCCAGTCCCTCTGGCAATTTCTTCCTTATCTTCTCCCATAACAACAAATGAAACAACGCTTTGCTTGTTTTGCTCAAAAATGCCGGAAGCTTCCTCAGATTGAGAATAGAGAAAAGAAAATGACATGAAAATTAGAGATATTATTCCAAAAAATACACCATATTTTTTAATATTCATTGTGACCTCCAAATATATTAATAATTTCTTCAAGGTAAATTTAACATCTTGACTAATCCAATGTCAAATGCTTTTACTTGAGTTCCCCCAATTTTTTCTAATCTTCTGAGCCTTAAGCAAGAATCAGGTTAGTTGCCCTGATTCTTTTAACAGCTTTTATCTATCCTGGATTATTCACGAGTCGAGGTTGCTGCAGATGCGGAAAAGCAGAAAATAGTTAATGGTAAATGGTAAATGGGAAAAACCGTGAAATGTGAATTGTAAAATGTGAAATGTTATGGTAAAAGATTTGTATCTTATGAAATTCTGATGTGGCTGAAGCGACATTGAAGATTTAGCCTTCTGATGAGTATTTTCGAGGGAATCCGACGTAGTCGGACGTTGAGCATGTTTGACCCACGGACGGGGGGAGTTGCGCAGACGCCGAGAAAAACGAAGAGGAATGGCGTTAAAAATCTGAAGCGAGCACA